>NZ_JBMKHA010000028.1:0-54297 GCF_049238365.1 Enterobacter cloacae complex sp. IR53030
CTCGAACCAGTGACATACGGATTAACAGTCCGCCGTTCTACCGACTGAACTACAGAGGAATCGTGTGAACGAGGCGAATAGTAGCGACCTCAGTTCGTCTTGTCAAAGGGGGAAAACGTACTTTTCGTTCGTTTGCCGACAATTTCAGCAAATCGCTGATTTTATAGCAAATTCGTGCTGAAATTACGCAGCAAATTGCGCCGCCCGCAGGCGGCGCACAGGATTAGAACAGTACGGAGTAGTTCAGACCAAACGTACGGCCACGGCCTTTATAGGTATACAAACCTGGTGCACCGTAGGTTGGGCTATACAGCCCCGGCGCGCGCTGACCCCAGGCGGTGGTGTAGTCTTTGTCCAGCACGTTTTCCACGCTGAAGCTCACTTTACCCACCGGCAGGGCGTAGCTGCCCAGGAAGTCGACCGTGTTATAGCCATCGATCTTCTTGCCGTCCGCATCTGACACGTCAAAGGTCTGCGTGCTCTGCACGCGCAGGGTCCAGTCGCCCGGTGCCCAGTTGACCCATGCGCTGGCTTTTGACTGGCTGGCGCTGTCTACCGTCAGCTTCTCCCATTTACCGTTTTCGCGGGTTTCAGACTTAATGGCGTTAAAGTTCGCGCCCGTGCTCCAGTCGCTGTCGGTGAAGAAATAGTCCACCTGGCCTTCAATCCCGTAGATACGACGCTTGTCGTCTTCGAGGTTGATGGTCATGTCCGTCTTGTTGATGGTGATCGTTTTGTCCGAGAGCGAGTAGTACGCCGCGACCTGGGTACGCAGGTTATCGCCGGTGTAGCGCCAGCCCAGCTCGTAAGCGTTGACCTTGATGCCGTCAAGCGTCGAGTCGTTCACGTTCACGCTGTTCAGCAGGCGATAGTGACCATCCACCAGCTGATAGGTGCCGGAACCGTAGTACTTCGCCAGATCCGGAATTTCAAAGCCCTGGGAGAAGTTAAACCACAGCTGCTGCTGTTCGGTCAGACGACCGAGGATCCCGGCGTTAAACAGGAAGTTATTGTAATCGGTTTTCCCGCCCGGCACCGCGTCTGCGGAGGTGGCTTTCCCGGTAGCAATGGCCTGCTGCTGGGCGTAACCCACAAAATCGTCCACCTTGTTTTCGGTGTACTGGTAGCGCACGCCGCCGCTCAGGGTGATGGCGTCAATGTCGTAGCTGGCCTGCAGGAACGGGGCGAGGTTGGTAATGCTGTAACCCGGGTAGCGGCCCACGTTATAGGCATTATCAAGCTCCATGCCGCCGCTCGCCGCTGCTTTGCTCAGATCAAAGAACTGCTGATTGGCATCGAAGGTTTCATGGTCGGCATCCACACCCCAGGTCAGGGTTAAATCATCCACCGGTTTGCTGTTCAGCGTCAGCTTGCCGCCGTAAAAATCGGTTTTCTGCTGCGATGCACCGATGCTGCTCACGACGCCTTTGGTCAGGGTCGGGAAGGGGTAGTAGGTCAGGCTTTCGTCACGATAGTAAATCTGCGCAACCAGATCCTGGCCCCAGAAGTCGGTATTGGAGTATTGCAGGTTAATCAGATGACGCTCGGTACCCGGTATACGGTCAGAATCGAGATTACCTTTGTTATAGGCAGTCGCATCGCCCGTGACCGCCGAGAAGTTTTTCCCGAGGTACAGGCCATGCTTGCCGTCGGACTCGCTCTTATAGTACTGCGTCGTGAGCTGAAGCTGCTGGTGTTCGTCAATGTTGAGGGTGCCGGTCCCCATCACATCAATACGGTCGGAATACTGTAAGCCGGTCTGGGTGTTATCAATGATCACCTCGTCGCCGTTGCCGTCATACCAGCCGCCGTAACGCTGATACGACACCGACAGACGACCCGAGGCGTTGTCGTTGCCGCCGCTGACCGCCGCCGACACGTTCTCATCGTGGTCGTTGTGGCTGTTAAAGCCGCTTTTTGCTCCGGTCTGGAACTCAACTTCGGCCTCAGGCTGGCCTTTTTTGGTGACGATGTTCACCAGGCCGCCGGTGCTGCCGCCGCCGTAGAGGGACGTGGCGCCGGAGATCACTTCGATACGGTCAATGTTGAACGGATCGATGGAGTCGAGCTGGCGGCTGTCGCTGCGGGAGGAGTTCAGGCGCACGCCGTCCACCATCACCATCATCGAGCGGCCGCGCAGGTTCATACCGTAGTTGGTACGCCCCTGGCTGCTAACGTCCATGCCCGGGATCAGCTGCGCCAGGACTTCTTTAATCTCCTTTCCGCCCTGAACCTGCTGCTCAATTTCAGACCGTTCAATAACCCACGTGGTCTGCGCCATCTCGGCCACGCTGCGGTGTGCACGGCTGGCGGAGACCACGATATTTTCTTCCTTTTGTTCTTCCGCCCACGCAGAGGTAGAAAGTATTGCAAGCAAGCAAGGATTTAAAACCCAAAGATGAGAACGTTTCATTGTTATGTTGATCCTGATTGTGTGTGTCAGTACTCGGTCGTTTTCTCTAACGCGTTAAAAACCGGGCTGCTGTCCTGGCTGGCGGTGGTGCGCCAGTGGATAACGCCGGGTGTGGTAGCCAGCTCAAATGGCTCGTCAGGATGCGCGCGGTTAAGAATGCGTGCGGCACGCCAGGCCATCAGGCTGAGCTGGGGTTCAGCAATGCCGAGACGGTGCATCCCGGCATTGACGGCAAACAGGCGGTTGCTCTGCGGGCCGTCCCATTCGAGGGTGAAATCGTTGTTGATGCAGAAGGCTTCGTCCGTATCCAGATGCAGGCGGTGAGACAGCGGGGCAAGGAACGCAGGCTGCACGGCGCGGTAACCGGTGGCAAAGATCACCACGTCGGTATCCAGCTGTTCGCGACCGCCGTCGAGATGATGCTGTATGCTCAGACGCTGACCGTTTTCCTGACGCGCCAGTGACGTCACCGAGCGGGACGGCAAAAGGTGCGCCCACGGTTTTTCACGCAGCACCTCAAAGCGGTGATACATGGCGCGGTAAATTGCCAGCAGGGACTCGGTGGTAATGCCGTCAGAGGTCATCTTCTGCTCGTGCAGCATCTGACGACGGGCCTCTTCGCCGAGCGTTGAGAAGCTGTCCACATACTCCGGCGTGAAGTACTCGTTGGCGAAGGCGGCTTCATCCAGCGCGTTATAATTGTTACGGCGCGACACCCAGTTCAGGCTTAGCGGCTGGCCCCATTCCCCGCGGAAGATATTTAAGAACAGGTCGGCACCGCTCTGGCCGCCACCGACGACGGTCACGCGCTTGCCCGCTAAATTTGGCGTGCGCAGCATCATCTCGCTGGCGTGGAAACAGGTGTCGTCCTGCACCGTCACGCAATCCGGGAGGTTAATCTGTTTGCCAATCCCCACGCAGACGTGGCGGGCAAAGAACCGATCCCGCTGGGTCACGACCTCAAACAGACCGCGTGTCTCATCAAAGCTCACCTGCTGCACCTGCTGGCTGAAGGCGAGGTTGGTGAGGTTTTCTGCCGCCCAGCACAGGTAATCGGCAAACTCTTCGCGAGACACCGTGCGCTGTTCGGTGGTCAGGAAGCGGTAGAACTTTTTACGCTGCACCAGGTAGTTCAGGAAGCTGTGGCGGTTGGTCGGCTCCACGGCGCTGACCAGATCCTTCAGGAAGCTGGTCTGCATGTGGCAGTCCGGCACCATCATCCCCGGGTGCCAGGAGAAGTGCGGCTTGCGCTCAAGGAACAGCGAGCTAAAACCGTCCAGCCCTTCGGCCAGGGCGGCGATGCTGAGGTTAAACGGGCCAATACCAATGCCGATGAAATCATAGGTTTTCATTGCGCTGACTCCTGGGAGGCCAGAAAAAGAGGGTTATCAAGGTCGGTAACGTAGTTCGGCAGCATGCGGCTGCCGCCGTCATGCTCGGAGAAGGTCAGTTTGACCGGGTTGAGGATCACGCGAATAATTTGCGGCTTAAACAGGTCGAACATCGCGAAACGTTCCGCAAGCTCGGGGTGCGCAGCCATATACCGGCGCAATACCCCCGCCAGGATTTGATAGAAACGGATTTCGCTCACGCCGCATTGCAGGGTGAGACGCGAGATAAAGCGCAGCACCGTCACAAAGTTGCCGGTTTGCAGGTCGTGGATGATGTAATCCGCGCTCAGACGTGCCGTAACGTCCTTCACCTGCGCCGGCAGGCTCTGCGCCTGCGGGAAATCTTCGTCCACCAGACGCATATCACCCTGGAAATCCTTCAGCAGGATGCGCTGCGGCACGTAGTTTTTCATCACCAGCGTCACGTTCTGACCGTGGGCGATCAGCGCCACGCCGTAGCGGCAGAGCAGGTGATAGAACGGGATCACTGTCGCGTCGAACAGCTTTTCCAGCCACGCGTCGGCGCTTAGCCCCGAGCGCTTAATCCACGCGTCGATCAGCGGACGCCCGGCGTTATCGGTTTCCATCAGCGCCGCCATCAGCACCGCCTGTTCACCGTCTTCTAAATAACAGGACGGATTCTCGCGCCAGATCACCCCCAGCATCTCCTGATAGCGGTAGGGCGCTTTAGGTAATGCGGCATAGCCCGGATGCGACAGATATCCGGCGGCGGGTTCACCCAGTACCTGCGCGCCGCAGCGAATCAGCGTGGCGTCAGAGGCGAACTGCTGCTGCAGCCAGCGTGAGGCCAGCGGCCCGGCGGCAATGTATTTGCCCGGAATGCCGCGATAGCAGGAGGTGTTGTAGATGGTCAGCGGCAGCTTGATGTCAAACGGCGCGCGACGACTGGCGTTGGTGAGCGTGCGCAGGGACTGCTGCGCCAGATACTCATCGCCAAATTCGCCCAGCTCCACCATCTCACCGCGCGCCAGCTGCGCCAGGAAGTGAATGGCAATTTTCTGCTGCCACTGCCACGGGTGTAGCGGCACGGGCAGCCAGCTTTCGTCGAGCTCCAATGCCTGCCAGCGATGATCAAACCGGACGCGCTCGGCGTTGTCCATGGTACTGGCAAGCAGATTCTGAATGTCGCAATCGGCGTCGCTGCTCCAGACCAGGTGTTCACGCTGAACGGCAACCCAGTGCAGACGAAAACGTCCGCGATACTCAGGCGCGTACTGATGCAGGGCATCCAGCCCCCATCCGCGGCGGCCTTTGTTGAAAATAAACTTAGGATGACCGCTCATCAGACACTGTAATTCATCCGGGTCGAGGTGGATCAGCGCGTCGGCATCCAGCGCTTCACGCGCCTGGAGCAGCTGAATATCACCGCGCAGCGTGGCGTAAAGATCTTCCATATGCTCCGCCGTTTGCGCGTCGCTCATCTCCAGCACGGTCGCCAGCTGCAGCAGCGCGCTTTCCGCTTCCACGGCGGCGCCGCTGGCGGTGGTCAGGGTATCAGGATCGATATGCAGCCAGCCCCAGATCCCGCGCGTGGCGCGAAACTGCCAGGACTCCGAGCCCATGGTGATGCGCCAGCCGTCCGATGAAACCGGCTCAGCGCGCAGGGTACGTTCGTATTCCAGTTCGGCGAGGATCTTCGCCACCATCTCGCGGTTTACTTTCTGCCAGAGCGCGTTCACAGTTCCACCTCATGGAAGAAGCGGTGACGCTCGCTCACGATCAGGCGCGAGCGCTTGTGCGGGAAGTCGAACTCTTTTGCGGTGTCGAAACCGGCGGACGCCAGGTGGCGGAACAGGCGTTGGTTGTCGAAGCGCGGCTCGGCCACAATGCGCGTCGTGCGCGGTTCATCCAGATACAGGTAGTGGCTCAGACCGCGCAGCCAGCTGCGGATGTACTGCGCGCCGCGCCAGCGCTCTTCGCCCACCAGCATATGCAGCCCGCGGTCGAACGGCTGCCAGCGGTAGTGGCGGCCAATGCGGTCTTCAGGTGCCCAGTAGAGTTCAAAGTAGCCGAACGGCTGATCGTCGAAGCAGCCGATAACCGGGTAGCAGTAGGTCGAGTCAAGCTGACGGCGCAGGTAGTTTTCCTGTTCGGCCTGCGGGCCGGCCATCTCCCAGAAGGCGTTCACGCGCGGGTTGTTCATCCATTGCGTGAATCGTTCGGCGTCCAGCGCCACGTCGGCCACGCGGAAGCTCAGCGTGCGTTTAATTTGCGGATCGTAACGGCGATACACCTCACCCTGCGGGCGGCGAGGGCGCTGCGGGAAGTACAGCTGACGGCTCTCATCAAACTGCATACCGTTGCTCGCCTGCGGTCGTTCACCTTTCAGCCAGAGCGGCAATTGCCAGAAGGTTTCACGCGCCAGGTAATCCCCGTGGGCCAGGCTAAACAGCGCCTTTGCCTGAGGTTCATCCTGCCAGGTTGCCCACGGCAGCGTAATGCCGGTCAGCGCGGGGGCGGCGACAAACAGCTGATCCAGCGCTTCCACCAGCCAGCCCGCCGGGATAGCCCCGAGACGCTCCAGCACCGCGCTGCCGTCGAGACCTAACGTCAGCGGCAGCGCGGTATCCGTTGCGGTGCAGCGAAAGCCGAAGCCAGAATGGACGATATTCGCGATGGCCATTACGCCTTCTCCTTGTAGAACGGGTTGCTAAAGTCGAAATAGATCACCGCCGGATCGGCGATGGTGTTTTCGTTGCGATCGTGCAGATAACAGAAGAAGTTGCCTTTGCAGTTCCAGGTCGGGCTGTCCAGCACGTAGTCAAGGCAGCGGGTCTGCTTCGCCGTACGGCGCAGCGCGACCAGCGCGTCACGCACGCGCGCCATCAGGCGCTCTTCACTGTCGAAACCGGCGGCGGCAAGGGCGGCAGTCACCGCAAGGGTGGAGTTCAGCAGCAGGTAGTAAGGGAAGTAGCGCAGCAGCTGGCTCTCACCGAAGCGGTTTTCCACGTCAGTTTCACCCGCCTCTTTCAGCCACCCGTCGGCTCCTTCGGTCCAGGCGCTGCCCTGGCAGTCACGGTAGATAAGCCCGACGGGGAAATCCTGCTGCATCTCAACCAGGATATTTTGCTGGTGGGCGAGCAGCACCAGGCCGTAGTCCGCCTCGGCGCTGAACAGGGGGAGTAACACGCGGTCACAATAGGCGTCCAGCCAGCAGCGTGCGGCCTGAGCGAGGGGTAAATCCAGACGCTGGCTCAGACGACGCACTGCCGCAGCCAGCAGGCTGTCACCGCCATCCGGGGCGGCCTGCGTCAGGCTGACCAGCACGTTGGTCTGCGTGTCCGGCGTGTCAAACAGCAGATTGACGCGCAGGGCCATCAGGCTCTCTTCCTGCACCACGCCGTTTTCGTCACGCAGTCCCGCCCAGCCGTCTTCCTGCATCACGCGCATCGTCGGGTAGCGTGCCTGAAGCGTTTGCCAGCGTTCCGTTTTCGCCAGGCGCGCCAGGCGCATCCCGCGCTTAACTTCTTTCACCGACAGCGTGCGCATGGAATTGGTCAGGCGCACGCTGAGGGAGAATTTAATCATGTCGCTGTTGGTTTCGCTGTACAGCGAGCGGGACGAGCTGGTGGGCAGCCACTGTGCGCCCGCTTCGCCCAGATCCTGCAATGAACCGTTTTCCACCAGACGCTGGCACCAGGCCTGACCCAGCAGATGCTCTGCCTGCCATGGGTGCATAGGCAACAGCCAGCGCGTGTCGGTGAAGTGGCCGAGCAGCTCAGGCGCGCTCTGGGCGGCGAAGCGCAGCAGACGTTCGCGCAGGGAGACGTTCAGGCTGTCACCGGCAATTCGCGTGCTCTCAACGGCAAACCAGCGCAGCGGGAAACGGGAGGCAAAATCAGGCAGATAGCGTCGCGCTTCGGTTTCGTTGAATGGCTCGTGCGACTTCGGTGCCGGGTGAAATGCGTGGCCGACCAGCAGCGCCTGTTCTGCTTCAGCAAACGTCAGCGGTTTATCACGCAGCGTGGACCAGCTGTGGCGCAGGTCGATCGCCTGCCAGGTATGCGCATGACTTTCCAGCACGCGTTGCTTAAAACGCGCCAGCGTATCGGCATCAAGAACGCCTTTTACTGATGGTTTTTCAAGAAGTAAATCAACCAGTTGGGTATATGTGACGGCGTCACCGCAGTCGCTATCGCTCTGGATAAGCGTTGCCGGGAAACAGTACTGATGGTGCTGGGTGGGAGAGAAATAGCGTACCGGAACCCGCAGGGCCTGAGCGGGAGAAAGCGGGATATGAATATGCGCCAGCTCATCCGCAGCGGCTGCGGGGAGATAGCGCCAGTCCGTCGTTTCGCGCAGCAGGGCATTTAAAAAACACTGGGCCGCAACGTCTGTACCGACGGAGCGGGGCAGAGTACGCATAGATGTACCTCATTCCATGATTGATAATAATTCTCGTTATGATATTCATTCTATTTACACTCACAACCATTTTTGCAATATTTGTTTTCATAAACTTCATAATTTCCACACATTTATTGACACTATGTTCACATTCTCATGCGCGCTAATTCAGAAACGCTGACTGAAAACGTCACCTCTAAAGCCAACTGGCCGCTGGCACTCTGTGCAGGTTTATTGGGCATCGGGCAGAACGGTTTGCTGGTCATGCTCCCGCAGCTGGTGAACCTGACCGGGCTGTCGCTCTCGGTCTGGGCCGGGCTGTTAATGTTCGGCTCCATGCTTTTTTTACCGGCATCGCCCTGGTGGGGGCGTCAGAGCGAGCGACGCGGCTGTAAGGTCGTGATGGTGGCCTCGCTCAGCGGCTATCTTGCCAGCTTCGCCGTGATGGCCGTGGTGGTCTGGGCAATGGCGGCCGGATTGCTCCAGAGCACCTGGGGGCTGGCGGGGCTGATCTTTTCGCGCCTGCTCTACGGTTTAACCGTGTCGGGGATGGTGCCTGCCGCCCAGACCTGGGCTATTCAGCGTGCGGGGCTGGACAAACGCATGGCGGCGCTGGCCACCATCAGCTCCGGCCTGAGCTGCGGCCGTCTGCTGGGGCCACCGCTAGCAGCAATGATGCTCAGCATTAACCCGGTGGCACCGCTCTGGCTCATGGCGATTGCGCCGTTTATCGCTCTGCTGCTGGTGCTGCGAGAAGTGGCTGACCCTCCACTGCCGCCGGTGGCGCATCAGGCGACCCGTCTGCAGGTCTCTATGCTGCCGTTCCTGCTGCTGGCGATGCTGCTGGCGGCGCTGGTGAGCCTGATGCAGCTTGGCCTCACGCCGCATCTCAGCCCCTTGCTGGAGGGCAACGCCCGTGAGATCAGCCACCATGTTGCGCTCCTGCTGAGCCTGGCCGCGCTGGCCACGCTCGCGGCGCAATTTTTGATAGTTCGCCCGCAGCACTTCAGCCCGCAGACGTTGCTCTGTATGGCGGCGGTATTGATGGTGGCAGGACTTGGGTTGATGTGTATTGCCGGGCTGGCGCTGTTCTACGTGGGAATTGCTGTCAACTCGCTCGGCGCGGCGATGGCAACACCGGGCTATCAGCTACTGTTGAACGATCGGCTGACCACGGGGAAAGGCGCGGGCGCGATCGCCACCAGCCATACGTTAGGCTACGGCATCAGCGCGCTGCTGGTGCCCGTAGTCACGCGCTTTTTCGGCGAGCAGTATTTAACGATGGCGGCAGGGGGGATGGCGGTGCTGTTTTTCGTACTGAGCATCGGGGTACGGTTAACCGGGCGCACCCCTGTCGAAAAAAATTAATGGACCTGGTGAGGGGAAGGGCCGACCGCCTCATTTTGACGCAGACGCTTAAGCGGATCCTGCTGATAAAACTGGGTAAAACGCTGCCATAGCGCCGGGAAACGCGGGGCGAAGAGTTCGGGGGCGCTGAAGAAGTACTCTGAAAGCACCGCGAAGCACTCTGCGGGGTCGGTCGCCGCGTAGGCATCAATGCTGGCGGCACTTTCGCCCACGAGATCGATCTCGTCCTGGATGTTATCCATCGCCGCATGCAGATCGTGCTCCCATCCTGCGACTTCACGCAGCGGGATCAGCGGAACGCCGCTGGCGCGGTCGCCGTTGCGGGTATCCAGCTTATGCGCGACTTCATGAATAATCAGATTAAAGCCTGACGCGTCGAACGAGTCCTGAATGTCGAGCCAGTTCAGGATAATCGGCCCTTGCTGCCAGCTTTGTCCGGACTGTACCACCCGCTGGTTGTGTACCAGGCCGATGTCATCCTCCCACTCATCGTCGACGATGAAGGGCGCCGGGTAGATCAGCACTTCATGGAAGCCGTCCAGCCACTCGATACCCAGTTCAAGCACCGGCAGGCAGAAAAGCAGGGCGATACGCGCGTTTTTCAGGGGATCCAGCTCGAACCCCTGCAGAGGAACCAGGCGTTTTTGCTGCAAAAAACGATCCGCCAGCTGAACCAGTTTTGACTGTTCGTCCGGCTGGAGATTCGCCAGAACAGGGATCGCCAGCGCGTCATCCCACGGCAGCGCCATATCCCGGCCAGCCTCATTCGTTTTCCAGGGCCACTTAATCATCGCTTTGCTCGCAAACTCGTCACTTGAACAAAAATGGGAAAGTCAGGTTCAGTTAAGATGCCAGAAAATGGCTTATTTCTACACTTCCAGCCTGAATAAACTATCATTTCGTACAGAGCAGTGGGTAGCGCTTTGCAGGCATCACCTTCATTTTGTGATGTCTGTCGTAGCCTTTATCCGCAGCCCGAGTGAATAAATCAGTCCGGTATTGAAAAGATGAGTGATTTCAAAGGTAACAAGCAGAACCTGCCCTGTCGGGCGTGTGTGCACTGCCAGCGGCCCATGACGTGGCGCAAGAAGTGGGCGAAATGCTGGGACGAGGTCAAATACTGTTCTGAGCGCTGTCGCAGGAGCCACCGTTGACCGAACTACGCCTGATTCTGGGCGATCAGCTCAATCCGCATCACAGCTGGTTTGATACCTGCAGCCCGAATGTCATTTACGTGATGCTGGAACTGCGGGCGGAAACCGCGTATGTCCTTCATCATGCTCAGAAAATCATCGCTATCTTCGCAGCCATGCGCGCGTTTGCCGCTGAGTTAAAAGAGAAGGGGCATCGGGTAAGGTATGTCCGGCTCTCTGAGGCTTCAAATCGCGGCGCGCTGGAAGATAATCTCAACGCGCTTATCGCACATTACCGTGCTGGCAGGGTGATGTGGCAGGAGCCCGATGAATGGCGCCTTGATGCGCAGTTGCAGGCGTGGGCGAAAACGGCGACCGTCGAGACGACCTGCGTCAGCAGCGAGCATTTTTTCACCTCCCGGGAGCAGGTGAGCGCGTTCTTTGCATCGCGTAAAAGCTGGCGAATGGAATATTTTTATCGGGAAATGCGTCGTCAGCATGGCGTGCTGTTGACCCCGGAAGGCGAGCCCGAAGGGGGGAAATGGAATTTCGATGCTGAAAACCGCAAGCGCTGGTCCGGCGAACCGCCTGCTCCGGATGACTCTCGCATCTACCACGATCGCTCAGCATTATGGGAAGAGATCCAACGCTGCGGCGTACGCACCTTTGGCGAACCGCAGGCCAACACTTTTCGCTGGCCAGTCGACCGTGCTGAAGCTAAAGCCCGGCTGGATGCGTTTATTTCGCACGTCCTGCCCCAGTTTGGTAACTGGCAGGATGCAATGCACACGGAAGAACCTTTTCTTTTCCACTCCTTAATTTCATTTGCGCTGAACACCAAAATGCTCAATCCCCGTGAAGTGGTTGCCGCCGCCGAGCAGGCATGGCGCTCGGGTGATGCGCCGTTGCCTGCTGTCGAAGGGTTCATCCGGCAAATTCTTGGCTGGCGGGAGTATGTGCGCGGGATCTACTGGTCGCAAATGCCGGGCTATCGGGAGCTGAATGCGTTAGAGCAGCACACCCCACTGCCGGAGTGGTTCTGGACGGGCAAGACGCAAATGCGCTGCCTGGCGCACGCCATTGGACAGTCGCTCACTGAGGCTTACGCTCACCATATCCAGCGCCTGATGATTATCGGGAATTTTAGCCTGCTCGGTGGTCTCTCGCCGCAGGCGGTACATGAATGGTATCTGGGCGTGTATATTGATGCGTTTGAGTGGGTGGAATTGCCCAATACTCTCGGCATGAGCCAGTTTGGCGATGGCGGTTTACTGGCCAGTAAGCCTTATGTTTCAAGCGCGTCTTACATCCATAAGATGAGTAACTACTGTCAGGGATGTCGGTATCAACACAATCAACGCACCGGCGAGCTGGCATGTCCCTTCAATGCGCTTTACTGGGATTTCTTTGAGCGTAACCAGGCACGTCTCGGTCACAATCCCCGGCTGGGCATTGTCTTTAAACAACTCGCGGATATGACGGAAGAGGAACGGCACGCTATTGCTGAGCGCGCCGGACACATTCGTCTCAATCTCAACGACCTTTGAACGGCATTCCGACACCGCGCCGGTTGCGGCAGGTTAATAAGCCGTTATTATTTTGGACTTTGTAACGTATTCCCTGACAGGACCGCCAGATACTATGCCCGTGAATTTTGACCTCAACGATCTCTATGCCTTCAGAGCGTTAGTGGAATACGGTAACTTCCGTGTCGCCGCTGAATCTATCTGCCTGTCCCAGTCAGCGCTGAGCCGCAGGATTGAAAAGCTGGAAGCCGCGCTGGGGAACCGACTCTTTGACCGAACCACCCGCCGCGTCTCGCTGACGTTATACGGGCAAAACTTTGCGGAACGCTCCGCGCAGCTGCTCGATAACGTAGAGTCAATGCTGGCTGATGTCGATAAAGCCAGCGAAGAGCGGACGGGGCTGATCACGGTGGCCACGGTACCTTCCGCAGCCTGTTACTTTATGCCCGATGTGATCCGTCGCTTTCAGTCTCGCTATCCGCGCGTTCGCATTAAGCTCATCGACAGCAGCGCGGGCAACGTGATGGACGCCGTGGCCCGAAGCCAGGCGGATTTTGGTATTTGCTTCGCAGGAAACTTGTCGTCTGAAATCGAATTCTTCCCGCTGGTGGAGGATGTGTATGTTGCAGCATGCAGAAGGGATCACCCGCTGGCGCAGAAGAGCCAGCTGACGTGGCAGGCATTTTTTCAGCAGGATTACATCTCTCTCGATAAAACGTCCGGCAATCGCAACCTGCTCGATCGCCTGCTGGGGGATATCATTCCCGAGCGTCCCAGCGTCTGCGAAACGCGTCATGTCACCACGATGCTCGGTATGGTAGAGGCGGGGATCGGCATTGCTGCCGTTCCCGCCATGTCGATGCCGACGTCAGAGCACACGCTGCTGACCCCTTTGCCGCTGGTGGCGCCGGAGGTGAAGCGTACCGTGGGGCTTATCCGGCGCCGGGGGCGCATCCAGTCCTATATTGCGGCTGAGCTTGAAAAACAGATCACCGAGCAGTATCGCCGGACGTAACGGGGATCATCCCCGTTACGCGGATGACTTCCCTTGAGGGCGGTGAGGCGAGATAGTTCAGCAGCGCTTTTCCCTCCGCGGGATGTTCCGCGTCACGGGTGACCGCGCCAGCGAAGCGCGTGATGTATTGCAAATTATCCGGGATTTTACCGATAAAGGTGACGCCCTGAATCGGCAGCAGCTCGCTGACCTGCTGGAACCCGACGGCGTATTTTCCTTTCGCCACTTCTGATGCGACCGGAATGCGCTCGACTTTTGTCGCTTTGCTCGTCACCTCCTTTTCAATCCCCAGCTTTTTAAACAATTCTTCGCTGACATACCTGCCGCTGGCGCTGTCTGAGTAGGCGATGGAGCGAGCCTGCAGCAGGGTATTACGCAGCGTCGTCTCGCTGCTGATATCAGGGATATCCGCACCTTTTTTCACGACCATGCCGATGGGAGAGTCCGCGAGTTCAGTCCGCGTACCCGGCCGGGTCAGACGGGCCTGTTCAAGCTTCGCCAGTGCATTGCCCACCATAATCACCACGTCGGCTTTCTCTCCGCGCGCGAGCCGGTTTGGGATTGCCTGCGGCGTAGTGCCCATTGAGGGACCGGGGATGATCACAATGTTATCCCCGGTCCGGCGTTCATACTCCGGAGCCAGCTTTTCCAGGGCGGCCTTGAATCCGCCCGAAATCATGACCTTCACGTCCTCTGCGCAGGCATTGACGCTCAGGAACATCGTCATTAGCGCGATGGCGGTAGAGCGAGACGTACGTTTCATGCGGCCCCCTGTGACTTAACGGTGTTTTGCAGCGATGCCGCGCGGCGACGGTAGAGGTAGAGCGTTGCCAGCAACGCGCAGACCGCCGCAAAGCTCATCCAGTATCCCGGCGAGGCTTTGTCACCCGTGTATTCAATCAGCGCGGTGGACATCACCGGGGTGAAACCGCCAAAGACGGCGGTAGCCAGGCTATAAGCCAGCGAGAACCCCGCCACGCGGACTTCAGCAGGCATGATTTCCGTCAGCGCCGGGATCATCGCGCCGTTATACAGGCCGTAGAGGAAAGAGAGCCACAGCAGGACGCTCAGCATCATGGAGAAGCTGGGGGCCGCCGCCAGCATCGTCAGTGCCGGGTAGCTGGTGGCGAGCGCCAGCAGCGTCATGACAACCAGCACCGGTTTACGACCGAAGCGGTCCGAGAGGGCTCCACCTATCGGCAGCCAAATGAAGTTAGAGACGGCCACCAGCAGCGTGACCAGCAGGCTGTCCGACGCGCTCAGCATCAGCACTTTTTTGCCGAAGGTTGGCGCGTAAACGGTGATCAGGTAGAACGCGGTGGTGGTCATCGCTACCATCAACATACCTGCGACCACCACCTGCCAGTTTGTCAGCAGCGTTTTGAAAACCTGGCGCATCGCCAGATGATGGCGCCGTGCGTTGAACGCTTCGGTCTCCTCCAGCTTACGACGCAGGAAAAAGATGAACGGCACGATTAAACAGCCAAACAGGAACGGGATGCGCCAGCCCCACGCGCGAATGGCGCTCTCCTCCATCAGGGCATTCAGGGCAAAGCCCATCGCCGCGGCAACCATAATGGCAACCTGCTGGCTGCCGGACTGCCAGCTGGTGTAAAAACCTTTGCGGCCCGGCGTGGCGATTTCTGCCAGATAGACCGAGACGCCGCCAAGCTCCGCACCGGCGGAAAAGCCCTGCAGCAAACGGCCCGTCAGCACCAGCAGCGGTGCCCACAGCCCAATGCTCTGATACGACGGAATAAGCACAATCAGGAATGTTCCGGCAGCCATGATCGACAAGGTGACAATCAGCCCTTTACGACGACCCACTTTATCGATGTAAGCGCCGAGCACAATAGCGCCGATCGGGCGCATCAAAAAGCCCGCGCCAAAGACGGCAAAGGTCATCATCAGCGAGGCAAATTCACTGCTCGCCGGGAAGAACGTATGCGCAATGTAGGTGGCATAAAAGCCGAACAGAAAGAAGTCGAATTGCTCAAGAAAGTTGCCCGAGGTGACGCGAAAAATCGCGCCCGCTTTCGCACGGACCGTTGCAGGTGAGGTTGAGGAAACCATGATTATCTCCAGTTTTTATCGTGACGTTATGCTCGTCTGTTTTTGAAAACTGGATCAGGAAACGGGAATTAATAAGCGCAAAGAGTGAATGAACTGATGCGCGTTGTGCATCAATGACAGGATGTTGACCAGGATTTACATACCTAACAATAACTTAACAATCGTGTGATTTTTTATTCACGCTAATTCGCTAAGTTGCTGATATCGCTGTTTTGTGACATTGCGCAGAGAAGACGCCAGGCAGCGCCTGGCTCTTAAAATCAGCGCAGCGCGTTCGCGATTGCGCTAAACATTAACGATGCTTCCAGCGGCTGAGCGCTGAAGGACGGTTCCGCCTGCGGCCAGGTGGACCACTGGACGATAACCAGGTTCTCTTTCTGATTCACCATAATCATCTGTCCAAAGATCCCCAGCGCCCAGAGCGACCCTTTAAGTGAATTGTCGACCTTTGGCGCGAAGTGGGTGGCATTAACCGGCACTTCGTTGTTCCACCACTGATAGCCATACAACCCCTTCGGATGCGCGGCGGACACCGAACCTTTTGCCTGCGTCCAGTCTGAGGACTGTTTTACCCAGCCTTCGGGCAGGATCTGCTTCCCGCCGGGCAATGTGCCGTTATGAAGGATGAACTGACCGAAGCGGCCCCAGTCTTCCAGCGTGGCGTTAAAGCCGTGGGCGCCGACATCATGCTGGCCTTTGCTGTAGGCATGCCACACGCCGTCGCTGGCCATGCCGTAGGGTTGCCAGATGCTTTTCTCCAGATACGCCGCGAGCGTCATGCCGGTTGCGCGTTCAAGCACGTCACCCAGCAGCCACGCGCCGCCCGAGGAATAGGACCAGTTTTCGCCCGCAGGGTGTGCGCGGTGTAACCCTTTTACTAATGTCCGCACGCAGTCATAGGTGCCCGGTTTGGCTTCGCACTCTGTCAGCTTTGCGAAATCGGATCCCGGATTCGTGTAGTCCTCATTCCACGCCACGCCGGAGGTGTGGGTAATAAGCTGTCTCAGCGTCACACCGTCCCAGGCGGTGCCTTTCAAATCAGGTTCATATTGGGTAATAAGATCGTCGAGGGAGTGGATTTTTCCCTCTTTAATCGCTACCCCAACCAGCGCAGAGACCACCGATTTACCGACAGAGCGTGAGGTCCAGAGCGTGCTGTCGGTATTCCCTTCACCCAGATACTTATAGGCAACGTGGCCGTTTTTTAATACCAGCATGCCGCTGACGTTCTGGCGTTTCAGGTAATCATGGAGATCGTAGGTCTTGCCATTCACCTGATAGCGGGCATCGGTCAGCGGTTTTTCTGCGGCCAGCAACGGCGAGGCGTTGCCGTGATGGAATACGTCGCCCGCATAGTTGCGGTAGTCATTGCGGAAACCCACGACGCGGTCGGCCTGGCTCCAGGTGAGCATCGTATGTGCGTCCGGCAGTTTTGTATCAAAAGGGGCAGGACAGGTGTCGAGAACGGTACCGTTGCAGGCAGCCATGGCGGCAGGAGAGAGCAGGCTGCTGACAATCAGCGCCGCGAGCAGAGTGCGGTTTGTTTTGTTTTTCATGTTTTTCTCGTATGGCTCAGGAAGGACTTCAGTTTACGAACCCGCGGCCTATAATAAAAAACGCGTTATGGGGGAAAATCCCCCGAAAAGGAACTGTGGAGGATCGCGTGGCGTCATTGATCTATTCGTTTGCCCAGCTTGAGGCGTTCACCGCCGTGGCTGAACATGGCAGCCTGGTGAAGGCGGCCACTAAACTGGGTAAAGACCGCACGACCCTGCGCGATCTGATTGATTTTCTGGAAGATGGTCTGGGTTACGCGTTGTTCCTGCGCGAGGGGCGAACCCTGCGTTTAACGCTGGAGGGGGAGCAGTTACAGCGGCAGGCGCATCTGTTGATGCGTCAGGTAAAAGCCTTTGAGGCGTTCGCCAGAGCCGTTCCGCAAAGCGCGACGCAGGATATTGCGCTCGTCTACGATCCGTTCACCCCACGCGCTTTTTTGCAGGCGCTGATAGCAAAAATGGCGAGCCAGAATATTCGGCTGAGCCTGACCAGCACCTCGCGTGATGAAGCGGAAGCGATGCTCGCCAGCGGTGAGGCCGATATTGGGATCTGTCAGGCACGTAATCGCAGCGTAGGCAATGAGATGGAATGGCGGGCGTTAGGGTCCATAGAGATGGATTTGTACGCCTCGAAAGCGCTGTTCCGGAATAACGCCTCTCCGGTTTCGCTACTCGATCTCTCTCTGGTGCCGCAGGTCATTATGCATGCGGCGTCTGACGAGCCGGTCGCGCGCCGTCTGCAAATCTCCGGACATACCCTTTTTACCAATGAACTTGAGATGCTGCGCGGTCTGCTGGAAAAGGGGTGCGGCTGGGGATTTTTGCCGACGCATCTTCATGCGGCGCAGTGGAAGGATGTAAAAAGGCTGCCCACCGAGGTGGGCAGCCAGGGGATAGCTCAGACGATGGTGACCATCTGGAAACCGGGTAGCGACAAGCGCGGGCTTATCAACGAAACGCTGTCGCTGTTACCGGCGTTGTGGAAGGCCTCAGCGCTGTGAGCAGCCTTTGCACTGTTGATTCTGGATCTGCTGGAAGAAATCGTTGCCTTTGTCATCCACCAGGATAAACGCCGGGAAATTTTCCACTTCAATTTTCCAGATGGCTTCCATACCCAGTTCAGGATACGCCACGCACTCCAGGCTCTTAATGCTGTTTTGCGCCAGCACCGCCGCCGGACCGCCAATGCTGCCGAGGTAGAAGCCGCCGTGCTTATGGCAGGCGTCGGTCACCTGCTGGCTGCGGTTGCCTTTCGCCAGCATGATCATGCTCGCACCGTGGGATTGCAGTAAGTCTACGTACGAGTCCATACGTCCCGCGGTGGTCGGGCCGAGTGAGCCAGAGGCGTAACCTTCCGGCGTTTTGGCCGGACCTGCGTAGTAAATCGGATGATCTTTAACGTACTGCGGCAGTTCCTCGCCGTTATCCAGCAGCTCTTTCAGCTTCGCATGGGCAATATCGCGCGCCACGATGATGGTCCCGTTCAGCGACAGACGGGTAGAGACCGGGTGCGCGGAGAGCTGGGACAGGATCTCGTTCATTGGCTTGTTCAGGTTGATGCTGACCACGTCGCCTTCACCCTGCTGACGCAGTGATTCAGGAATATACTGGCCCGGGTTGTGTTCCAGTTTTTCAATCCAGATCCCGTCGCGGTTGATTTTCGCTTTGATGTTGCGGTCTGCGGAGCAGGAAACCCCCATGCCGATCGGGCAGGACGCGCCGTGGCGCGGCAGGCGAATAACGCGGATGTCGTGGGCAAAATATTTACCGCCAAACTGTGCGCCCAGGCCGAGGTTCTGCGCTTCCTCGAGCAGTTCCTTTTCCAGCTTAACGTCGCGGAACGCCTGGCCATGTTCGTTACCTTCGGTTGGCAGCGCGTCATAGTAGCGGGTAGAGGCCAGCTTCACGGTTTTCAGCGTGGCTTCTGCGGAGGTACCGCCGATCACAAACGCGATATGGTAAGGCGGGCAGGCGGCGGTGCCCAGGGTACGCATTTTCTCCACCAGGTAGTTTTTCAGCTTCGCAGGGGTAATCAGCGCTTTGGTTTCCTGATAGAGATAGGTTTTATTCGCGGAACCGCCGCCTTTTGCCATGCACAGGAATTTGTACTCATCACCGTCCACGCTGTAGAGGTCAATCTGCGCGGGCAGGTTGGTGCCGGTGTTCACCTCTTTATACATATCCAGCGCGGCGTTCTGGGAATAACGCAGGTTGTCTTCAATGTAGGTGTTATACACGCCCTGGCTCAGGGCGGCTTCGTCACCGCCGCCTGTCCAGACGCGCTGGCCTTTCTTGCCCATGATGATCGCGGTGCCGGTATCCTGACAGGTCGGCAGGACGCCTTTTGCGGCAATTTCAGAGTTGCGCAGGAACTGCAGGGCGACGTACTTATCGTTCTGGCTGGCTTCCGGGTCGTTAAGAATGGCGGCAACCTGTTTCTGATGAGAAGGACGCAGCATAAAGGCGGCATCGTGGAAGGCCTGCTGCGCCAGCAGCGTCAGGGCTTCCGGCTCGACTTTCAGGATTTCCTGCCCCTCGAACTCGGCAACGGAGACGTGCTCTTTGGTGAGCAGATAATATTCGGTGTCGTCATGGGAAAGAGGGAAGGGGTTCTGGTAGATAAACGGTTTGTTTGACATAGCTTGCTCCACAAAAATAAAACCGCCGGAGGAAGACCCCGGCGGTCAGAAATCAGAACATCATCGACATCCACGGATAACCAATCAGCAGCAGGGCCGCCAGGAAGATGGCACCGAAGATAGTGCCCAGGCGCCAGTAGTCTTTGGTTGGCAGGTAGCCGCTACCGTAGTAAATCGGGCTTGGGCCGGTACCGTATGGGGTGATGATCCCCATTACACCCAGCGAGGTCACCATCAGCAGGACGAACACTTCCATATTCATGCCCGGAATGGTGGAGGCGATGGTCAGCATCGCGGGCAGCAGCGCGGTGGTGTGTGCGGTGGTGCTGGCAAACAGGTAGTGCAGCAGGTAGAACGCCAGCAGCAGGACGATAGTCGCCACGCCCGGAGAGATACCGCTCATCAGCAGACCGCCTTCTTTACCTAACCAGCTGATAAAGCCGGTAGAGGAGAGGCCATCCGCCAGCGCCACCAGGGTGGCGAACCAGACGAAGGTGTTCCACGCGGCTTTGTTACCAGTGATATCGTTCCACTCCAGCACACCGGTCCACAGCATCAGACCGACAATTAACAGGGCAGCCATGGCCGGTTCAATCCACGCGGCGGCGAAGATCCACATCAGCAACGCACAGCACACGAAGACCAGCAGCAGGATCTCATTGCGCGACAATTTGCCAAGTTTTTCCAGCTCGCGGGTCGCCCACAGCGGTACTTCGTTATTCACTTTCACTTCAGGCGGGTAGAACCAGTAGGCCAGCAGCGGCATGGTCAGAATCAACAGGATGCCCAGCGGCAGGAACGCGAGGAACCAGGTGCCCCAGGAGATATCAATCCCAACGGTGCTTTTCACCAGCGCCAGCGCCAGCAGGTTCGGCGCCAGAGCGGAGAGGAACATAGAACTGGTGATACAGGCCGCGGTGATAGCCACCCACATCAGATAAGAACCAATTTTGCGCGCGCTTGGGTCGTTGGGTTTTGAGCCGTACAGCGGCGGCAGGTTAGCGATAATCGGGTAGATGGTCCCGCCGCTGCGCGCCGTGTTGGACGGGGTAAACGGTGCCAGCAGCAGGTCTGCAAAGGTAATAGCATACCCGAGCGTCAGGCTGCGACGGCCGAGATATTTTACCAGAATCAGCGCCAGACGGCGGCCGAAGCGGGTTTTGTCATAGCCTGCGGCAAACATAAAGGCACCGAAAATCAACCAGACCGTGGAGTTACCGAACCCGCTCACCGCCCATTTGAAGGAGGCGCCTGCCAGCTTGAATTTTGGATCTGCCAGCTGGTCCGGGCTGAAGAGCACCCACTGGCTACACAGCGCAATGGCGACCACGCCGGTCAGGCCAATCACCGCGCCAGGCAGTGGTTCGAAGATCAACCCGACGATCACGCCAACGAAGATAGCGAAGTAGTGCCACGCGTAAGGCGGTAAACCTTCCGGTACCGGAACAAACAGCAGCAGTACGGCGACGATGACGGGCAACGCCATCATCAGCAGTCGTTTCGCTTTTCCATTTGATGCCTGGTTCGCCACTGGGGGCGTTACAGCAGTTTTTGTATTCATAGTTTCACGTCTTAAGTTGTCAAAAATTCGGTGGTGCAGAAAAAACCAAATGCGTTTTTTTAAGTTTCTTTGCTTTTTTTAGTTATTAAAGGTGCGGTTTGGTTTTTTCATTAATAACGATTTAACGCCTTTCTGTGTGCGTTAAATTAAAAATTGATGATGTTTTTATATTGCGCTTTTGGATGCTGCAACTATTGATCAGGATCAAAAAAACAGAAGTGCAGCGTTATTTTCGTGCTTTTATTAATAACCACTCTGGCGTATGGGGTTATTATTTATTTTTATCGTTTTCTTTATCATTCTTGTAACAATCCAAAATCTGGTATTAATTTTATTGTTTGATTTTATTGAAATTTTTATGGTTAAATGAAATTGGTATGACCAATATTTATTTAACGTATTTTAAATTATTGTAAACGGGTGAATTATTATCACTAACACCATTGTGTTATTTCTGTTATCTCAGGGATTAAATAGTTTTTTAACTAACGTAATGGCTTTAGAAACTAAAAAAATCATTATATTAGTATCATGACATCGGCAAATAACAACCAATTTAAAAATTAAACCCGATAACGAATTCTTAATTTTAAAAGTTTGGAGTTTCTATTATGAGCACTAACGAACGCATTCTTAGCCCCTTCACATTACCGAATGGCACTGAACTGAAAAACCGTTTGTTAATGGCCCCGATGACCACCTGTACCGGCTACTATGACGGTACTGTCACCAGTGAGCTGGTGGAGTACTACCGGGCTCGCTCCGGCAGCATCGGTACCATCATCGTGGAGTGCTGCTTCGTTGACGATCTCGGTCTCGCCTTCCCGGGCGCCATCGGTATTGATAACGATGAGAAAATTGCCGGGCTGGCGAAAATCGCAGAGGCGATTAAATCCAAAGGTTCGAAAGCGCTGCTGCAGATCTACCACGGCGGCCGTATGGTTGACCCAAAACTGATTGGTGGCCGTACCCCGGTTGGCCCAAGCGCGGTGGCCGCACCGCGTGACGGTGCCGCAACGCCGGTTGCACTGACCGCCGAAGAAGTAGAAGGAATGATCGGCAAGTTTGGGGAAGCTGTGCGTCGCGCCATTCAGGCCGGTTTCGACGGCGTGGAAATCCACGGGGCCAACACCTACCTGATTCAGCAGTTCTACTCACCGAACTCTAACCAGCGCGATGACGAGTGGGGCGGCAGCCGCGACAACCGCGCGAAGTTCCCGCTGGCAGTGCTGGACATTACGCACAAAATGGTGCGCCAGTACGCGGATGATGCCTTCATCATCGGTTACCGCTTCTCCCCTGAAGAGCTGGAAGTCCCGGGCATCCGTTTTGAAGACACCATGTACCTGCTGGAGAAACTGGCCGCGCGCGGCGTGGATTACCTGCACTTCTCCGTCGGTGCAATCCTGCGTCCTTCGATTGTTGACACCCAGGACCCGACCCCGCTCATCGAAAAATACTGCGCGATGCGTTCAGAAACGCTGGCGCAGGTTCCGGTCATGGGCGTGGGCGGCGTGGTGAATGCTTCAGACGTGAATGACGCGCTGGACCACGGTTACGACCTGATTGCCGTTGGCCGCGCCACCATCGCTTATCCGGACTGGACAGACCGCATTGCGGCTGGCGAAAGCCTTGAGCTGTTTATGGACAGCACCAAACGCGAGGAGCTGAGCATCCCGGAACCGCTGTGGCGCTTCTCGCTGGTGGAAGCGATGATCCGCGACATGAGCATGGGCGAGTCTAAATTCAAACCGGGCACCTTCGTCGAGAAAGTGCAGGACGACGCTAAGGAGCTGGTGATTAACGTCAGCCTGGAAACCGACCGCATTGCGGACATCGCGCTGGCCTCTGGCCCAAGCGAAGACGTTGAGTTTGTGACCAGCTTCGAAGAGATCCGTACCCGAATTCTGGATGCCAACACCCCGCACGTGGATGCCATCACCGGCGCAACCAGCCAGAGTGAAGCGGTGAAAAAAGCGGTTTCTAAAGCGATGCTGAAATCCAGTAAAGCGCTGGCGGCAGAGGAGGGCGTTGACCCGAACGAAACCCGCAGCGTTGACGTGGTTGTCGTGGGCAGCGGCGGTGCCGGTCTGGCGGCGGCGATTCAGGCGCACGACGAAGGCGCAAGCGTGCTGATTGTCGAGAAAATGCCAACCATCGGCGGTAACACCATCAAAGCGTCTGCCGGGATGAACGCCGCTGAAACTCGCTTCCAGCGCGTGAAGGGTATTCAGGACAGCAAAGAGCTGTTCTACCAGGAAAGCCTGAAAGGCGGCGGTAACAAGAACAACCCGGAACTGCTGCGTCGCTTTGTCGAGAACGCACCGGAAGCAATTGAGTGGCTGGCAACCCGCGGCATTATGCTCAACGACATCACCACCACCGGCGGGATGAGCATCGACCGTACTCACCGTCCAAAAGACGGTTCTGCAGTAGGCGGCTATCTGATCAGCGGTCTGGTGCGTAACGTCAACAAACGCAACATCGAGGTGATGCTGGATACCTCCGTCAGTGACATTATTTTCGAAAACGGCGAAGTGACCGGCGTGCGCCTGACGACCGAAGAGAATGAAACCGTCATCGTGGCAACCAAAAGCGTGATTGTGGCGACCGGCGGCTTCAGCGCCAACAGCCAGATGGTGGTGAAATACCGTCCGGACCTGGAAGGATTCGTCACCACCAACCATAAAGGGGCCACCGGCGGCGGTATCGCGCTGCTGGAGCGCATCGGGGCGGGCACCGTGGATATGGGCGAAATTCAGATTCACCCCACCGTGGAGCAGAAAACCTCGTACCTGATTTCCGAATCCATCCGCGGCGGCGGGGCGATTCTGGTCAATCAGAAAGGGGAGCGCTTCTACAACGAAATGTCGACCCGCGACAAAGTCTCCGCGCAGATCATCGCGCTGCCAGAGAAATACGCTTACATCGTCTTTGATGAACACGTACGCGCCAAAAACAAAGCTGCGGATGAGTACATCGCCAAAGGGTTCGTGACCAGCGCCAGCTCACCAAAAGCCCTGGCCGAAGCGCTGGGCATGGATCATCACGCCTTCCTGGCAACGCTGGAACGCTACAACGGCTTTGTCGAGAAACAGCACGACGATGATTTTGGCCGTACCACCGCGCTGCGTGCGCCAATCAATGAAGGGCCGTTCTACGCCATTCAGATTGCGCCGGGCGTGCACCACACCATGGGCGGTGTGACCATCAACACTGAAACCTGCGTGCTGGACAGCAACCACAACGTGCTGCCAGGGGCATTTGCTGCGGGTGAAGTGGTCGGCGGGATCCACGGCGGTAACCGTATCGGCGGTAACGCGGTGGCAGACATCATTATTTTTGGTACCCTTGCCGGACATCAGGCGGCGATGCGCGCAAAAATGGCATAAAGCACCTGTGTTGTAGGCCGGATAAACGCAACGTTATCCGGCGATTTCCCCGGCGGCGCGGTGCTTGCCGGGGCTACATCTGAGGAAACATGCATGTCAGATAACCGTGTTTACAGTTACTCCGCCGTCCTGATGGGTTCCCCCATCCTCCTGAAACTCTTCTCCCATGACGAAGCCCTCGCCTCCCGCGTGTTTCGACTCATCAAACAGTATGAAGATCTGCTTACCGTCAACCGTGCCCACTCGCAGGTGATGGACATCAACCACGCGGCTGGGCAGCATCCGGTCATCGTCAGCCGACCGGTGTTCGAGCTGATCCGCTGTGCAAAAGCGGCAAGCCTGCTCAAGGACAGCGCTTTTAACCTGGCGATAGGCCCGCTGGTGAAGCGCTGGAAAATTGGTTTCCGGGGTGACAGCGTTCCGCCTGCTGATGACATTGCGGCGCTGCTGGCGATTACCCGTCCTGAGGATGTCATCCTTGATGAGGCGCAGAGCAGCGTGTTTCTGGCGAGAGCAGGCATGGAGATCGACCTGGGCGCCATCGCCAAAGGCTATATCGCTGACCGGGTGCGGGATTACCTGCACAAAGAGGGGACCGAGCGGGGACTCATCAACCTGGGGGGAAATATCCAGACGTTGGGCTCACCGGAAGGGGGCTGGAGCGTCGGGCTGAAAAAACCGTTCGTCAGCGACGCGCTGATTGGCGCGATGACGGTGGAAAACCGCTCCGTGGTGACGTCAGGAACCTACGAGCGCTTCTTTGAGCATAACGGCAAGCGCTATCACCATATTCTCGATCCGCGCACCGGATACCCGCTGGACAACGCGCTGGACAGCGTCACCATCGTGTCAAAAGAGTCTATCGACGGCGATATCTGGACCACGCTGATGTACGGCATGGGCATAGAGAAGGGCTGTGCGGTGCTGCGCTCTCGCCCGGATATTGAAGCCATTTTTGTGACCAAAACAAAAGAAGTGGTGATCTCATCGATGCACCACTTCCGCTTTACGTTGCTGGATAATACCTACCGCGTTACTGACAGTACTGCTTAAGCAGCCCCGTCTGTTCCGGCTGGAGACGGTAACGATACACTGGCCTCCCGGTGGCACCGTAGTGAATGCTGGTGAACAGAATGTTGATTTGCGCCAGCCAGATCAGGTATTTGCGGCACGACACGCGGGAGATATTCACCGCGCTCGCCAGGTCATCGGTAGAGAATTCCATCTCCGGGTGGGCGTCAATCCACTGGCAGATCGTGCGCAGCGTCTGCGGCGTTAACCCTTTCGGCAGCTTTTTGCTGTCCGCCAGCTCCGGTGCTCCGCCGTGGATCAGGCGGTCAACGTCGGCCTGTTCATAATACGGATGCGATTCCATCAGGTTATGCTTCGCTTTCCAGCCGTTGAGCGCCTCTTCAAAGCGCGGGAACTGGAAGGGTTTGATCAGGTAATCCACCACGCCATAGTGGATAGAGGTCTGGATCGTGGCGGCATCGGCGGCCGAGGAGATCATAATGACATCGATCGGGCGGCCGGACGCGCGAATCACGGGCAGCAGATCCAGCCCGTTATCCTGCTGCATATAGACATCCAGTAGCACCAGATCGACCGGCTGACCCGGGTCGTTAATCACGGCCTTCGCCTGGTTGAGCGTGGAGGCGACACCGCAGCAGCTAAAGCCTTCAACACGGTTGACATACAGACGGTTGAGGTCGGCAACCATGGCGTCATCATCGACAATTAATACATTTATCACGCGATATTCCTCTCGCTATCCCAGGGGATGTGAACAAAAAATTGGGTAAAGACGCCAGGCTCAGACTCCACGGAGATCTCTCCGCCCAGGTTCTGAATCTGCTGGCGAGCAAGGAACAGCCCAACGCCGCGGTTTTCACCTTTGGTTGAGAAGCCCTTAGTAAAAATAGCCTCCAGCTGAGTGGGATCAATGCCGGGGCCATCGTCGCTGACTTCGCAACTGAGCCAGCCATTCTGATAATGCAGCAGCAGGCCGATCTCGCCCTCCTGCTGTCCTTCCATCGCGTCGAGCGCGTTTTCAATCAGGTTACCCAGCGCGGTGATCAACACCGCGGCCTGCTCTTCGCTGGCGGTATCCGGTATCTGGCTCTCGTCCGCCAGCGTCAGGGTGACGCCCGCCTCTTTTGCCCGGTTGATTTTACCCAGCAGGAACCCGGCAATGACCGGCGATTTTACCTTGCTCTGGATCGTACCGATATCCGTCTGGTAATTATGCGCCGTCTGGATGATGTACTCCTCCAGCTTGTCGTAGCGCTTCATATGCAGCAGGCCAAGGATCACATGCAGTTTATTCATAAACTCGTGCGTGTGGCTGCGCAGGGCATCGACGTAGTTGACCATGCCATCAATGCGCTGCATCAGCTGGCTGATTTCCGTTTTATCGCGGAAGGTGGCGATCGCCCCGATGACCTGCTCCTGGCTTTTGACCGGCACCATGTTGCACAGCAACAGCCGACCGTTACAGCTGATCTCCTGATCCTGGCGCGCGACGCCGGTTTTTGAAATCTCACGCAGGCTGGCTAAAAGTGGTGCGCTGGCGTTTTCCGTTTGCTTGCCGGAGGGCAGGAGTAAAATTTCTCTGGCGGTGTGGTTGATCATCGTCACGCGCCCGTGAATATCGACGGCCAGTACGCCTTCGCGAAGCGACTGCAGCATTGCCTGACGTTGTTCGAAAAGGGCGGATATCTCGTAGGGTTCGAGGCCGAACAGAATGCGCTTCAGCACCCGCACCAGGCCCCAAATCGCCATCGAACTCATAAAGATACTGAATAATATCGTCCAGAGCGCATTCAGCCGCCCGCGGGCAATCTGGTCTTCCACCTTTTTGAGGGAGATACCGACCACCACCACCCCGATCTGATCGTGCTGGCTGTCATAAACCGGGGTAAAGACGCGAAGCGCTTCGGCGAGGGCGCCCCGGTTAACCGAGACATTCTCTTTACCTTCCAGGGCGGGTTCCAGATCGTTGCCAATAAAATGCAGGCCAATCAGTGCTTCGTTCGGGTGCGAGTAACGAATACCGCGCATGTCGGTCACCACGGTGAGCAGCAGATCGTTGCGTTGGGTGACCGCTTTGGCGATGGGCTGAATGATGTCGGCCTGCGGGGACTGCATCAGGCCTCGCTGGATCTCCGGGCTGTCGGCCAGCGTGCGGGCGATACCCAGTGCGGTGTCTTTGACATCATCGCGGGTGGCCCGGGTGATCTGAACGGAGTAGAGCGCAAAGACCAGAAGCAGCACAGAGGCAATAATCGCGCATACCATCAACGTGACCAGCGTGTTCAGTTTCATGGGGCGCTTGCGCGTCAGAAGGAAAGGCTGCAAATCGCTCATCAATACTCCGCGATGATTAACAAAGGGGTAATTATCGCTGATGACGCGCGTTTCTTAAAGCCATGTAAAGGCGTGGATTTGGTCCTCTTTTCGTGACCCTCCTCGCAGGTCATCCATATAAAACACTTTATAGTGTGTGGGTACTCATAATAAGGAGGCTGTTTATGAGCATTATGCTTACCGGTTCGGTCAAGGAAAGACGGCACGCCAGCACGATGAATATTGATAGATTGTCCACGCTGGACATGCTGAAGGTCATTCACCAGGAAGATGCACTCATTTCCGCTGCAATATCCCCCTGTTTAACGACGATCGCCCGCGTGGTGGATAACGCCGCGGCAACTCTTAGTCACGGGGGCCGTCTGGTCATTGTCGGGGCGGGGCCGTCTGGCCGTGTCGCACAACAGGCTGCCGATGAATATGCGCCGGGTAAAACCCCCGTGATTGCCGTGACGGCACAGGAAGGGGAAGGGAGCTACGAGCGTGGCGTTGCCGATCTGCAGGCCATTAAGTTTGGTGAACACGATATGATGCTGGCGGTCACCGTTAGCGGAAAAACGCCGTGGGTCTGGGGGGCAATGCGCCATGCATGGTCGCTGGGCTCTATGGTCGCCATCATTACCGGTGATGCACAAAGTGAAGCGGCGCAGCTGGCAAGCATGGTAATTGCCCCGGCGCTGGGGGCTGATGTGGTGGCAGGCTTTAGCAATACCAAAGCGGGTATTGCGCAAAAAATGATCCTCTCGATGGTCACCACGGGGCTGGCCGTGCGGACCGGGCGCGTTTACAGCAACCTGCGGGTGGATCTGGAGGCACGCAATACCAAATGGGCCGAACGACAAATTGCCATTGTGATGGAGGCGGGGGGCTGCACCCGGGCGCAGGCAAAAGCCGCGCTGGAGAGCTGTAACCATAACTGTAAAACGGCAGTCCTGATGGTACTGACCGGGCTGGATGCATGGAAAGCCCACGAACTGCTGGCGCAGAATAACGGGTTTATTCGCGTGGCGTTGCAGGAAGCGCCGTAAATTCGGCTCTTATAAATGAAAAAAAGCCCGCGAGTGCGGGCTTTAGTAATTTTGGGGATTAGAACTGGTAAACAATACCCATCGCGAACTGATCGTCCGTCACATTACCCGTAATGGCTCCGTCTTCTTCATCCAACAAGTTAAATTTATATGCAGTATAAACATTCATGTTTTTATTGAAGTAGTACCAGGTACCAAGTTCGATGTAATTCACGCGGTCAGCGTTGACACCTTCATAACCATTAGTTGCACCGAAATCCTTGGCCTGAGAATAAACATAGCCAAGGGATGGACGCAAACCAAAGTCGAATTGATACTGAACGACTGCTTCTACGTTCTGAGTCTTATTAGCAAAACCGCGATTAGAACCTGCTTTGGTCATGTTACGCGTTTCGCCGTACATAACTGCGGCGTAAACGCTATTTGCATCATACTTAGCAGACAGTGCCCATACTTCAGCGTTGTCGCCATAGCCGTCAAGCGTTTGTAAGTCAGTACGGTCAGATTTACCGTAGACGCCGACAAAGCCAAAGCCGTCTACATTATAATTCACAGACATGCTGTAGCCATCGCCATTTGCTTTGAAGCGATCCCGGTCGTCTTTCTTACCCTGATACTGAACAGCGAAGTTCAGACCATCAACCATACCAAAGAAATCGGTATTGCGGTAAGTTGCGACACCGTTGGTACGTTGTGTCATAAAGTTATCGGTAGCGGCCCAGGAGTCTCCACCCCATTCAACCAACATATCGGTGTAAGCTGCGCCGTCATAAGCCACGCCATAGTTACGGCCATAATCGAATGAGCCGTAGTCAGACATTTTCAGACCTGAAAATGCCAGACGGGTACTTTCGTCCTGGTCACCTTCAGGTGCGCTGGCATCGATGTTGTATTCAAACTGGCCATAACCGGTCAGTTGGTTATTGATCTGTGTTTCGCCTTTCACACCAAAACGAGCATATGACGTATCTTTGTTTTCACTGTTGCTTGTGTCAGTGTCAGACCAGATGCGTTCACCAACCATCTTGCCGTAGAAATCAACTTTGTTGCCGTTTTTATTATAAATTTCAGCCGCATTTGCTGCGCCAGCCATTAATAATGCGGGTACCAGAATTGCCAGAACTTTTCTTTTCATTATATATTCCCTTTAAAGATAATTTATATGAATATATGTAATCACCCTCCGTAATTACGATTTTGATACTATTCTATGGATTGTTATTTTGGTTCAAAAATAAATGTAATTAAATCGGTAAAAATATTGCAAAATATTTCTAAAGCTCTCATTATTTTTCATGTGAATTAATGAACTGAATACATTGCGCATAATTATTATTAAGTATTTCTCATTTCTATTTTTTAAATCATTTAATTCGGCTGTGTTATAATCCATAGCCTGTTTTCGTCACAGGATAGAATGATGGAACCCATACAGTGGCAGCAGCGTTTTGAATCCTGGCTTGATGAACATCACGCCAGCGAAGACAGTGCGCATGATATTTCGCACTTCCGACGCGTCTGGATGACGGCCCGCAAAATAATGATTCATCATCAGGCCGATCCGCTGGTGGTCCTGACCGCCTGCTATTTTCACGACATCGTTAGCCTGCCGAAAAATCATCCTGAACGCAGTCAGTCATCGTGTCTGGCGGCGCGCAAAACGCGGGACATTCTGCACCGCGATTTCCCGGACTTTCCGCCGGATCGCTTTGCCGCCGTGGAGCATGCCATCGAGGCGCACAGTTTCAGCGCGGGTATTGCGCCGCAAAGTATCGAGGCCAAAATTGTCCAGGACGCCGATCGTCTCGAAGCGCTGGGCGCGATTGGCCTGGCGCGCGTGTTTGCCGTCTCGGGGGCGCTGGGCGTGGCACTGTTTGACGCGGAAGATCCCTTTGCCGATGCGCGCTCGCTGGATGACCGGGCATTTGCCCTCGATCATTTTCAGACTAAGCTGCTGCGCTTGCCTGATACAATGCAAACCGACGTCGGGCGCGAGCTCGCGCAACATAACGCCGATTTTCTCGTTCACTTTATGGCGAAACTCAGTGCCGAATTACAGGGCGACTGCATCGGGCTGGATAGCCAGATTCAGCACCGCTTCTGTCGCAGTTTGCCCAACTGAACTGTGGTAATCTGTTCCCAGTCTTTATTCTCCGGTTAAAAGAATGCAGGAAAATCGATCAGTGACAGGGCCCGCGCCAGAGCAGGCTGAGAAATCAACGGCAACGGTGCAGGCATTACTGCGCCAGCTGCTGGATATTTATGATGTCAAAACGCTGGCGAACCAGCTGATAGCGCACGGTGAGAGCCACTGGAGCCCGGCCATCCTTAAGCGACTGCTGACCAGCGAGCGGGCAGGGCGCCGCCTGAGCGACGGTGAGTTTCGTTATCTGCAAAACCTGCTTCCGCGTCCCTCTGCCGCGCACCCGGACTATGCATTCCGCTTTATCGATCTGTTCGCCGGTATCGGTGGGATCCGGCACGGTTTTGAAGCCATCGGCGGTCAGTGCGTGTTTACCAGCGAGTGGAACAAACATGCGGTACGCACCTATAAAGCGAACTGGTACTGCGATCCGCACGAACATCACTTCAACGCCGATATCCGTGATGTCACCCTGAGCCATAAAAGCGGCGTCACGGATGAACAGGCCGCCGGGCATATTCGTCAGACGATCCCGGCGCACGACGTGCTGCTGGCTGGCTTCCCCTGCCAGCCTTTCTCGCTGGCCGGCGTATCGAAAAAGAATGCCCTCGGACGCGCCCACGGTTTCGCCTGCGATACGCAGGGAACGCTGTTTTTTGATGTGGCCCGCATCATTGACGCCCGCCGTCCGGCCATTTTTGTGCTGGAAAACGTCAAAAACTTAAAGAGCCATGACGGCGGAAAAACTTTCCGCATTATTATGCAAACCCTGGATGAGCTGGGTTACGACGTGGCCGATTCTGAGGATATGGGCGCGGATGACCCAAAAATCATTGACGGGAAACATTTCCTGCCCCAGCATCGCGAGCGCATTGTGCTGGTCGGCTTCCGCCGCGATCTCAATCTGAAGGGAGATTTTACCCTGCGGGATATCCCGTCTCTGTATCCCGAGCGTCGTCCAACCGTCGCCGACCTGCTGGAGCCTGTGGTCGACGCGAAATTTATCCTTACGCCCGTTCTGTGGAAATACCTCTACCGCTATGCCAAAAAGCATCAGGCAAAAGGCAACGGCTTCGGATTTGGCATGGTTAATCCTCACGATCCGCACAGCGTGACCCGCACCTTGTCCGCCCGTTATTATAAAGACGGCGCGGAAATCCTGATCGACAGAGGCTGGGATAAAGCGCTGGGCGAGAGGGATTTCGACGATCCGCAAAACCAGCTCCACCGTCCACGACGCCTCACGCCACGGGAATGTGCCCGGCTGATGGGCTTTGAAACGCCCCAAGGCTACAGTTTCCGTATTCCGGTGTCGGACACTCAGGCATACCGTCAGTTTGGTAACTCGGTGGTGGTGCCCGCCTTTACGGCGGTGGCAAAACTGCTGGCCTCACGTATCCGGCAGGCGGCGGCACTCCGCCAGAGTGAGGCCGTCAGTGACGGACGTTCACGATAAGGCAACGCGCAGCAAAAACATGCGTGCCATCGGCACGCGTGATACCGTCATTGAAAAGCGTCTGGCCGGGCTGTTGACGCAGGCGGGGTTTGATTTCCGCGTGCAGGATGCCGCGCTGGCGGGGCGACCGGATTTCGTCATCGACGCGTATCAGTGCATTATCTTTACCCACGGCTGTTTCTGGCATCATCACGACTGTTACCTGTTTAAAGTTCCGGCAACGCGCACCGATTTCTGGCTGGAGAAGATTGGCAAGAACGTTGCGCGCGACGCGCGGGATCTCACCACGCTTATCGCGCAGGGCTGGCGCGTGCTGATCGTCTGGGAGTGTGCGCTGAGAGGGCGGCTAAAACTGAACGATGCCGATCTGCGCGAACGGCTGGAAGAGTGGATCTGCGGCGGCGGACACACCGCGCAGATCGACACACAGGGGATCCACGCGCTTACGGTTTCTCCACCCCGCAAGGCGTAATCACGGGCTTCGCCGGCAGTAAATATTTGCCCAGCGTCACCAGCACGACGGCAAAAACAATCACCCCTAATGCTAACCACTCAACCGGAGAGAGCGTTTCCCCGCCGAGCCCGGTACCGAGCAGCACGGCCACGACCGGGTTGACGTAGGCATAGCTGGTGGCAACCGCCGGAGAGACATTGCGGATCAGGAACATGTAGGCATTGATTGCAATGAGCGAACCAAACAGCGCCAGATACCCGACCGCCAGGAAGCCCGACAGATCCGGCATGGTCGTCAGCCTTTCCCCCGTCAGCATGGAGGCAATCAGAAGCACGATCCCCGCGGCAAGCATCTCAATCGCCCCCGCCATCATGCCGGTTGGCAGTTCGATACGCGAACCGTATACCGAACCAAACGCCCAGCTCATTGAGCCGATAAGAATAATGACCGCGCCCCACGGATTGCCGCTCAGGTTACCGCCGCTGTTGAGCAGAATAATGCCCGCCAGGCCGATGCCAATCCCCAGCCATTCCAGCTTGCGGGTACGGATGCCAAAAAGACGGCTGAAGCAGAGGGTAAACAGCGGTACGGTGGCAACGACCACGGCGGCGATCCCCGACGGTACGTTCTGGTGCTCGGCAATGGTCACAAACCCATTCCCTACCGCCAATAGCAGCAGGCCAATCAGGGCGGCGTTGAGCATCGGGCGCAGCGGCGGTAGCTTATGACCGCGCAGCAGCAGAAAGGCCAGCAGCAACACGCCCGCCGAGAGGAAACGAATGCCCGCCATCATCAGCGGCGGCCAGCTTTCCACGCCGATGCGAATGACAAAGTAGGTCGAACCCCAGATGATATAAAGCGAAAAAAGTGCCCCGATGAGCGGTAGCAGTTGCCGGAAACGCATAATCCCTCACGACGAAATAAAAAGGTCGCTGATAGTAAACGCGAAAACTATCGTGCTGGCGAGCCCTTTAATTGTGTAGTTGATGTGAATTTTTTGTTGACGTGAGGTGCCTGTTTCCGCGTTTGCGCTTTTGCTCCATACTATTCACTTAATTACCAAAAAAAGAAGGATCACGATTTTGGCAGGAAGTAGCTTATTAACATTGCTGGATGATATTGCCACCTTACTGGATGATATTTCCGTGATGGGGAAACTGGCGGCGAAGAAAACCGCGGGTGTGCTGGGGGATGATTTATCGCTTAACGCTCAACAGGTGAGCGGTGTACGGGCTAACCGCGAACTGCCGGTGGTGTGGGGCGTGGCAAAAGGCTCGTTTCTGAATAAAGTGATCCTGGTGCCGCTGGCGCTGCTGATCAGTGCATTTATTCCCTGGGCCATCACGCCGTTGCTGATGATTGGCGGGGCATTTTTATGCTTTGAAGGCGTGGAGAAAGTCCTGCACTCCTTCAGCGCACGCAAGCAGAACGACACGCCGGAGATGCGCCAGCAGCGTCTGGACGCGCTGGCCGCGCAGGATCCGAAAACCTTCGAGCGCGATAAAGTCAAAGGCGCCATTCGGACCGACTTTATTCTCTCGGCAGAGATCGTCGCCATTACGTTGGGCATTGTCTCCGATGCGCCGCTGCTCAATCAGGTGTTGATCCTCTCCGGCATCGCCATTCTGGTCACCGTCGGCGTGTACGGTCTGGTCGGATTGATCGTGAAGCTGGATGATATCGGCTACTGGCTGGAGGAGAAATCAAGCGCGGTGGCAAAAGGCATCGGTAAAAGCTTACTGACGCTGGCACCGTGGTTGATGAAGAGCTTGTCGGTGGTTGGCACCCTGGCGATGTTCCTGGTGGGGGGCGGTATTGTGGTCCACGGCATTGCTCCGCTGCACCATGCGATCGAACAGTTCTCCTCGGCGCAGGGGAGCGTGGTGGCCGCTATTCTGCCGACGCTGCTTAATCTTGTTCTGGGCTTTATCGTTGGCGCTATCGTGGTGGCGGCGGTGAAACTGGTCGAGAAAATGCGCGGTTCGGCGCACTAATTGTTACCTGTTGTGGTATGCAAAAAGACTATTCCTCGTCTAAATTGAAACAGTTTCACCCTGATACAGGAGGCAGGTATGGTCTTTTTGGTCAGTGATGAAGTTAAGCCTAAGAAAGGTGGCCCACGTATGATTGTCACAGGCTATTCCAGCGGAATGGTGGAGTGTCGGTGGCACGATGGCTATAGCATCAAGCGGGAAGCATTTCGTGAAGATGAGCTTCAGCCGGGCGACGGGCAGCACAAGCGGGACAAGGCTTAATCACATAACGCCCGGCTTTGCCGGGCGTTTTTATCTCATGTACCGGGTGTAAGGCAGTAATCAGGGAGTGTGTGTGCAGCGCGATACCTTTGTTGTAAAACAATATTTTCTGCAATGGCTGCATAAGCGTAGCAATCCGGGGTTAATCGTTAATCTCTGTTTTCTTGTCGTCCTTGTCTTTTCCACCCTCCTGACCTGGCGTGAGGTGGTGGTCCTGGAGGAGGCGTATATCTCCAGCCAGCGTAACCATCTCGAAACGGTCGCCACGTCGCTGGACCGTCAGCTGCAGTACAGCGTGGACAAAATGCTGTTTTTTCGCACCAGTATGCATGATGCCTTACAGACCCCCCTGGGGTTTGATGTCCTGCGCGATGCGGTGTCTCGTTTTAGCGCCGTGCGGACGGATGAAACCTGGCAGCTGGCCGTTGATAAAAAACGCACCCTTCCCCTGAACGGCGTGTCAGATGCCTTCGTTGCAAAATCCACGCTCCTTAACCGTGATAGTGAGCGTATCAGTAATGAGATCTCTGCCGCGCTGGAAGTGGGGTATTTACTGCGCCTGGCCTCGTCGGGTGTGCAAAGTGAAGAGCGGATAATCTACGTTTCCCGCGCGGGGTTTTATCTTTCGACAGACACGCCTGATATGGCTGACGATATCAGCGCCCGCTATTACTTTCTGGTGACTCAACCCTGGTTTACCTTGCACTCAGAACGCCACAATCGCGCGCGCGCGGTGCGCTGGTTTATTTCGGCGCCGTCGCCCTGGAGCAATGGGGAGCGCACGATAACGGCGAGCGTGCCCATCTATTTTGAGCATTACTGGTATGGCGTGGTAGCGATGGATTTCTCCATACACACCATGAAACGCCTGCTGACTGAAGCGACGCAGGACCGGACGGAGGGCGAGTATCAACTGTATGACACGCGTCTGAACATGATTGCCACGTCAGAAGTGGACGGCAGTCAGGTGAACCGCTTTGACGAGGTTGAAACGGCGCAAATTGCTCACGCGATTGAGCACGACACCCGAGGCGGTATACGCCTTGGAAGCCGTTTTATTAGCTGGGAGCGACTCGATCATTTTGACGGGGTGATCTTACGCGTTCATACGTTGCACGAAGGCGTACAGGGTGACTTTGGCAGTATCAGTATTGTGCTGGCCCTGCTGTGGGCGCTCTTTACCGCCATGCTGCTTGTTTCATGGCTGGTCATCCGCAGGATGGTCAGCAATATGTACACCCTCCAGCACTCCCTGCAGTGGCAGGCCTGGCACGATCCCCTCACGCGTCTGAATAACCGCGGCGCGCTGTTTGAGCGCGCAAAAGTGATTGCGGAGAACTGTCGACAACAGGGTCAGCCGTTTACGGTGATCCAGATCGATCTTGACCATTTCAAATGCATTAATGACCAGTATGGGCATCAGGCGGGTGACAAAGTGCTGTCCCATGCCGCAGGGTTGATTACCAGCGTGCTGCGCAAAAATGACGTTGCCGGGCGCGTGGGCGGGGAAGAGTTTTGCGTGGTCCTGCCGGGGAGCAGCCTGGAAGAGGGGAGGAGGGGCGCGGAGCGCATCCGGTCACGCATCAACAGCAGGGAGATCCTGGTGAAAAAGAGCACGACTGTTCGCATTAGCGCCTCCCTGGGCGTCGCCAGCGCGCAGGAAAAAGAGAACTATGTTTTTGAACAGCTGCAGTCTGCCGCGGACGACAGGCTGTATCAGGCCAAGCAGAGCGGGCGTAACCGGGTGTGCTGGAGCGATCAGGAGAAAAAGTGATCCATCCCTTCCCGCCAGCCTAAGGGACCGCTCAGCTGCGTGTGATAAGCCCGTTCAGGGCTATCATTTTGTAGCGTAATGCCCTGGCGGTTTATGCTTTTAATCACCACGGCGAAGTCGACGCTGTCCAGCAGCGGCGCATCGTTTGGGCCATCCCCCAGCCCCAGGGTGGTGGGGACAAAATCTTCCTGCTCGCGGTACTGCGCAATCAGCCAGTTAACCGCCACGTCTTTACCGCAGCGTGCATCCAGAATGTGCCAGAAACGGGCCCCCTGTAAACATTTCAGACCCCTTTGCGCCAGCGCCTCTTCAAAGCGGACCATTGCGTCGTCGGTATCACGCCAGATGAGCGTGACAGAGGCGTCGTGTTTGCGTGCGAGCGCCGCACGGTAGCGCGTCAGCCCGGTCCATTCGCTGATGACGCGTTCGTTCACGTCATCAAACGTGACGAATTTAAAGCCTGCCTGCTGGCGGATTTGCTCAATAAGCGGATGAATTTCCCGATGCGTCATCCCTGTAATCTGGCGCAGCCCCCTCTCCCAGCGCACATCAGGCTGAATGACCGCGCCGTTCTCAGCAATAAAAGGTAACCCCTCCAGACCCAGATCCTGTTGGATATCCAGCATCTCTGCGGCACCCTTGCTGCTGCACAGAATCACCGGCACCTGATAATCCTGCAGTTTGTCCAGCCATGGCATCGCGGGTTGCCACTCGTAGGTATGAATGTCCAGAAGCGATCCATCCAGATCGGTAAAAACCAGCAGGGGACCCTGAAGTGAAAGCATGATGACTCCTGAAAGCGCATGCGCCTCTACCTAAGAATATTCTTAAAAAAATACTGAAGGGAAAACCGTCTTTATAAGACGCGATTCAGCCAAAGCCGCATTCACCGTGCGTTATTGCTCATAACAAAAATGATTATGTTAAAAATATTATATTCGCCGTAAGAATATATGCTTGTCAGACAAAATCGTTGGGGATAGTGTGGTTTGTACATCAGATTTCCTGGTGTAACGAATTTTCAAGTGCTTCTTGCATAAGCAAGTTTTGATCCCGGCCATCCCCATGACTGGGATTTTTTTCGTGCTAACGATTGGCTTCAGACACGCTAAAGTCGTGAATATCAAGCTCGAAGGCCTCCGCCAGTTCGCGGTAGGTATGGTAATCCCTCCCGTTCACCATCACCCTCTCGGAATCATCCTCTGCACGACGTACTTCGGATTCACTGATCTCATTGATGGCGGCCAGCAGGGCATCGACATCCACTTCGACTTCGCGCTTGATGGTGTCGCTATACGCTTTGTTGGTCTTCATTACGGGGTACCTCATATAAACGTGTCCACGGTTAAGTATAGACCGCACACAAAAACGGCATTCGCATCCGTCAGCGATGTCAGCGCATGCGTTTTGTTCTACACTGGCTCAAAACCAGAGGAGGAATGTATGAAGGTCAACGATCGGGTTACCGTTAAAACGGACGGTGGGCCGCGCCGCCCGGGGGTGGTACTGGCAATTGAAGAGTTCAGTGAGGGGACAATGTACCTGGTATCACTGGAAGACTACCCGCTCGGCATCTGGTTTTTTAATGAACTGGGGCATCCGGACGGCATTTTTGTCGAAAAAGCGGAGTAACACAGCGTCGGGTGGCATTGCGGTTGCCCGACAACGCCCACATAAGCAAAAATCTCTGGCCTGGCCAGAGATCAAAGGTAGGGTGCAAAGGGGTTTAAGCCACTAACGCATGTTGACGAAAATCCCGTTCGTCACATTATCGGTCAAACGTACCACGTGATAGATCACTTGCTTATTATGCGTTTTAATTTTCCTTTTAATATTTCCTTTATGTGATGAAACGGTTTTTGCTTTAATATTCATCTGGTCAGAGATCTGAATAGTTCCTTGTCCTGCCATCCACATTCGCAGCATACTTGATTCAGTCCTGCTTAATGATAGGGTGGGTAAGTTAACCGCTCCTACATTTTTAACTTCTTTATTCAAATAATCACCCAGAATGTCATCCAGCGACTCGGGCTTAATCGACTTAGAACTGATCAATAAATTTTTACGGACCAACAAATACTCATCGAAATGGATATTCGCGATCGCCATAAAAACAATAAACAGAGTTTTTGGATGCTGATTAATGATTTGCTTAATGTGCTGACTGTTGGCTGGATCGTGAATGAAACAGTCCTCATTAATAAACACCACGCCTGGTTTTAGTTCGTCACAAGCGGCTGCGAGTTCGTCAACGGTGTGTGCATCGTTGATGTCTCTCTTTCTTACCCCTCTGCTTGCCAGGTACCCGGTTAACCCTAGCCGGGTGTAGCTGCATAAATCCATAATGATCGTTGACATGGCATACCCTCACTCAATGCGTAACGATAATTCACCATCTGCCTGAGAGCTCAAAACAGCCATACGGGATGGAAAAAAATAATAAACCTGTGAGCATGACAAAGACTTTCAGGCGGACTCACTATCCCGTAAAGTTACGTATAATTTGCCAGGAATCTTCTTAAAGTAAAGTAAATATTAAGTATTGTGAGGTGGTTAGAAACAATTAAACCCCGTCAGATATATCCTGGAAGATGTTTTTCATGTTTTATTTTAGGAATATCCTCAGAAAGACAATATCAATCGTGAGGACTATTATTTACGTGGCAGCTCGCTGACAATATCTGCTAACAGATTGAATATCTCGCCGAATAAGTGTTCACAGAAGGGGGCGATAAGGGGCATCAGTAATGACATTAATAAAATTCCGACCGTCAACGTCAGCGGAAAACCGATCACAAAGATGGAGAGCTGCGGTGCCATGCGGTTCAACAGACCTAATGCCAGGTTGACGGTCAGGAGCAGGGTGATAATCGGCAACGCCAGCATCAGGCCGTTAAGGAAGATCAGCCCCGCCGCGCGGGTGAGCGCGAGAAAGGCATTGCTGTTGACCGGGTTTTCACCAATCGGCAGCGTATGAAAAGTATCCACCAGCATGGAGATAAGCCACAGATGACCGTTAAACGACAGGAACAGCAGCATGGCGAGCAGATCGATAATGCGCGCCAGCACCGGCATATTGAGGTGGCTGCCGGGGTCAACAAACGTGGCGAACGATAAGCCCATCTGCAGGCCAATCAGTTCCCCGGCCGTGCGAACGGCGGCAAAGGCGAGCTGCATGGTAAAGCCTACGGCAACGCCAATCATCACCTGCTGTAATGCCACCCACACCGCATTCGCCGAGAAGATCGGAATATCCACCGGGGGAAGGGAAGGGGCGACGATGATGGTGATGATAATGCCCAGCCCCACTTTGACACGCTTGGGGATCGATTTCTCGCTGAGAATCGGGGCGGTGGTGATCAGCGCCAGAATGCGCAGCATCGGCCAGAAATAGACGCCGAGCCACTGAACCCACTGGTCGCTGGTGAAGTGCAGCATCGTCAGGTCAGCCGATGATGTACGGCAGATTGGTAAACAGGTTGCGCATATAGTCCAGCAACAGGTTCAGCATCCACGGCCCGGCCACGATAATCGCCACGAATACGGCGATGATTTTCGGAATGAAGGACAGCGTCATTTCGTTAATCTGCGTGGCGGCCTGCAGAATACTGATAATCAGACCGGTAACCAGCGCGACAAGCAGCAGGGGAGCGGCAACGGCAATGGCGATTTTCATCGCTTCCGTGCCCATCATCATGACCGATTCGGGTGTCATTGCCGTTCCTTAACTGTAGAAACTCTGCGCCAGCGAACTGACCAGCAGCTGCCAGCCATCGACCAGTACAAAGAGCATGATCTTAAAGGGCAGGGCAATGGTTGCGGGCGGCACCATCATCATCCCGAGCGCCATCAGGACGCTGGCGATCACCAGGTCGATAATCAGGAACGGAATAAAGATGGTAAAGCCAATCTGAAACGCCGTTTTCAGCTCGCTGGTGACGTAGGCAGGCAGCAGAACGCGCATGGGTACCGCTTCCGGCCCCTGCAATTCGCCGGTATTGGACAAGCGGACAAAGAGTGCCAGATCCGCCTCGCGCGTCTGGCGCAGCATAAATTCCCGCAGCGGCTGTGCGCCTTTATCCAGCGCCTCCTGCATGGAGATTTTATCTTCGCTGAACGGCTGGTACGCGTCGGTATAAATCTTATCGATGACCGGCGACATAATGAAAAAGGTCAAAAACAGCGCCAGCCCCAGCAGCACCTGGTTTGGCGGCGCGGAAGGGGTTCCGAGCGCGTTTCGCAGCAGACCAAAGACGATAATGATGCGGGTGAAGCTGGTCATCATCAGCAGGATGGCCGGGATAAAGGTCAGCGAGGTGATGAACACCAGCGTCTGCACCGGGAGCGACCAGCTCTGACCGCCACCGGCAATGGGCGTTGAGACCAGACCGGGCAGTTGCGCATAAACCGCGGGAGCAAACAGGCCAATGCCCGCAAGCGTAAGGGATAACAAACGGCGCATCAGGATCTACCGGAACGCTTAAGCAAACTCTTCATGACGGACTGAAAATCCGCAGGGGCTTGTGCGCGCTCCTCCACCGTGACAGGGGCGGGCGGCAGTTTATGTAATACGTTGATGTTCGAGGCGGTGACACCCAAAACCAGACGCGCATCGTCCACCTCGACGATAACCACGCGTTCACGCGGCCCCAGCGTGGTGCTGGCGCTCACCTTCAGGCCGCGGGTGCCGGCGGTTTTACCCGCCAGACCAAAACGCTTCGCCAGCCAGGCGGCGATAAGAATAAAGGCAATAATACCGAACAACGCCCCGCTCACCTGGAGCAGCGGGGAACCGGGAACCGCAGACGGTTGCGATAGTGTTGCCTGGGTTTTCATACTTATCGGCTCAGACGACGCATACGTTCAGACGGGGTGATGATGTCCGTGATACGCACGCCGTATTTATCGGCAACCACCACTACTTCACCCTGGGCAATCAGATAACCGTTGATCAGAATATCCAGCGGCTCACCGGCCAGACCGTCAAGGGCCACGACGGAACCCTGCGTCAGGCGCAGCAGCTCTTTAATGGTCATCCGGGTGCGTCCCAGTTCAACGGTCAGCTTGACCGGGATGTCCATAATCAGGTCGATATCCTGCAGCGTGCCGCTGACGTCACCGCCGCCGAGTTGCTGGAATACCGCATCCGCTGCGCTTTTCGTTGGGGTCGCTTTTTGTTCGTTTAACGCGTCAGCCCACAGATCGTCCAGTGCTCCGCTGTTTTCATCGGACGGATTGTTCATGTCACTCATTTGGGCTGTTCCTCATTCAGCGAATTCAAAATCGGGTTGATCAAGTGCTCAACGCGTAACGCATACTGACCGTTAATCGTGCCGTACTGGCTTGTCAGCACGGGGACACCATCCACATGGGCAATAATGCGGTCGGGTTTGTCTATCGGCAAAACGTCGCCGGGTTGTAATTTCAGGATCTGGGATAACCGCATTGAGATGTCGGCAAAGTTAGCCACCAGCTCAAGCTGTGAGTGCTGGACCTGGCGAACCAGGTTTTCACGCCAGTTCTGATCTTCGTTGCGTGAGTTTTCCAGCGGCGGGTTAACCAGCAGCTCGCGCAGCGGTTCAATCATGCTGAACGGCAGACAGATATTGAACTCGCCGGTCAGGTTACCGATCTCAACGTGGAACGGCGTGTTGACGACGATATCGTTCGGGGAGGTGGTGATATTGGTAAATTTCACCTGCATCTCGGAACGAACGTATTCCACTTCCAGCGGGTTAATCGCTTTCCACGCGTCGCTGTAGGACTCCAGCGCCAGCTTCAGCATGCGGTTGATGACGCGCTGTTCGGTGTGGGTGAATTCACGACCTTCTACTTTGGTCGGGAAACGCCCGTCGCCGCCGAACAGGTTATCCACCGCAATGAACACCAGGCTTGGCGAAAACACGACCAGACCGGTGCCGCGCAGCGGCTTCAGATGAATCAGGTTAAGGTTGGTTGGCACCGGCAGGTTGCGGGCAAACTCGTGATACGGCTGAATGCGGATCGCACCGACCGTGATATCCGGGCTACGACGCAACAGGTTGAACAGCCCCATACGGAACTGACGTGCAAAACGTTCGTTAATGATCTCCAGCGCCTGCAGACGTTCACGAACTACGCGGCGCTGGGTAGTCGGATCATAGGGACGAATATTGTCGTCACCCGTTAGGCCCGGTTGCGGATCATCGTTTTTATCGCTGTCGCCGTTGAGCAGCGCATCGATTTCTGCCTGAGAAAGAATACTGTCGCCCATGTCGTTACCGCAGAATGAAGGCTGTATACAGAACGTCAGTGACTTCCTGCTTAGGTTGGCCGTTTACCAGCGGGGTGGCCAGCGTCTCTTTGATGGCGTCGACCAGCTTTTGCTTACCCACGTCGGTGGCCAGCGCGGAGGCGTCCTGACGAGAGAACAGCAGAAGAAGACGGCTACGCACTTCCGGAAGATAATCATTCAGGCGCGCGCGGGTGGCTTCATCCTTCAGGCGCAGCGTAATACCGACATACAGCACACGATCCGCATCACCGAGGTTAACGGTGAAGGTGTCCAGAGGGAAAAAGACCGGCGCCGGCGGCGGTGCGGGTTCGGCTTTGGCGGCAGCGGTTGAAGGTTCCTGCTGCATACGCCAGTAACTATAGCCCGCGGTAGCGCAGGCGGCGAGCGTGATCAACACCAGCAGCGGGATCCAGATGGAACGCTTACTTTTTTTGGTGATAGCGGAGTCTGTCATCTGATACGAGCTTCCTGTTTCGGTACAGCTTAATAAGGTGATTATCCCGTGTCCTGCCGTCGTCAAAGCGTGGAAAAGACGGGGATAATCACGCTACCTCTGGCGTTTAGGCGAAGATGTCTACGGCGCTGTTACCGCGCGCCGCGGATTGCAGGGCGGCAGGGGTGGGCAGTAGCTCCTCGCTCTCTTCATTAAATCCGCCGTTGTGACCGGAACGTGAAGCCTGATGCTGCTGCGATGAGGATTGCTGTTGCCCGGCAAAGCTTTCGCTGCTGACGCTGCTCTGAGAGAGCTGAATACCGTTCTCTGCCAGTGACGTCCGCAGGACAGGCAGTGCCGCTTCCAGCGCCGCGCGCACGTGGCTGTGTGCCGAGACCATCTGCAGCTGCGCCTGGTTATCATCCAGTTTAAGCGAGATTTGCACCTGGCCCAGATCTTCCGGGTGCAGGCGCAGCTCCGCAGTCTGTTGCCCCTGCTTAGTGAACAGCGTGATGTGCTGGCTCAGGGACTGCTGCCATTCGTGAGTACCCAGCGGCTGGCTTAACACCGGCGCGGTGGCAACGGTGGCGGCAGGCTGGCTGGTGGCATGACTGGACATGATCGGCGCCAGGGTAGCCGTGGGTGAGGATGATGAAGAGGAACTGGCGAATTCCTGCTTCTCTGCCGCAGCGGCCACGACCGGAGTGACTGGCGCATTGGCGGAGAGATCCGGGCCGTTGTTTTTCGCCTGACTCTGATAAGGTGCGGAAAGCTGCGCCTTATCGTGGTCTCCCGCTGCCGCGTTCAGGGGGGAGTGGCCCGCTGCGTTTGGCGAAAGCGTCGCTGAACTCAATGTTGAGGTTGCGGAAACGCCGTTACTGCCCGCCGCGTGAGGCGTGCTGGTCTGCTGGTGCGGCAGCATTGCCATCAGCGCGCTTAATCCGGCCAGCTCTTCTTCGCTCAGTTCGCTTTTGCTGTCATCCTTGCTGTTGGCCGCATTGAGCGTTTTCAGGGCATCGCCCTTTGACAGCGGCACCAGCCCGGAAATCAGGGTTTCAGGCGTGGCAAGCTGCGCCGTTTCATCGCCACTCAGGGCTGGCTGACGCGCGAGCAGGTCGGCAATTTTGGCCTGCAGCGCGGTATCGCCTTTGGCGTCCTGAGCGACTTTTGACAGCTTACTGCCAGCGGCTTTCAGGTCAGCCAAGGTCAGCGGCGCATCTTTGCCCTTGCCCGTCGCGTCCGTCAGGGCACCCGTCAGCAGGGAGAGAAAGTCTTGCGCACCGTCGGTGCCTTTCCCTGTTTGCATCCCGCCCGACAGGTCGCTGTCGCTCATCAGCAGTTGTTGCAGTGTGATCATTCCGGTTTCCTCATTGATGCGCGCTGGGCAAACTCATCCATTTTTTTCTGATCCAGACGGTTTTCCGCCAGGGTCGCGGCTGCGATCTGCCGGTCCTGTAAGGTTTGCCAGGCCTGCAGCCGCTGTTTTTTCTCACGCCAGAAATTCAGCGCGGTATCGACTTTTTGGGTCCACTGGTTAAGCTGCTGGCGGTGCTGCTCTATCGCCTTCTCCAGCGTCTGGATAAACTGCTGATAGTTAATCCACCGCTGGCTTCCAATGCCCTGGGTCATATCGGTATTGAGGTTGGTGCGATACTCATGCTGATAGTCGATTAACATCTTCAACTGTTCTTCAGCCTGCTGGCACCCGCGTCGCATTGCGCCAAGCTGCAATGCGGCATCATCGACTTCTTTTTCAGCCAGATCTTTCAGCGTTGATAACGCGCTGTTTTGCGCCATGACCTTCGCCCTCCACCTGTGTTACACCTGCGGGAAAATCAGCTCCAGAGCCTGGATTGAATCTTCCCAGTCGGCACGTTCAAAAATGCCCTGTTGTAAAAACGCCTCCAGCTGCGGCCACAGGCTAATCGCTTTGTCGAGCATAGGATCGCTGCCTTTGGCATACGCCCCCACGCTGACCAGATCGCGGTTGCGCTGGAAGCTGGAGAGGAGTTGTTTAAAGTTACGCACGCGGGCGTAATGTTTCTCGGTGATCAGCGCCGTCATTGCGCGGCTGATGGATGCTTCAATATCAATCGCCGGGTAGTGTCCGGCTTCAGCCAGACGACGCGATAACACAATATGACCGTCGAGAATGGCGCGCGCGGAGTCGGCAATCGGGTCCTGCTGGTCATCGCCTTCGGTCAGTACCGTATAAAATGCAGTGATGGAGCCACCGCCGCTGATGCCGTTCCCTGCGCGTTCAACCAGCGCAGGAAGTTTGGCAAAGACCGAAGGCGGGTAGCCTTTGGTGGCCGGTGGCTCACCGATAGCCAGCGCAATTTCACGCTGCGCCATCGCGTAGCGGGTGAGGGAGTCCATGATCAGCAGCACGTGCTTGCCGCGGTCGCGGAAATCTTCGGCAATACGGGTGGCGTAGGCGGCACCCTGCATACGCAGCAGGGGGGACACATCCGCCGGGGCGGCGATTACCACTGAACGGGCCCGGCCTTCCGCACCCAGAATGTTTTCGATGAAATCTTTGACTTCACGGCCACGTTCACCAATCAGCCCAACGACGATCACGTCGGCCTGGGTATAACGCGCCATCATGCCGAGCAGGACCGATTTACCCACGCCGGAGCCGGCGAACAGACCCATACGTTGTCCGCGTCCTACCGTGAGCAGGGCGTTAATCGGCCGTACGCCGGTATCCAGCACATGCTCGATAGGGGTACGCTGCAGGGGGTTAAACGGCTGGGTGATCAACGCCCCGGTTTCGGTGGTGTCCGGCGCGGGCAGGCCATCCAGCGGTTTCCCGCTGCCGTCGAGCACGCGGCCGAGCAGGGCCGGACCAAGCGGCAGCTGTTTCCCGCTTTGCAGGCCGTCGCCGCTGATGTTTTTCGCGTAGACGCGGGCGCCGGGGAGAATACCTTCCACCTCTTCAAGCGGCATCAGGAACAGTCGCTGACCGTTAAACCCAACCACTTCGCTTTCGACTTCACGCGTTTCCTGACCATCCTGACGCTCAATCACACAGGTTGCGCCCAGCGGAAGCTGCAGGCCGGTGGCTTCCAGTACCAGACCGGTCGCGCGCGTCAGTCGTCCATAACGACGAACGGATGGCAGTTGCGCCATCTTCGTCTCAAAGTTGTCGAGCGTGTTGAGCCAGCGGGTGAGGCGTGCGGTCATCAGACGACTCCCGGTGCCGCCAGGCGGCACAGTTCCTGCCAGCGAGTGGCGACGCTGGCATCCAGGTCACCTTCGTCGGCAGAGACTTTGCAGCCGCCGTGGTGTAACGACGGATCGCCGCGCAAACGCCAGCCGTGCAGGCTGAGGGTTGCCCCTAGACTCTCTTCAATGCGCTGCAGATCGTCCGGGTGAACGCGCAGCTGCGGTTTGCCGCTGAACAGCGGCTCTTGCTGCAAAAGCCCCTGAATCTGTTTGATCAGCGCCGTGTTATCCACCACAGGCGTCTGGCCAATGACCTGACGCGCAGCTTCCAGCGCCATCTGCATCAGACGGGACGCAATCACGCTGTCCAGCGCGTCCAGCGTGTGCTGGAACTCGCTGACCAGCTGCTGCATGCGGGCGTGGATCGGCGCCTGCTGCTGACGCGCCTGGTCGATACCGTGCTCTAATCCTTTCGCCAGACCTTCCTGATAGCCCAGATCGTGACCTTTCTGGCGGCCTTCACTCAGACCGGCAGTGTAGCCCTGCTCATGCGCCTGCATTTGCAGCTGCGCCAGCATCTGCGCTTGCTGCTCCTCCTCGCTCAGCTCGGGCTGCCCGAGGTCGACGTCAGGCTCTGCGGGTGAGACCTTCGCGGGCGTGAATTCAGAAAGGGGAGGGGCCAGATCGTCTGGCGTCCAGCGCTTCCACGACAGCTCATTAGACATAGGTGTCGTCTCCGCTGCCAATCACCATCTCGCCGGTTTCCGCCAGACGACGAACAATAAGCAGGATGGCTTTCTGTTCGTTCTCCACCTGAGACAGACGAACCGGACCGCGGTTGGCAAGGTCGTCGCGCAGGATATCCGCCGCACGCTGAGACATGTTGCGCAGGAACTTCTCGCGCAGCGGCTGTTCGGCACCTTTGAGGGCGATAAGCAGCGATTCGGAGTCCACTTCCTGGAGCAGGCGCTGGATGCTGCGATCGTCCACTTCGACCAGGTTTTCGAACAGGAACATCTCGTCGATAATTTTCTGTGCCAGCTCGCCGTCGAATTCGCGAACCGCGGTAATAACCGCTTCTTCCTGCTGCGTTTTCATCAGGTTGATGATTTCCGCCGCCGTTCTCACGCCGCCCATTTTGCTGCGCTTGAGGTTCTGACCGTCGAGCAGGTTGTTCAGTACTTCGGTCAGCTCCGCCAGCGCGGCCGGCTGGACGCCACCGAAGGTTGCGATACGCAGCATCACATCGTGACGCAGACGCTCTTCGAACAGGGCCAGAATATCGGCTGCCTGACCCCGTTTGAGGTGGACAAGGATGGTGGCGATAATCTGCGGGTGCTCGTCGCGAATAAGGTCGGCGGCACTCTGCGGCTCCATAAAGTTAAGCGTTTCGATCCCGCTGGCGGTATCGCGCGTTTCCAGAATGTCTTCCAGCAGGCTGGCGGCACGCTCTTCGCCCAGCGCTTTGACCAGGACGGAGCGCAGGTAGTCGTTGGCGTTGACGTTGAGCGCGGCAAACTGTTCGGCTTCCTGCTCAAATTCCGACAGCACTTCGGTCAGCTGTTTATTGGAGATCTGACGCACGTTGGCCATGGCCGCACTGAGGATTTGCACTTCCCGCTGGGAGAGGTGCTTAAACACCTCTGCCGCGCGGTCTTCGCCAATGGTCATCAGCAGGATGACGCTTTTATCGGTGCCTGTAAGCGTATTACTCATGTTCGTTACCCATCCACTGGCGGATGACCAGCGCCACGACGCGCGGATCGTTATCTGACATTTCGCGAATGCGCTGGCTCATCACTTCGGCGCCCATGCGCTGGTTAGCCCGACGCTGCTGCATCTGCTCATCTTTGCTGAGGCGAACTTCAACCGCTTCTTCCGTTTCCTGACGCGTAGACATCTGTTCGCGAGCGGCTTTTTCTGCTTCAGCACGACGCTGGAGCTGTGGACGAACGCCCTTACGCCACAGCAGCCACGCGACAATCAGCACCAGCAGCCAGCGTCCTGCGGACATCAGCTGGTCGATAAACGCCTGCTGTTGCCAGAACGGCAGTTCACCGCCGGTCTCTTCAACCGCGTTGAACGGCGAGTTCACCACGTTAAGGGTGTCGCCACGCTTCTCGGAGTAGCCCATTGCTTCGCGGGTCAGGTTTTCAATCTGCTTCATCTGCTCGGCGGTTAACGGCAACGGTTTGCCATCCGCCAGCGTTTTGTAGTTCACCACCACCGCAACAGAGAGACGCTGAATATCGCCCACGTTGAGTTTAGTGTGGCGGATCGTCCGATCCACTTCGTAGTTCGTGGTTTCGTTACGGCTAGTGGTGCGTGGACCGGCGTTACTGGTCGTTGAGGTGGTCTGCTGATTATTTTGCTGACCGTTCTGCTGATTGGCCGGCGGCGTGGAAATCGGTGCCGCGTTTGCCGGAGCTGGCTGGTTAGAGAGCGCACCCGGCACGCCGCCAGGGTAGGCGCCGCCCACCTGTTCGCTGGAGTTGATCTGACGCGAGCGCATCACCGCCTGAGCCGGATCGCCGTTCGGGCTGTATTGCTCTTCGGTTTGTTCTTTATTAGAGAAGTCAATCTGCGCGGTCACCTGCGCATGCACGTTGCTGTTACCGACAACCGGGCCGAGGATCGCTTCAATGCGACGCTGGAGACGGTTTTCTACGTCTGCGGCATATTTCAGCTGCGCGTCGTTCAGGTCACGCCCGGCGGTATTGGATTGGGTCAGCAGGTGTCCGCTTTGATCGACCACCGTCACGTTACCCGGTGGCAGACCGGCGACGGCGCTGGAGACGAGATGCGTCACCGCGCTGATTTGCCCTTCGTCCAGCGCGCGGCCAGGTTCGAGGTTCACGGTCACGGAAGCTGAAGGGGATTTCTGTTCACGAACAAATAAAGAAGGCTTAGGCATCGCCAGATGCACACGGGCACTCTTCACCGGGCCTAACGTTTCAATGGTGCGAGCCAGCTCACCTTCCAGCGCACGCTGGTAGTTCACCTGCTCGCTGAACTGGCTGATACCGAACTTTTCCTGATCCAGCAGTTCAAAACCGACCGCACCGCCCTTCGGCAGGCCCTGCTGAGCCAGACGCAGACGCAGCTCGTGGACCTTATCAGCAGGCACCTCAAGGGCACCGCCGTTATCGGCAAAGCGATAAGGGATGTTCATCTGGGTAAGCTGGGTGACGATGGCACCGCCATCCTGATCGGAAAGGTTGCTATAGAGCGTGCGGTAATCAGGGCTTTTTGCCCATAAAACCATCGCTACAAGGATGGCAATAGCGGCAGCGCCTGCCACGATCAACGGGATTTTAGGATTCGCGCGAAGGCGGTTCATCCACTCGAGTGATTTATTTTGCGGCGCTGTCGATGCTGTTGCACTCATTGCGCACCTCTTAAATCCTGGTGGTTTACGTTATTCGTGTAGAGAAACAAAACTGACTCCCGGGTCGGCAAACACGACAAAAGTTCCATATTGATGGCCCTGCCATTATTTGATGATTCTGGATTTTCTATGCGTCAAATAACCTGGTTTTTTCACGCTATTTACCGCCATTATCTTATTGACAAGCTGTTAGTCTTGACCGCGTAAAAAACCATCCAGGGGAGAGTCATGGCTATACAGGGCATTGAAGGGGTAATCAGTCAGTTGCAGGCAACGGCGATGACGGCCCGTAATCAGAATGTGGCAGAACAACAGCCGACCATCAGCTTTGCGGGGCAACTGCATGCCGCTCTTGACCGTATCAGCGATACCCAGACCGCGGCGCGTACCCAGGCGGAGAAATTCACCCTCGGTGAGCCGGGCGTGGCGCTGAATGATGTGATGGCCGATTTGCAGAAAGCCACGGTTTCCCTCCAGATGGGGATTCAGGTGCGGAATAAACTGGTGTCGGCTTATCAGGAAGTGATGGGCATGCAGGTTTAGGTTGCCTAACCTAATGATATTTATAATTAATAACTATCCGATCCCACGACGTGGGGCATGGATGGGGCAAACTCACTTAATTTCTGGTTGAGGATGAGTACCTGGTCCTTGTTATTTTCAGCCATCCAGGATCCGTACACCCGATAAACCATTTGGGCGTCGGTATGGCCCATTTGCTTCGCGATGAAGTTCGGGTTAGCACCGGCAGCCAAAGACCAGCATGCATACGTGTGTCGGGACTGATATGCTCTGCGATAGCGAATCCCGGCGCGTCGCATTGCCGCTTCCCACGACTGGTTAATCGACCCCACTGCGTAATGATGCCCGGCACGGCCATTACGTGATGCGATCTGCGGGTTGAACACGAACGTGCACGGATGCACATCAGTGCGGCCATACTCGCGCAGTTTCACCTCAACCTGATACTGCTTACCCAGGCGTGTTAATTCGGCCTGGCTATTCAGCACGTCAATCGCCGGCTGAATGAGGTTAATGATGCGGTCCGTTCCGGCCTCCGTTTTCGGAAGGGTGAACTCCTTCGTTAACGTGTGGTTCCGGCGGATCATCATCGTACCCGCTTTCAGGTCGATATCTTCCCAGGCCAGCGACACAAGTTCGCCGTGGCGCACGCCGGTGTAGACGGCAAGAGACCACATGTTTTTCAGTTGCTGGTGGGCGCAGGCGTTAATCATCCTGACAAACTCCTCACGCGTCAGCGGGTCAGGTTCGCAGCGCGACCGCTTAAGCATGGCGATCCCGGTGAACGGGTTCACCCTGACATACCCGCTGTCAGCAGCAAACTTAAACATCCCGCCCATTATCTTCATGTAGTTGTTGACCGTTCTGACCGAGCGGCCTTTAACCGGAGTTTTCTGCCCAGCTTTCAGGGTGTGATAACCGGTCAGCAATTCCTTTCTGATAAACAGCAGATCTTCCTGCGTCACCGCAGATACAAGCCTGTCCCCGCCAATCCTGGGCACCATATTGCGCGCTATAGACGCATAGCGTGACATAGCGTTGGTGCTGATCTCCATGCGCTTCAGTTCAAGCCACTTGGTCGCCAGCTCCAGCACGGTGATTTCCTTGCTCTCCACCCCAAACCTTTTCAGGTTAGGCGAGTCTGGGAATTGCGCTGCATAGTTGAAGTTGCCGGTCTTAATCGAAAAGCACACCGACGCGCGCAGCTCGCCAGCGACCTTTCTGTTTTTTGGTGTATCCGGCACGCCGAGGCTTTCACGCACCCGGCTGCCTTTATAGATGAACCATATGCGGAGCGTTCCGCCATGATTCTCCACGCCTGTTGGGTATGCTGACTTAGCCATTATTCCCTCCTGACGTCCAAGAGCCCGCTAAGCATAAACGGATCTTCATTGGCGCGCACCCGGCTGTTTCTTTGACATGCTCTCAACCCACTGGTCGACAGCTTTACGGTTGTACATGCATTCGCTGTTTTTCTTCGGCACGCCGTCCGGTGAGACGTGAAGATATTCCCGTCCTACCATCCAGCATTTTTTTCGGGCCCGCTCGATAGTGCCCGGGCGAAGGCCGGTAATCTCGACGAGCTTTTCTTCTGTTACCCAGTCGTTGGGAACGATTAAGGTCATTTCGCTCATGGGTGTCTCCAGGCAAAAAAGAACCCGACGCGGGGCCGGGCAAAAGGGATACGCGCCTACGATGTCACCGCGCTGCTCTTCGGTATCAAAATCGTTGTAGATATGGATCGGGGGCTTATCGAGCCCTTCGCGGCGGAACTGGTCGTTTCTGCGAACAATTGCTGACTGACACCACTTAATGGCGCCAGACTGCTGTGCAATGTGCATCAGGCCCATGTAACTGATGTCGAGGCAAATAGCCCCTTTACGCGGAACCAGGTAAGCCAACTTCTGAGATGGGTTGAGCGAAATGCCGATAGCCGCAACGTTGATGATCGCGTTCTGCGTGCTGGTCTGGTTCTGGAATGCAACTTTGGCGAGGTAGTCGTTGTTCTGAAATAGTTGGATGGCGAACTGGCTTTCCTTCGCCCACACCATCCGCTCGTCAGTTGCCGCCTTAATGAAAAGCGACTCCTGTTGTTTGACGAAATCAACAATGGTTAAGCTCATAATCACTCCTTAGAACGGGCAGCCGGTACGGTGTTCCCAGTCGTATTCCGCCTGGGCGTAAGCAACTGCCGAAATGAAATCGTTGTAGGCCTCGCCAGCTTTATCGCTGCGAAGCCCTTCGTATGGGCTGGAGTCAATCGGGATCGTGAAGTGGAAGAGGTCGGAAGGCTCTTTCGGCATCATGTCGATGATTTGCTGTGCCCGGTAGTCGACCCACTTCTCTTTCTCTTCGGTGAGCTGCTGATCAACCCAGCGCCGATCTTCGATGCGGTCGTAAGTGAGGAATGCGTTCATGGTTGCCTCAGTAGTGGATTTTCGCGCATGGCACCAGGTCATCTTTCAGAGCGGTAAGCACTTCGATAGCCTGTTCGCGGGTTAAGCTGGTGTGGCTGGTGAGTGCGTTAACGATGTTGGTGCCGACTGTCTTGCGGTGCTTCACGTCAGCTTCACGCTTTGCCTGTTCGTAGGCGATTCGCTTCTCTTCCTCCAGGCGGGCTTCTTCTGCCTGTTTTGCTTTCAGCCGCTCAGCTTCAACTGCTGCAGCTTTTTCACGCTCTGCCCGTGCTTCAGCTTCCTGCTTCTCACGTGCCGCACGCTGTTCCGCTTCGATGCGCTGACGTTCAGCCTGCTCTGCACGTGCTTTCTCTTCAGCTTCACGGCGCGCTGCAGCTTCTATCTCTGCTTTGTGCTTCGCTTCGGCATCGCGGCGGGCTTGTTCTGCCGCTTCGCGCTTAATGCGTTCTTCGTGCTCACGCTGAGCCTGTTCCGCCAGGCGGCGCTGCTCTTCGCGGTCACGGTCAAACTTGTCATTCATCAGCAGAGCCATTTCGTGGTCTGCCTCGATCTGCGCGGCGCGCTGACGGTCGAACTCTTCGTTCATCACCAGCGCTTCGGCGTGCATCGCGTTCATGGCTTCTTCAGCCTTGATGCGTTCCTGCTCGGCTTCCCATTCAGTGAGTGGGCGCCGGGTCGCATCGCGCAGCTCGTCACAGGCATCAACGAATCGCTTAATTTCGGCCTCAGCGGGACGCACAGCCTCTTTCAGACGCTTCAGGTACTCACGGCCCGGCTTTTCGATTGCCGTCTTGCTGCGGGATACCTGCGCCGCCAGAGAGGCGACACGGTCACGGCCTTTCTTCGTGGACAGGTCCGGCACTTCGTTTACTGCCTGGCGGATTTGCTCGAGATAAGCATCAAGGCCGCCCGCTACGTAAAGCACTGGCGCCTGTTCCGGCTTGATTTCGATGACAGTTAAGTCCGTTACTTCGCTCATGGTTTCTCCTGAAATTTGGATGTGCAGATCCCGCCCGCTTAATGCCAGGCCGATCGGTTGAATATGGGGGTTAGTGCTGGATAGGGTTGCCGTGACCGTCCAGAAGGACGTCAATCACGCAGTCACTGAGTCGGATGATTTCTGCATCGGTGTGCAGATACACCCATTTGCGCTCCTGAATGACTGCTGAGACGCGATAGGT
>NZ_JBMKHA010000029.1:0-46969 GCF_049238365.1 Enterobacter cloacae complex sp. IR53030
AGAAACAGAAGCCACTGGAGCACCTCAAAAACACCATCATACACTAAATCAGTAAGTTGGCAGCATCACCGACAAATGAGCCCATTGGAATAGGTTAGAAACTACATATCTGCCAACAACATCCCAGCCATACCATCCAGTCGCTTCTTGACCTTTTCCCACCCCGGCATAACCTGCCCCATCAAGCGGTAAAACTCCTCACTATGGTTGTGCTCAGCAACATGACATAACTCATGTAGCAAGACATAATCGATACATTCTGAGGATGCCTTAACCAGCCATGGATTCAGGGTCAGACAACCTTTCGCAGAACAGTTTCCCCATTGCGTTTGCATCGCTCGCAAACGTATCGGCGGACGCTCACTAACCCAAAGGGTCTGCGCAATCAGTAAATCAAGCCTGCGCTGAAAAACATGTCTGGCACGTTCCCGATACCATTCAGCCAGCAACGCTTTAATCTTTTCTGCCGATTTGTGTCTGACAGTCACTTCCAGACGCCCACGCAACATTTTCACTCGTTGCGGCACAGTAGCGTCTTCTGTCACTTTCAACTGATATTGCTTACCGAGATAATAATGGCTTTCTCCGCTGACATACTGACGCGGAACAATGTGTGTCTGTTGCTCCCTGAAATCACGCAGTTGCTGGTATATCCAGCGCCCTCTTTTTTTCAGCGAAGACAACAGCTCGTGCTCCGGTGTTTCTGGAGGTACAGAGACAATAACCCGGCAGTCCGGATGCACCTTGATGAGCACCCTGCCCTTTACGACCTGACGCGGAACACACTGTACGACGATGACCTCATCACCATAGACAATGCGTAACGCTTTCATTGATGGCGATTCTTTTTCACTCATGATTTCATCAAACCAACGCGCAGTATCTGGATGATGGTTTCCACAATACGGTTAACCTGATTCATTCCGGCACCAATTTCCCGGCAGGCCGTAAACAGCAGTGGTAGCAGACTTGTCTTAACGACTTTCTCAATGTCCTGGGGGTTCAGGGAGTTTTCTGCCACCGCTTTGACGATAATGTTGTCCACTTCAAAAGCCAGCTTGGTCCACTTATCCTGCACCTGAACGTCGTTTACCGCAAAAACCTCAGGTAGCTCTTTTTTAAATACACCGTAATACGCCTGAGCATGCTTGTTTACCGCCAGTGCATCCGGGATATCGCTGAGCTTACGGGCTTCAACCTGTTCTTCAAATTCACGGAACAAAAGGTACTGTTTCAGCGGATGGTCAAACAGTTTTTCAGCCTCTTCGATAGCCATACGCAGGAGTTTTGAAAATGCCTCCTGAGCATACGGGTCATCACGCAATTCCTGCTCAATCATCTTCGTCACGCGGGTTTTAATGATGTCGGTTTCATTGCGGGTTTTGTTGCTGTCCCACTCTTCGGGCTTTTCGCTCTTGCCCATTTTACCGACTTCATACACGCCATCCGGTTCACGAACCTCAACGCCGGTGACATGCTTATCCAGCAGTTTTTTCACCTGCTCAGCGTAGTCGTCATAATTGACCTGCTCCCCACTTACCTGCATCGCCCACTGGCGCAGGCTGGACATCTGTTTTACGGTTTCTTTATAGAGATTTCGGTCTTGTTCCGTAAAGCTCTTGTCGGTGAAGAAGGTAGCGGACTGCAGTGCCACTTTCAGGCATCCGGCAAAGGCCGTTAACGCCTCGAAGAAATCATCACGGGTTTTCTGATGGATATCGACCATCTCTCCGTCACGTTCTTCCATTTTAGGCACCAGTACCGCACGTAACTGCTCAGTATCATTTTTGTTTTTAACACCGGCAAATATGGCCCACAGCTGGTTATACAGATGCGGTAGACGCTTGTATTCAGAGCTCATGGCGCTGTACAGCCCGTCAATATCCTTGATGTCGTATCCTCCCTGCGTTCGGGAGGCGAGGTCCTGATATTTGCCGATAGTCGTGTCCAGTTCAGCCAGAATGCCGCGATAATCAATCAGCAGGCCAAACTTTTTCAGTGGATGCAGTCGGTTCACCCGGGCAATCGCCTGGATAAGGTTGTGGGACTTAAGCGGCTTGTCGATATACAGCACGGTATTCTTCGGTTCATCAAACCCGGTGAGCAGTTTATCAACAACAATCAGCAATTTGAGCTTATCATCAGTATCGAAACGACTGATGATATTGCGGGTATACACAGACTCATCCTGCGTGCCGACATTATCCTTCCACCATTTCGTCACTTCCGGCAGTTTGCTTTCATCCACCTCGGTGTTCCCTTCCCGGGTATCCGGCGGACTGATAACTACAGCTGATTCAAATAATCCCGCTTCATCCAGATACTTTTTATACTTAATTGCAGAGATTTTACTGTCGCAGGCAAGTTGCCCTTTCAGTCCCTCATCAATGTTTTTCGAGAAGTGTGTGGCAATATCGAGAGCAATCAGACGGATGCGGTCATCTGCACTGTAGACCTCACCTTTACGGGCATATTTACGTTTAAGGTCGGCTTTTTGCGCTTCGCTTAATCCATCGGTAATACGGTCAAACCAGGCATCTATTGCCCGATCGTTAACCTCAAGGTCGGGAATACGTTCTTCATACAGCAAAGGTGTAACGGCTTTATCTTCTACCGCTCGCTGCATGGTATAAGCGTGGACAATCGGCCCGAATTTATTGGTGGTCTTATCTTCTTTTAGCAATGGCGTACCAGTAAATGCTACAAAGGCGGCGTTCGGCAGTGCCAGTTTCATTCGCACATGGTTCTCACCACCCTGGCTACGGTGTCCTTCATCAATCAGAACGATGATATCGGGGCTGGTATTGACGCATTCAGGAAGTTTTGTCGCTGAATTAAATTTCTGGATTAGGGTGAAAATGATGCGTTCTTTACCGGAGCCAATCTGTTTCGCCAGCATCTGCCCGGATGTCGCCATTGCATTGGCTTTGTCTTTTTTCCCGGCCAACTCGCCGCCGGATGCAAAGGTACTGCTGAGCTGTTCTTCAAGATCGATACGGTCCGTCACCACCACGATACGACACCGCTTCAGGCTGTCATGAAGAATCAGCGCCTTGCTGAGGAACACCATGGTGTACGATTTGCCAGAGCCGGTGGTATGCCAGATAACACCACCTTCCCTGCCCCCATCGGGTCTGCGGGTACTGATGCGCTCCAGCAGTCTTTTAATACCGAACACCTGCTGATAGCGGGCGACAATTTTCCCGGTCTTTTTATCAAACAGAGTGAAGAAGCGGGTCATCTCCAGCAGACGTTCCGGCGAAAGCAGGCTGATGAGCAATTTGTCCTGTCCACTGACAGCCAGTTCACCGGCGGCGATTAACTGTTGGTACCAGTTGAGATCGGCTGATGGACGATGATCAAACAACGCATGAATTTGTTCAGTCGATAACTGATGGTTGCGCAGCGCATACATCTGCGGATCGGTAATATCTTCTTCGCGCCATGCCGCCCAGAATTTCATTGGCGTATGGCATGTACCGTAGCGCCCGTCATGACCGTTAATCGAAAGTAATAACTGGCTGTAGACAAACAGCTGCGGGATTTCATCGTTGAACTGGTTGCGGATACTCTGGGATATCCCCTCGTCAATGGTTGGCCCTTTCTTGCCATGACCAGCCGGGCTTTTCGCTTCAATAACAGCCAGCGGGATACCATTAACAAAGCAGACAATATCTGGCCTCCGGGTTTCAACACCACCTGACCGCAATACCGTAAATTCTTCAGTAAAATGGAACTGGTTATTTTCCGGATGTTCCCAGTTGATCAGCGCAATGGTGGGGTTGACCTTCTTGCCATCGACAAACTCCGTGACGGCGATACCGTAGAGCAGATGGTTATACATCCGTTCATTGGCTTTGAGCAGCCCTTCATTCAGCGCCGGAGAACAGACCTGTGATATCAGGTTATCCAGTGCTTTTTCCGATAACTGGCAGGTTTTGCCACCCGCCATAAAGGAACGCTTCGACAGCTCTTCACGCAGAACCGGACGCAGCACCACCTCATCCTGTTTATAGCCCCGGTAATCCATAATCTGTTTCGGAGATAAAAACGTCCAGCCGAGGCTGGTCAGTAACGTCAGTGCCGGAATTTTGGCGCTGTATTCTTCCTGGAATTTTGGCGTGTACGTCTGGTTCATCATTAATCCTTTTCTTTCTGGCGCTACTCGCTACTGGTCACATGAAGATTCATCAATGCAGACAGCACTTCTTAAATTTTTTACCGCTGCCACACGGACACGGGTCATTTCGCCCGGGCATGTTTTCTGCCCCCTTCACTGGAACAGGCCGGGATGATGCCTCTGACATTCTCACTGACAACCAGTACTGATAAAGTGCCAGTGCAGCAGGCTGAATAAGGGAAATACTTTTCTCAAACTGCTCTCCGGTCATTTTCTCAAGTACAGGAAAATTCTTCTCCACGCCATGAAGAGCGATCACTTCCAGAGAAGGCCGTAACTCACCGGGAAGACCAGACCAGTCATCCAGTGACTTTCCTTTCATATAACCAAAACACCACTCTTCCACAATGGTATATTTTTCCCCCTTTACCTCACGCTCATTGAAAATCGGCTCAAACAGTTCAGGGGCGTCATAAAGGCAACCAGCGATATCGTTCATATGCTGAAAACACAGCCCCACAAAACGCGTCATCTCTTTTTCAGTGGTCCAGCGAGGGTGGTAATCACCTCGCCCCCAGATAGCACTGAGCCAGGTATTAGGGGAAATCGTATTCGGGCCAGAGACAATCGCTGTCAGAAAGCCATCCAGCTCAGAGAAACAGAGCACAGAGTCATCATTGCCGTATTTCAGCAACACCTCTTCCAGCCAGTCGATTTCCCGGTCAGTCAGTGGACCGCTTTTCGTCAGTTTCATTCGGCAACCGCCTCATCGACCTTAACACGACGTTTGCCAGTCAGTAGCTGTTGCATCAGGGCTTTTTTCTCATCTCTCAGGCAGGCGAGTTTTTTCTCAAGTGTGGAGATTTCAGCATCTGCAGCAGAAAGTACGGCTGCGATTTTTTGCTGTTCTTCAACACAGGGGAGTTTAAGCTCTAACTTTATCAATTGCCTTTTTGAGAGGTTGTAGCGAGTTGCTCCCTGACCTAATGTCGAAATTTGACGGCGTACATGTTCACTACGGAATAGGTAACGAGCATATTTTGGAATAAGAGTCTCGAAGTTATTCAATCGAAATCCGAAGCAAAATGAGTTTAAGAAAACCTCACTAACCTCTTCCAATAAAACCGAAGACATCCCAACCTCTTCTGGCGTCTCCGATGATGTAGTGAAAAATATATCGCCGTACTTTACAACGGATTGGCGCTCATCATCATTAACCTGTACGTACTCTAGGTTTTGAATATCGATTCTGGAATTTTTGAAAATATTGATGTAAGGGATATATGGCTTACCTGCACCAAAATCCTCCTTGGTCTTCCCTGTTAAACCGGTATAGGTATCACCCAAGTTGCCGAAAATGGTATATTCCCACTCCCCACTAAACCTCACCCCATTCTCATCCCGCAACCGCTTCCTTCCAGTAAGCAATTGCTGCATCAGGGCTTTTTTCTGCTGCTGACTGTTGGTGAGAAGCTTTTCCGTCACCGAAATCGCCTTATCCCAGATTGACAGGATTTCCGCGATTTTTTTTTGTTCCGCCAATGGGGGGATAAGAACTGGTAACTCCTGTACCTGTTTAGCGGATAAGTTAGCTTGCTTCGTTCCACCTGGAAATGAATACAATACAGATAGAATCAACTCACTCCGGAGTAGGTTCAAAATATAACCAGAGCTCGAATTATTTTTAGGAACTATCTTTAGTACCCGCTGGTTTAGCAATGAGTATTGAGTGTTTGAAGGAATTTCAACTGTAAAACCATAGTCACGTTTTCCCATTGTGCCCGTCATAGACATGACTAAATCACCTGGCTTCACCAAGAACTTTTTATAGTCAACTTTAAAGGAGTCCGGTAAATACACAGGGTTACGGTTTAAATCTAAAGAATTCTGGTATAGATTGCCCATCCTAAGCAAAGGAATACCTGTTGGAACAAAATCTTCACTTCTAAAGGCATATCCCATAATTGTATCTGCCAAATCATTTAAGGTTCCAAGCGTCCACCCCTTAGGCACCATAACCCAACTCCTCCAGATAACCCGCCATCTGCATTTCCAATTTCGCCAGTTCCGCTTTCAGTTGATCACGCTCAGCACGCACGGCCAGCAAATCAATCTCGTCTTCTTCTTCAAAGGTATCGACATAGCGCGGAATATTAAGGTTGTAATCATTGTCCTGAATCTCCTTCAGGCTGGCGAGATAAGCATATTTCTCGACGTTATCCCCTTCACGATAGGTGTTTACGATCTTCTGGATATTTTCTGCGCTGAGCTGGTTCTGGTTTTTTCCCGCCTTATATTCACGGCTGGCATCGATAAACAGCACCTTGTCATCAACTTTCTGCTTTTTGAAAATCAGAATCGCAGCCGGAATCCCCGTACCGTAGAACAGTTTTTCCGGCAGACCAATTACCGCATCCAGCAAATTTTCGTCGATCAGTTTCTGGCGAATTTTACCTTCGCTGGAGCCACGGAAAAGCACACCGTGTGGCACAACTACGCCCATACGGCCAGTTCCCGGTTTCAGGGTTTCGATCATATGCGAGATAAAAGCGTAATCTCCTTTAGTCTTCGGCGGTACACCGCGACGAAAACGGCCAAACTTATCGTTCTCGGCCTCGTCATGGCCCCACTTATCGAGGCTGAACGGTGGGTTAGCGGTCACGATATCAAACAGCATCAGGTCGCCATTTTTATCGAGCAGCTTCGGGTTACGAATGGTATCGCCCCACTCGATTTTATGGTTGTCTTCCCCGTGCAGGAACATATTCATTTTCGCCAGCGACCACGTAGAACCGATCGCTTCCTGACCGAACAATGCATAGTTACGACTATCATGCCCGGAGACAATTTTACGCCCACACTTCATCAATAATGAACCGGAACCACAGGCTGGATCGCAGATGGTATCACCCGGTTGCGGATCGAGCAGTTCTGCAATCAGGTCCGAAACTTCCGGCGGGGTATAGAACTCCCCGGCTTTCTGCCCACCGCTGGCGGCAAAGTTTTTGATCAGGTATTCGTAAGCATTGCCGATAACGTCCAGCGTACCGACACGACTCGGCTTCAGGTTGAGATCTTCACCGGCGAAGTCTTCCAGTAGCTGACGCAGGATGGTGTTTTTCTGTTTTTCTTCACCCAGACGGTCAGTGTTAAACGAGATATCCTGGAACACGCTTTTCCCGGCATCTTTAAGTTTGGTACCGTTGGCTTCTTCAATGGCATGTAATGCCTGATCGATGCGCTCACCGTTGCCAGGCTCATGACGTCGCTCGTACAACGCATAGAAACTGGCGCTTTTCGGCAACACGAAGCGCTCGTTCGCCATCATCGCTTCAATCAGTTCCGGCTCATCACCATATTGCACTTTATATTCGTCGTAGTGATCTTGCCAGACATCCGAAATGTACTTGAGGAACAGCATGGTAAGGATAAAGTCTTTATAGGTATCAGCACTGATGGTGCCACGGAACGTATCACACGCTGCCCACAGGGCTTTGTTGATCGTGTCCTGACTGATTTTGTCGTTCATGAATAATCCTGCTATGAAGGAAAGCTAACGATACAGGGCGTTGCATCGTAAAATTTGTGATCGATGATACCTCAAGAAGCGCCCCTGGACACACCTGAATCACAGTTTCTTTAGGGGGATTGTCCACCTGATACCGACAGATGACTTGCTGATCCCCTCATGTTTGCAAGTTAATAAATTATAATGATATTAGAAGGATAGACTCGATGTAAGCCATGGTGTAAAACTTCCGTTGGGGTAATGTTATACTCCCTTAACTCTCAACCAGCCAGCCTCACTAGGCATTGCATCACAAAGGACTTTATTATGTTCGAAACTTATCTGGATCTACCCAACCGCAATGCTAAAAACGCACGCCTTCTCGCAAACTATCAACCCGATATTGATGCCCTGTCTGATCTCTTCTCTGAAACTGATTTGCTAAATTTGATGCTCATAACCGATTCAAATGGCGATATATGGATGAAACCCTCGAGCGACATAATCAACGTCATCAACTCATCGGCGATAATGTCTAATCAGATTAATTTTTTTCAGGATACAACTGTTCTGAAAAAATGGTGTGAGCTTCAAAGTAAGGAATTTTCCCGACTGGCAATAGAGATTTATGCTCACAAAGTGAAACGCCAGAATAAAATACCCAAGCATGTAATTGATAAACTAGATTTGTTCATTGAAAATGAATTTCGTTATGTAGAAGTTAATGGCCATCCATTACTTATGCCCTTCATGGAATTACTTGCTGACATGGTCACCCCTGCAACGTTTAGCACCCTTGATGGTTTTTCCTTTGATGGAAAGAAAGCCATGCGGGAATATGTCAGATCGATTAAATACTATAAGTTATATATCACAAAACACTTAACATCAGAGGATTGGCTCAATAAATTCCATGAAGTTCAAGAGCTTAAACCTGAAGAAACTTCTTGGTTAGTTTTTTCTCATTTTTGTGAAAAATACCTTTTCAATATAATCAGTAAGACACTCGATGATATGAGAGCGAAGTTAATCATCGTTGATGACTATCTTCATCACCCCAATATGGTCATGTTAATCATATTGGCCATGTTACCTTATGAGATAATGCAGCCTGTTATATCCTATGAAAATTATAAAAACTCGCTTACTAATCCAGATACTTTCATTGTGAAAAGCACGATCAATCTTGGCAAAGCCAATTTGACAGGATATACAAAAGACATTGAACAGCTCCACCGTAAAGCCTACATTTATATTGCATTACTACTGAATCCTCAATGGATGCCGACTTCTAAAGAAATTATTTATTTTCTAGAGGGGCATAAATACTCTGAGGTTAAGGAGGGTGCGAATAAGTACCCTCCGCAACGAAAATGAAACTTTTAGTCAATTAAATTCAATCACTTACATAGGCGTTTTTTTGCGTTTGGTGACTTATTCGCACCTTCCTTAAAGGATTTTTAAAATTCCCTCCGATAACAAAGACCCCGACTCCATCACCTGATTCTCTGATTAATGATATTACCCGACTCAGTTCAGTAAACTACGTCGAGAAACTTATAGCGCGAGCGCATAATAAATAAGCACTGCAAATATCGCTTCACTATTTCTATTTCTCTCATTTCCTACAGTTTATCACTCTTGCAAATTGACATGATGAACTGTTAAAATGACAACTCGCAATTAGCTCACCTTTCATCGTATTTTTCCTGGCACACATTCACAGGAGAACTACGATGTCCATTATTGATCTGCGTTTCAGCACTAAATCACTTCAGCAACTACAGCATCCGACGACTGGTTGTCAGGAATACCGTGATATTCACTGCCCCCATCTGAGGGCGCTGGTCTATCCCAATCAAATCACGCTCGCGTTTCGGGCGACCATCAACAATCAGCGTATTTATGAAACGCTGGGCACTTTCCCGCATCTTGATATTGAAGATGCCCGCCTGAACACTATGATTCGGCTTGGTAATAAAAAACGCCTTGCCATACAGTCCCGCCGTCATACCGTCGAGCAGGCTATCAACGAGTTGTGGATTCCTGATATGCAGTTATATAAGAAAAGTCCACAGTCTGAACTATCGAAGCTCAATCGCCATATCCGTCCCTTCTGGGGGAAACGTCGCCTCTGTCATATCACCCCAGGGGAAATCGAAAAATTCGCCGCTGGCCTACGACCGAAATTAAGCCCGGCAACAATAAACCGCCTTCTGGCTCTGCTCTCAAAGATATGCTCTCTGGCTGTACGCGCTGAATGGATAAATCATTCTCCGATGACCCACGTTCGTTATCTGAAAGAGAACAACGTCCGGTATCGCACACTTTCTGCCACTGAAATTCCATTATTTATTGCTGCCGCTGAGGCCCTGAATACGCCCGCTGCTGATGCCATATTGCTTGCACTCTATACCGGTATGCGTATTGGTGAAGTTTGTACGCTGAAATGGGATTACTGGCATCCAGATGCACAGCAATTACTTCTTCCGGATACGAAATCAGGGCACCCATTCACCTGCCCGCTTGCAAATCCCGCAGTGGTCATTATTCAGCGACAGGCACAACTGGCACTCAGTACGACCTGGATTTTTCCACGCATTACCGACACGACTCGTCAACTGAGCTATCCGCGTGAAACCTTTGCACGTATCTGTCGGGATGCCGGTATAGAAAACCTGCGCATGCATGACCTTCGCCGGACGTTTGCCACCCGCGTGCTACAGGCAACCAGCGATATCGCCATGGCTTCCAGATTGCTGAATCACCATTCACTCACGGCCACCCGCCGGTATGCCTTTCATAATACTGCAGACTCTCAGGCGGTAGTATCACAAGTTGTTGATACATTTAAATAAAGTAAATCTGACAGCATGAGCTGTGAGTTTTATGGCGTGTAATCAAACTGTGCAGCTCGTATGGTTAGAGCACACCACTGCAGGGCCCGGCAGTGACTGACAACCCCCTAACGACTTTTAGCTCTGAGGAGCCCTGATATGTACCTCAATAGTAAAGAACTTGCGCAACGCTGGAGAATTTCGCCCAGCACGATTGCCAGCGATATCACCCGAAATCCGGCCAAGCTCCCTCCGTTCATCCGGCTGGGACGTGCGGTCCGTTTTCCCTTGGCTGAGGTGGAAGCCTGGGAAAAAAAGCAACTCACGAACATCCAAATTTCACGTTAGTTAAATTAATTTCTGATAAGGCGAAAAAATCATGACAACCGCAACAACACTCAGCACTGATTACCTGGTGAACTCAAGCGATAAGATCATCCCTGTCTCTGATGTCAGTGGCATCAGTATCGCTGAAAACCGGCTGTACTTTATAGGCCGAGCAAGCCGTGCACTGTACATTGAGCACTTTGATTCGGACGATGCTGCGAAAGCCGCATTTACCATCTATGCCAGCATTTTCAAAAGCAGCCTGTCTGACGAGGCTATTTACGAAGGAAATAGCTGCATTGCCCGACTGCGATTCGTATACGGTATCAGCCTGTTCCAGAACGATGAGCAGGCTACCCTCATGATCACTAACCGTTATGGCGGAACGCTCGTCAGTGAATCAGCCAAACCTGACACTCTTGATGAGGCATTTCAGGAACTGGCTACCACTCTTGGTGGTCGCGAATTTGAAGTAATGCACTTTCGTTGGGTGCATGCCAATTGTCTGCTTTCATCGCGACTCCTCCCAATGGTTGAAAAAACCCCCAACGGCGTCGTCATCAAAGTCAACGACAAGTTCGTATCTTTCGTAGCAACGGAAGACGAAGAACACAAAGACCAACTGTTTAGTGAAATTCGTACAGCCCTCGTCTAATTCCCCCTTACTTCTCGGTGCCAGTAATGGCACCGTTCACCTGAATAAGAGAACCTCCAATGATTGACATGAATGCACTGCTCGCAGAGGCGGCGGGAGTGACGCAACCTGTCGCCCGCTCTGCTAAAACGCTTGATAACTTTCCGTTAATACCTCAAAAATCAAAAAATCGACTGGACGTCAGCAGCGAGCTACATCTTGATATCGGCTTTGATACTGAATATGTCTATAACCCACAGACAAAGCAAAACGACATTCTGTCTTATCAGAGTTATGTCGTGCTGCCTGATGGAACGGGTGTTCCCGGAATCCTGTATCCCGCCAGCGCCCACAAAAAAGATCGCCTCTCCCTGAAAAACTTTCTCGCGCAAACCCTGACGCCGCTATTAAAGAATGATCAGATTACCGAATGGCCGGGTTCGATTACGCTGTATGCTCATTTCCTGCGGGCTGATGTTGCCTCGTTTGCCAATTTCTGGAGCGATCACAAAATACTGCTGAAAGGAATTCGCAGCACAGTTAGCAGTTTTAAAAACCGCTACGGTATTGATTTTGATGAAGTCGAAACTCGTCGTGAAAAAAATAGCCTCATCACGTTTGATAAACGGACCAGCCCGCCTCGTTGCAGCAATGTGACGTTCACCGATACGTTGTTGATCACTCCTGGTGGGATGGGGCTGGCGGAATGTGGCCAATTACTTGGCCTGCCGAAACTAAACATTCCAGCACCTTATTCAATCAGCGATATGCGCCAGTATTTAAAAGGCGATCGACGCGGTTTCGAAGCCTATGCAGTTCGTGATGCCGAAATTGCCGTGCGCTATGCATTACAGGTGAAATCGTTCTGCACTGAAAGTCTGCTGATTGAGCGCGTCCCCACCACGATTGGTGCGATGGCTGTTTCCCGGTTTATCAAAACCATTAAGGAAAGCGGCCAGTCTCCTGAAGTCTGTATGGGAACCTGGACGGAATCGCGCCAGCGCTGGAACCCGGACACTCAGGGATTCAGAACATTGAAATCGACGCAGAGTATACCCGCAAGGGAACTCTATGAGACGTTCGCCATAAACTGCTATCACGGCGGTCGAAATGAGTGCTTTATGATGGGCATCACCCCTGAAAGCCAATGGTATGACTACGATTTGGCAGGCGCATACACCACAGGCCTGTTAGATGTTTTGCAACCCGATTATGACAATCTTTATACGAGCCAAAATCCTGAGGAATTTTGCGGACATACCATGGGATTTGCGCTGGTCAGTTTTCGATTCCCCGACACAGTACGTTACCCCTGTCTGCCTGTCAGAACAGACCAGTATGGGTTGTTTTTTCCCTTGACGGGTGAGTCATGGGCGACCGCCCCGGAAATAGCCCTCGCACTGTCTCTGGGTGCGGAAATAACTATTCAGCACGGTATTATAATCCCATGGCGTCAGTATAAATCTGATAATGCCTCGTCCCCGACAAAACCAGCAAGCTCCGTGTTTTTACCCTTTGTGCAACAGGTACGCGAAAATCGTAATCGCCATGATAAAGGGTCTCTGGAGGAAAAATTCTGGAAAGAGATCGGAAATTCACTGTATGGAAAACTCGCTCAGGGTCTTCACGCAAAGACTGCATTTGATACCGCCCGTGGGCTGAACAGCCCTCTGCCGCCTTCGTCAGTCACCCAGCCATTTTTTGCTGCACATGTCACGGGATTTGTCCGCGCGGTGGTGGGCGAGTTGATGAATGCACTTCCGCCGAATGCAATAGTGGTCAGTGTGACTACAGATGGTTTTCTGACAGATGCCTCTACCGAGAATATCGATATGTCTGGTCCGTTATCGTCACGTTTTCAGGCGTTATGTGACATTGCGGATCCGGGCTCGTCTATGCTGACCTGTAAACATCAGGTCCGACAACTTGTCGCCATGAAAACCCGGGGACAGTTGACCTATAAAGAACTTGCAGGCTACCCAATAGTACACGCCCGTGCAGGCGTTAAACCGCCTGCTGATATTCCACGCGACGACTATAACCGCTATATGGTGGACCTCTATCTTAACAGGGCTCCGGGTCAGAAGCTTCGCAGGGGCTCTCTCATTTCAACCCGTGACATGTGGTTGAATGAAAGCGACCTTGTCGCTGTTGAGTCCGAGATCAGGTTAAACCTGGAATTCGACTTCAAACGCCAATTGATAACACCCACTATGAATGAAGGGCATTTGTTAATGCATTCCCGTCCGTGGGATGATATGTCACAGGCACTTAAGCAACGCCAGCTATTCGATGACTGGCGGCAGACACATGCATTGAAAGATGAAGCCGAGTGGGAAGACTGGTGTGATTTTCTCTATTGCAGAAACGTTTTTACCCCACTGAAACTAAAAGTAGGACAAAATCGAAGCGATGATGTCCTTGTTCGCCTTTTCCTGCGGGCCCTGGCTCAACATCAATGGGGGCTCACGCCGGACGACAGAAAGCGGCAAACCAGTGTTGAGATAGCTGCATGGCTGGTCGAAGCAGGCTACTCTGTGACACCCAGTGATGTTAAAAATGCAGGTCGGGCTAAGCTCCCACCCATTATCTTTGGTTCGCTGACTTCCCGAATGACTCGCCTGATGGACCATATAAAGCTGAAATATCCTGGCTTCGCATTGCCCTCGGTAGTTTTGTAAATCCTTCACGCTGAATACCTGTTTGCTAAGCCCACTCTCCCTGTCGTGGGCTTTACTGTTTGGGGGTAATGAGGCACCGGTAATAAAGCTGCTTCCCGCAACCACCACAACATGGACAGGTTGAGTCCACAAAAACCATACAGAAAATATATCACTGAATTTTATGGTTTTTATTTTTTAGAAATCCTGCTTCAGCCTGGACTCATCTTGTCCAGCACCCTGCTGAAAATATCCTTCCAGCTTCAATTGATTGGATGCCTGAATGGATAAGCATGACAAACTTGGGTATCGCCTTGGATTGATACTGACTCGCCTTAACAACGGTGAATCAGTCACGGTGAGTGGGCTCGCTGAAGAGTTTAATGTCTGTGATAAGACCATCCGGCGTGACCTCACGCAGCGGCTGGCTTATCTCAACCTTCTTCGCAGTGGTAAGAAATATCATCTTCCCGTTGGTGTTCTGGGACAGCGCAGCAATACTGACTTGCGCCGCCTTACGCGTATTCTGGGTATTGAAGGGTTATTTCCACGCTGGGATGACCGCCTGTTAGGCATATTGCTGGGCAATGCCGAAAATAATCCGTTTCTGATCAAACAGCGTCCCTACGAAAATTGTGGGGTTTTTATGTCTACGTTGAATACATTGTCAGACGCGATTCGCGGCAGCAAAAAAATAAGCTTTATGTATAAAGCGAAAAGTTACAGCGCCATTGAACCCTATCGTCTCGTCAGTGACAGAGGGATCTGGTATCTCGCTGCCATTGAGGGAGGAGTGCTGAAAAGTTTCGTCATTTCAGCGATGAAACAGGTTCTCCCCAGTAACATGTCATTTGCCATGTCGCCGGAAATTCATCTGCAAATCGAGAATGCGGAAAGTATCTGGTATGGCGCAGAGCTTACTGAAGTACTGATGTCAGTTTCTGCACGTGTAGCCCCGTGGTTCTTGCGCCGCGCGCTGTTGCCGGGTCAGGAAATTATTCACACTTCCGCAAGCGGTGATTTGCTCGTGATTTCACGGGTGGCTCACTTCGGCCAAATTATCCCTCTCATCAAATACTGGATGCCCGAGGTTGAAGTTCTAAAACCAGCATCGATTCGTAATCAGGTTACGCAAGACATACGCCTTGCCCTGAAACGATACGAGCAGAATGAAAGTACGGAATCAACCGGAGATACCTCTAATGAATAAAGATGAAAAAGCGCTCGAGAATTTTTTCGAAAACATAGCAACGGACTTACTCAGCGGTCTTCTTGACGCCAACGATAATGAACAGAATGCGCATCTTAAAGCCTGGCTTGACGCGCCATTCAATGTAGTTCCCGAAAACCTACTCAGGCATGCCGAGATGATTTGCAATCACTTCAGTGCTGGTGAAGACGGTCATTTGTTAATGCACGGTATTGATGATCAACTGGCCGCAATGAACCTTTCCCGCAAGGAACGCTTCAGCCCTATGAAAAAAGGGATCGTCGGTTACGCGGCACCCCGTGATCTGGAAAAAGTGAATGCCTTGCTAAAAGTAATTATTTCTTATTACGAGTGTGCATTAATCAAAGCGAAGATGGGTGCTGATTAAACAATTAAATTTTTAAAAACATTATTGTTGATTATTTTCTGTAAAAAAATGCGGGAGTGATTACTCCCGCATACTTTATCGTCAAAGTTTAACTAACCCTGCTTTAATTGCCAGACGGACACATTTATTGGCCTCCTGCATAATCACATCCTGGGGATATCTGTTCATTTCTCGATACCCATCAGATTTAGCCATGCGGCCTTCCATTCCGGCATTATCCAGAATGGTCTTCCAGGCATCCCGAATTTTCTTTGAGTCCTTTTCACCTACTCCACCGGAGAGTGTGCCAAATAGCTCTTTGGCATTACTGTTGAGATTTTTGTATTCCGCAGCATTTGGATCCAGCAACATCGCCATTTGAGTTGACTGGCGAGTTGCTTCATAACAACGCCCTGCTGTATCAAGTGAAACAGAAGCGGCTATTGAGGTGACAGGCACGATGGCCGCAACACATCCGGCAATTATCTTTTTCATATCATGATTTCCCAATTGGGTGAGAAGGATTATCTGTTCTCACTACTGTCTGTTTGATGGTTTTCGGTAAAATGTCACACACTTATCTGCAAACGCTGCCTGCTGGTATGCCCGAGGCAGTTCATTCTCCAGGGCGATGGTGTTTTCATTAATAGATTCTTCGTCAACGCCATAACGTTGTAGTTCTCCCTCCAAATATTTATATATTTCAGCAGTGACTTTTTTATCTGACTCCATGAGTTGCCTGTTTATACTGTCCATCGCAAGATAACAGGCTACACGGTTATTTACCTGAACAAGCCCGGCATGCGCCTGCGACAGAAAACCTGTGAATAACAGAGCCGCCATTATCGTTCTTTTCATCTTACATCCTTAATTAAGGTGGTTTATTTGGTTCATTGCAGAGCCTAATGCAATGCGAGGACAGGTTATGTCCATGTAGAGAAAATTATTTGAATATTCCTTGCCTGACTCGCTCTCTTATCAGAGGAGCCAACCGCACTTTCCCGGGAGAAAGAACCTCCGTTACTGTTTCCACCCTCAATAAGTCCCGTCGTCCTGTCCGACGGGAAACAGAAAACTGCTGGCAAATATCATTAACCGACAGAGAATTGCCGGTATAGAGCTGGAGCAATATCCACCCCAGTCTTTCAGCGATCTTCTCGCCTCGTGACTGACGCATCATGGGTACCTGTCTAGTTTTGTTTCAACAGTCCATCGGCCAAAATCGCCACTAACACACTGTAATATCGATGTTATTTATGCGGTGTAAAACTGCCGTTGGGGTAATGGAGTCATCGTTATCACCCTGTCACTGAGGAATGCGCCATTTGGGCCTAAACCACGAGGGATCTGAGATCCCCCGTGTCTGCACATGTTTATGCGAACAGCCAAGAATAAGAGATATCATCCCCATGCTGTGATGCACGCCGCATGCAGAAAATTACAAAGCCGCCCGCTTTCTTCCTGTTCATAACGGGTCAACAACTTTCCACAGTTACCGTTACCTGGTAAACCCCCATTGCCAGGTATTCAATAAAATTACTCTCCCATAAAGACCAGAGCTCATTCATCTCTGTTGTTATCGAAATATCGCCAATCAGATAATGGAAGACGTAATGACCCGACCAGCAAAAGTCTATTTCCTTTTCCAGTTCAGGATAGACTCGCCCCATGTAACTAAAGTCTGTGACATAATCGAAATACCACTCGTTATCCTTACGGATGAAACGCATTTCAACCGGATGAAATCCGCCGGATTCTGCACTGTAGTCCGGGTCACGAAAATTAATGACTACTGCCCTGACCGATGTTTGCTGAGATTGTTCTGCCAGAAGCGTAACGATGTGCTGCTGAAATAATTTAGTGACAGGCAGCGATAATCCTGCCTGTTTTAAGACATACTGGGTTTGCATAATGAATATTCCTGAAAAAGATGAATGGTGGTGAGTAGCTGTTTCTGGTTGTATGAACGTACGGATAAAGAATTAATCCTCCGAGATCTATTCTCGATCACCAATTTTGCTGAGTGTTTTCAGTCTTACCCGCCAGTCAGCATATAAAACATGCGTAAATAATTTCTCCGGATGCGCCTCCAGCAGGCATATATCTGGCGAGCGTAGAACAGCAGCCAGAAAACCAGCATTATTGGCACTAGCCCCTTTAAACAGCGGTCTGAATACACCAGATGTGAAGCCCGTTGTCGGTTGAACTTCGAGTACACTTTCAATCTTAGAAAGTGGGACCCAGTCTTTAGAGAACAATCCACCGCTGCCATTTGCCATGAGACGCAGGTAAAGTTCATTATCCGTTTCAGACATAGCCAGTTGCCATGTCAGAATACCGCTGGCTTTAGGGCTGATTTTTTCCGCCTGACCTGATTCAATTAGCAGCTTATAACTCTCTTCAGGTAATATTTGGCCATCTTCAGTGATACCTTTTTCAATATCACTTAAATCATTATTTAACTCCTGCTTCTCGTGTTCATTATTATTTTTCCCTAACTTTGATTTTCTCATTTTCATCTCCTGATTTTAATCTGATTTACAGACGGGATTCCGCCATAGACATTAATGTGTCAATCCCCTTCAAAGGGCATTCCGGATGAAATAGCAGATAAATACCATTTCCATTATCTTCTGTAATTGATAGCATCAAGTAATATTCATCTGTCAGATGGACCACGAACTCAGGGTTTGCAATTAAATGATGAATTACATCCAGTACGTGTCGTTTAATATCTTCGGGAACATCACCGGGTTCAATGTACATTAATGTTACACCCACCTCGCCCCAAAAATTCATTGCGGAAAGTTCATCATCAAATGGGAGTATCAGTTCTTTTCTCAAAACAGACATAACTGAATCGGGAAGAAGGAGCGACGGCAGGTCTTGCCAGTTCGAGATAAATTTCATTGAATAATCCTCATAAACAAAAAACCCGATACGTTTTAAGTATCGGGATTACATAGACAGGGTAAAGAATCTGGAATTGCCTTCAGTGGTCATCTATATTCTTTCATAATATCCACAATCCTTGCAGATAAGCACTGGCGCATTATTCCTTTCACGCTGTTCAAGGAATCCAAATAGACGCTGTATCGCCCTGATGATTTCTTTAAGCAATTCTGGTAATTGCTCCGGGCTAATATAACCGGATGTCGATGTCAGAAACCGGTCATCGCGAGTCACCTTTGCTATATTTCCGGCAGTTGCTGTGACTGTATTCCGACTACCGCACTTAGGGCACTTTAACGGCATAATCATTCTCCACGTTTAAGAGATGCAAAAATCACTGTTCTTTACTGGTAGCTACGGGGGGTAAAAGAAGGTCGGTAACACCCTGCCCGGTCTGACGCATTCGCTCTGGTGTCAGTTTTGCGTAGCGCTCCGTACTCTGAATACTGGCATGCGCAAGCTGGGCTTTAACGTCATACAGACTGTACTGTCCGCTGGAGACAAGTAATGATGCGACGGAATGGCGCGTAGTGTGGAAACAGACTTCACTTTTATCTATCCCGCACTCTGCCAGTATTTTTTCATAGGCCCACCGGGGTTCTGATATTGGTTTTCCATTATCTTTTACGGCAAACAGATAGGGGTTGCTGCCAGCCCGTGGGATCGAATCAATAATGGATAATGCAACATCACTGAGATACACAGTTCTGCTGCGACCATTCTTAGTATAAGGAATGAATAACGACCTGTTATCCCGATCAATATGTTTGTGCATGACATTCAGCATTTCTGATTTGCGTGTACCGGTTAACAGCAGCATGGCTATCAGTCCCCCGGCTGCCTTATTGGGGTATCGTGCCGCAGCGTCGAGGATCCTTCTGATCTCATCGGCGTCAAAAAAGCGCGTCCGCTGATTATTCTCCTTCAGCAAAGGGATCTTATCGGCTTCATTCTTCTCTAAGACATCCTGTCGTAGCGCATAACGCCCCATAGTTTTCAGAATAGCCAGTGCCCTGTTACAGGTAGACGGTGCATACTGCTGGCCGTGAATACGACCCTCAAGCATGTCGAAAAGCACCTGCTGGATTTCCCGGGCCCGAAGGTCGCAGTAACGTATCTTCCCCAGACGAGGTTCAATGTATTGCGTGAAACGCTGAACATCCTTATCCCAGGACTTTTTATGGCGCTTGATGAACGGAACATAGGTCAGGTGAAAAAACTCACTAAGCGTTGGCATCGCACGATAATTATCGCGCTCTGCCTTAGGGTCATTTCCCAGTGCAATCGCCTCCTTGTGACGACGGGCTATCTGACGGGCTGTCCCCACATCAATTTCAGGGAATCTGCCAATACTGATACTTTTTTTGGTACCGTGGAATGTGTATCGCAGGAGGAAACGTTTGTTACCCGTTCGACCTGAGAGGCATTTGAGGCCAATGACCTCAGTATCGGATACCTCAAGCTCTGTAGATCGGGTATCTGTGTTTGCCGGAAGGGCTTTGATGGATGAATTGGTGAATCGGAAGGATTTTTGCATATTTATCCTCATGTATCTAATTGATATCATGAAAATAATATATATCTGAAGGTGTTTTTATTACGGGGCAGGATTGAAGAATGGAAAGGCTATTAGACGCGTACAAACGGATATTACAGGAAGTTGACGCCCAGTCATTTAACCTGAATGAAGATAAATACTCAGGCGTCTTTTTACCCGTGCCGTTTGAAGAATACTGGCATTCACCGGTAAAAATCATGCTGGTTGGACGTGAAACCGCAGGCTGGAATACGCTGAATGGTAAGAATACGATATCACGGGTGTTGGGACTTATACCTGACGTCACCATCGGGCAAGTGGTTGAAGAAGCTGTAGATCGTTACAGGAAACATCTTCCGGTACAAAATGATGGCACCACCAACCTCAAATCACGTAGCCGCTTCACGCAATATCATTTCAGGCTGGCCCGGGAGCTTAATATTCCTCCTCAGGCTATCGTGTATGCCAATCTACTGGCGTGGGATTACGACGGACTGACCCCTCTCAATCGCCCTCAAAATGAAGTGCAGGAAGTCATATTAGCCTCGCTGAAGCTGCTGGCGGTACAAATTAAACACCTTGAGCCTGATTTCATCATCTTTGCATCCGGAGCCCGGAGAACAGACTACATCATAAAACAGGTGCTTACTGAGCTAGGCGGCTATGAGACTTCTTCAGTCATACCGGGGAAGCTATGGGAGTTCAAAACAAGTAATGCAATCTGTTTCAGAATTGCCCATCCAAGGGCTATGCGCGGACACCAGAAGTACAGAAATGAGGTGATTGCACGAATTAAGCAACTTTGTACTCAGGGTGGCTAGAGCATTACAGCTTGCTCAGCAGGGTCCCCTTCCCGGAAGAGTACCGGAAAACAGGCAAAACGACCTGGTTCTCTATGCTGGAGGCGACACGTTCGATTCGGCATTACCACGCTGGAGATTGCAGCTCATTGCACCCCGTGAGCACAGGATATGCACAGGGCGTGAATTTCAGGCACAAAAAAACCACCCGTAGGTGGTTTCACGACACTGCTTATTGCTTTGATTATTCTGCTTTTTCCCATGGTAGCCGGAGTGGGACTTGAACCCACACAGCGCGAACGCCGAGGGATTTTAAATCCCTTGTGTCTACCGATTCCACCATCCGGCCAGGGAAGAAAGTGGAGGCGCGTTCCGGAGTCGAACCGGACTAGACGGATTTGCAATCCGCTACATAACCGCTTTGCTAACGCGCCGTAAAACTTTTCTAACTGACACCCGCTACTGCGCATGTCTTTAATCTGGAGCGGGAAACGAGACTCGAACTCGCGACCCCGACCTTGGCAAGGTCGTGCTCTACCAACTGAGCTATTCCCGCATGTCATCAAGTCAACTTCTAAACACTTGATTTCATTATCGTCCGGCTTACTGTGCCGCCGTTCGATGCGTTGCATTCTACTGATATGACGTTATGAGTCAACGTTATTTTTTGCTTCCCTGGATCGTTTGCTGAAAATTACGGCGAAACGATCACTGATCAAGCAAATCCCCGCGCGCAGCGTTCAAATATTGCAGCATTGACCACAACGTCAGCACTGCCGCTACCCACAGCAGACCAATTCCCGCCCACTCAACCCAGGCGTTTGGACGCCAGAGCATCCAGACCAGCGCCGCCATCTGTGCGGTCGTTTTCACTTTCCCGATCCAGGAGACCGCCACGCTGCTGCGTTTACCCAACTCCGCCATCCACTCACGCAGCGCAGAAATGATGATTTCACGGCCGATCATGGTTGCCGCAGGCAGCGTCACCCACCAGGTATGATAGTGTTCAGCCACCAGCACCATCGCGATAGCAACCATGACCTTATCCGCTACCGGATCGAGAAACGCGCCGAAGCGGGTGCTTTGATTCCAGCGACGCGCCAGATAGCCATCAAACCAGTCCGTTACCGCTGCGATAAGGAAGATCAATGCGCAGGCAAAAGGTGCCCACACAACCGGCAGATAAAACGCCAGCACAAAGAACGGAATGAGTACAACACGAAAGAGAGTGAGCAACGTAGGGATATTATATTGCATAGTGACGGTAACTATTTGTTGTCAGTAAAATTTAGCTCTATGTTGCTACAGAGCCCTCAATGTTTCAACGAGTAGTAGATCTTTTCTGCCAGCCCTTGCGAAATACCCGGCACTTTTGCAATTTCCTCCATGCTGGCGTTGAGTAATCCTTGCAATCCGCCCATATACTTCAGCAGCATCTGGCGACGTTTTGGCCCGACGCCCTCAATGGTTTCCAGAGTACTGGTATTTTTCACCTTCGCCCGTTTTTTACGGTGCCCGCTGATAGCATGGTCGTGCGATTCATCGCGAATATGCTGGATGACATGCAGCGCCGGGGAGTCTGGCGGCAGACTGAAGCCCTCACCTTCCGGTTCGAAGAACAACGTCTCCAGACCCGCCTTACGATCGGCCCCTTTCGCCACACCTAACAGCAGCGGATGATTTTTGTCCCACTCAACGTCGAGTGATTCAAATACCGCTTTCGCCTGGCCAAGCTGGCCTTTACCACCGTCAATCAGGATCACATCCGGGATCTTGCTCTCTTCAATCGCTTTACCGTAACGACGACGCAGCACCTGATTCATGGCGGCATAGTCGTCCCCCGGCGTAATGCCGGTGATGTTATAGCGTCGATACTCGGCGCGCAGCGGGCCATTAGCATCAAACACGACGCAGGATGCTACCGTCTGCTCCCCCATCGTATGGCTGATATCGAAACACTCCATACGTTTCACTTCCGGCAACCTCAGGAGCGTTGCCAGCGCGGTTAACCGCTGGCTGACCGTCGATTGCTGAGACAATTTTGTGGTCAGCGCCGTCGCCGCGTTGGTCCGCGCGAGCTTCAGATAACGCGCCCTGTCGCCGCGGGGTTTGGTTTGTACGTTGACCCGACGGCCCGCCAGCTCGGAAAGCGAATCGGCCAGCAGGGTTTTATCGTCAAGGTTGAAATCGAGCAGGATCTCCGAGGGGAGCGTGCGCATCTGGCTTCCCTGTAGATAGAACTGGCCGACAAAGGTTTCCACCACTTCCCCCAGCTCGGTGCCACCAGGCACTTTAGGGAAATAGCTGCGGCTGCCGAGTACTTTGCCCTGGCGGATAAACAGCACGTGAACACAGGCCATTCCGGCGTCAAAGGAGACGCCGATAACGTCGAGATCGTCACCGGTATTCGAGACAAACTGTTTCTCGGTGACCCGGCGCACCGCCTGAATTTGGTCACGGATCCGTGCGGCCTCTTCAAACTCAAGTGCGGCGCTGGCTTTTTCCATCCGCGCGATCAGCTGGGTTAACACCTGATCGTCTTTTCCGGCTAAGAACAGGCGTACATAGTCCACCTGCTGGGCATACTCATCTTCACTGACCAGCCCGGCGACACAGGGGCCCAGGCAGCGTCCAATCTGGTACTGCAGACACGGACGCGAGCGGTTACGGTAGACACTGTTTTCGCACTGACGAATCGGGAAGATTTTTTGCAGCAGTGCGAGCGTCTCCCGCACGGCATAGCCATTCGGGAAAGGACCAAAATATTCCCCCTTCGCGTGTTTTGCACCACGGTGCATCGCCAGACGCGGATGGGTATCGCCACTCAGGAAGATAAAGGGATAGGATTTATCGTCCCGCAACAGCACGTTATAGCGCGGCTGATAGAGCTTTATATAATTGTGCTCAAGCAGCAGAGCTTCGGTTTCGGTATGCGTGACGGTGACATCAATATTATGAATGAGAGAGACCAGCGCTTCAGTCTTACGGGAGGCAAGGTTGCTGCGAAAATAGCTGGAAAGGCGTTTTTTAAGGTCTTTCGCCTTCCCCACATAGATAACCGTACCGCCAGCGTCATACATCCGATAGACGCCAGGCTGGCTGGTTACCGTTTTCAGAAATGCTTTTGAATCGAACACATCACTCACTGACTTAACAACGTCTCCGCATTACATAAACCATGTCGGATGGCCAGATGAGTCAGTTCAACATCACCATGAATGTTCAGTTTACTGAACATTCGATAACGATAGCTGTTCACCGTTTTCGGGCTGAGGTTCAGCTGTTCCGAGATCTCATTTACCTTCTGACCTTTCGTGATCATCAGCATAATCTGCAATTCGCGCTCAGACAAACTGGCAAACGGGGACTCGTTTTTCTCGGGTTCGATCTGGCTCAAAGCCATCTGTTGCGCAATGTCAGAGGCGATGTAACGCTGCCCGGCAAACACGGAGCGGATGGCATTGACGACCTCCTGCGGAGCGGCACCTTTGCTCAGGTAACCGGCCGCACCCGCCTGCATCACTTTCGCAGGCAGTGGATTTTCAGTATGCACGGTCAGCATGATGACTTTGGTATCTACGAAGGTACGCGCAATTTTGCGCGTTGCCTCAAGGCCACCGATGCCGGGCATGTTCATATCCATCAGCACCACATCGGCGGAGTTTGTGCGGCACCATTTTACGGCATCTTCCCCACAGCACACCTCTCCGGCAACTTTAATCCCTTTTATATCTTCAAGAATGCGTCGTATCCCTGCGCGCACCAGTTCGTGGTCATCAACAAGAAGGACGTTGATCAAAGGAAATGTCTCCAGAATAGGGATAACGCTACTGAGTGATAATTTGGTTTATATTAACGGTTTTCCTCACAAGATTAAAACGTTAAAAAATCGGCTATTCGATTTTGCTCTCGTTTTTGGAAATTAGCCTGTACAGTCCGTGGAAAGAGAGTCCTTGCCATCAGGGCTTTTGCGCTTTTTTTTAAGCATCCGTATTCAAAAAGTTACAAAAACCTTGCTCCTTTTCCTCGGGGAAAACAGTTTTCAGATTTTTGTAACAATAATTAACGGTAAGCAAACCACTCATAAACAATTAATAGTCATACCAGGGCATCAGTCTACCGCCTGGCGGAGTTTACGCAAATAAACAGCGCAGTAAAAGTACGAAAAACAACCGCTGCATTTTTTGCTACAGCTTGTGGTATACTCCGCCGCCTTGACTTTCGTCGTCGCGCTTTAGCGCCGTTTAATAATGAGGAAAATAAATGAGCACACCTGAATTTGCCACTGCGGAGAATAACCAGGAACTGGCACAGGAAGTAAACTGCCTGAAAACACTGCTGACGCTGATGCTGCAGGCGATGGGCCAGGCTGATGCTGGTCGTGTGATCATTAAAATGGAAAAGCAAATCGCGCAGATGGAAGACCAGGCGGAATCGGCTGTATTTGCAAACACCGTTAAGCAAATTAAACAAGCGTACCGCCAGTAACAAAAAACGGCTGGATGCACTGCATTCAGCCGTCCGCTCGTCTGTCACGCAGAACGTACTCTCTAATCAGATCAGTCCCGTTGCCGCCGCGTAACAAGCAATCTGGGTTTTGTTGGGTGCATTGATTTTTTTCTGCATATTCTTCTGATGGAAGTTAACCGTATTCTCTGAAATGGAGAGAATGATCGCTATTTCCGCTGACGTCTTCCCTTCCGCAGTCCATTTCAGAATTTCCCGCTCACGCTTGCTGAATTTCATCTCTGGCGGCATCACCATCCCATCTTCAAAACGCAACAGCGTGGTTAATGCCATTTGCACCAGCATTTGCAACCGTAGTTCTATTTCTTCCTGCCTGTACGGCACATCCTGCACACTCGTACGGGAAACCGAGAGGAAACCGAGCGCGTGATTAGGCAGCATCAGACACTGCGTTATTCCCGTGCGTAAACCGTGATCCTGTGCGTTATGCCATAACTCCTGCGCATCCGCGAATAATGCGTCCGTCCAGGGAAGATGACCCTGAATGAAATTCTCCGGCTTTAAAACCGGATCAATCGCGAAATAGTTCGCGGATTGATATTGCGCCATCCACTGCTTTGGATAAGTGGTTTGCAGCGAGACCTTGGGTCGCGTAAATGGCACGGGATGGCGCACGCAGAGCGCGTAATAATCGAATTCAAGCGCCTGCGTTTGTCGCTGAAGTTCCTGATATACCTCGTCGGCACAGGTCAATTCCTGAAACCGGAGGAAGCAATCCCGTCGCCAGGTGAAAAAGTCTGAATCCTTCATACTTACTAAAAGAAGCCTCTGAAAAGATAATCATTATTACGGTGAATATAACCTAACACATAAAACTTATTTCTAACCACAAAATATCGGCAATAGCACAATTAACTTTACTATTGATAAGGCTTATCTGCGTCGGGTGGAATAAAAAAGCAGACGCCCGGGGCAACAGGGAGAATAATTTGCTCCAGAAAAGATTTCCGGAGCAAATAAGGACAAAAATGCTACTGCATGAGGAATTTTTCAAGGAACTGGCGGGTTCGCGGCTGTTGAGGATCCGCAAATAAACTTTTCGCCGGCCCCTGCTCCACAATCCGCCCCTGGTCCATGAAAATGGCCCTGTCCGCCACGTCACGAGCAAAGCTCATTTCATGGGTCACGATGACCATCGTGCGCTTCTCCTGCGCCAGCTGGCGAATGGTGTTCAGCACTTCGCCCACCAGCTCGGGGTCGAGCGCCGAGGTCGGTTCATCAAACAGGATCACGTCAGGGCGCATCGCCAGCGCACGCGCTATCGCCACGCGCTGCTGCTGGCCTCCTGACAGGCGGCGCGGATAGCTGGTCTCTTTACCTGCCAGCCCAACTTTAGCGAGCAGCTCGCGGGCACGCGCCGTCGCGTCCTCTTTTGGCTCACCTTTTACGATGACCGGCCCTTCAATAATGTTTTCCAGTACCGTGCGGTGCGGAAAAAGATTGAAGTTCTGGAACACAAAGCCCACATGCTGACGCAGACGGCGAATTAATCCTTTCTGCTGGCTAATGGATTTACCGGTATCAATCGTAATCTCCCCGACCCGGATGGTGCCCCCTTCCGGCTGTTCAAGCAGATTAATACTGCGCAGCAGCGTCGTTTTTCCCGACCCGCTCGGCCCGATAATCGCCACCACTTCGCCCTGCTCCACTTCCAGATCGATCCCGTGGAGCACCGTTTGACCATGGAATTTTTTCACCAGGTTTTTAACGTCGATAGCACTCATTTTGGATCACGCTCCTGGCGGTTAAGCTGGTTTTCAAAATAGTTTTGCAGGGCAGACAACACCGTTGCCATCACCCAGTAAATCAGCGAGGCAGCCAGATACATGGTGAAGACTTCAAGGGTGCGCGAGGTAATAAGCTGCGCTTGACGGAACAGTTCAGGCACCTGAATCGTTGCGGCCAGAGAGGTATCTTTGACCAGGCTAATGAAGCTGTTGCTCAGCGGCGGAAGCGCCACACGCGCAGCCTGCGGCAAAATAGCGCGACGCAATGTTTGCCACGGCGTCATCCCGATACTGGCCGCCGCTTCCCACTGACCTTTATCAATGGACGAGATTGCCGCGCGCAGGGTTTCAGAGGTATAGGCCGCCGTATTGAGCGACAGGCCAATCATCGCCGCCGGGATCGGATCCAGCTCGATACCGAATTGCGGTAGACCGTAGTAGATCATAAAGAGCTGAGCAATGAGTGGCGTACCGCGAAACACGGAGATATAGAAGCGCGCCAGCCAGCGTACCGGCAGAATGGGCGACATACGCATTAAGGCCAGCACGAAGCCCAGCACGAGGCCGAAGAACATCCCGCCAATACTCAGCTGGAGCGTAAATACCGCACCTTTCAGCAGATACGGCAGGGAATCAATAACCAGTTGTATACTTTCTTGCATTATTATTTTTCGACCTGATTTTTAGACATGAGGATGATAAGCAAACAGCGCGGGCGCCCCGCCGGTGTGCACAAATAAAATCGGCCCTTCATCCTTAAAGCGTTTCTGCGTAATGCCATCTATAAGCCCGGCCATCGCTTTACCCGTATAAACCGGATCAAGCAGTATACCCTCAAGGCGCGCCAGCAGTTTAACCGCCTCCATCCCCTCTTCATTAGGCGTGCCGTAGCCCGGCGCAAAATAGTCATCCCAGAGCAGAATATCGGCTTTTGCCTTAAGCGCCAGCTGCTCTGCCACCGCCTGCTGTAACGTGACCACTTTGGGCTTCTGATCCGCAACGCTGCGGGACACCGTCACGCCTATCAGTTCCACCTCGGGCATCAGCTGCTCCAGCCCCACCGCCAGCCCGGCGTGCGTGCCCGCACTGCCAGACGCGACAACCACGGAGGAGAGGCTCACCGCCCCCTCACACTGCTGCGCGATCTCCAGCGCACTTTCCACATAACCCAGCGCGCCCAACGCATTCGAACCGCCGACAGGGATAACATAAGGACGGAAACCCTGCGCTTCGAGGCGCGTAGCCAGTTCGTCGAGCTGCGCAGTCGGGTCGGTCAACGCATCGACCATCTCCACCTGCACATTAAAAAGATCCAGCAGCAGACGATTACCGTTGGTGAGATAATTTTCTGCCCGCGTGCCAATCGGGTTTTCCAGCAGTGCCACGCAATGGAGACCAAGCTTCGCCGCGACAGCCGCCGTCTGACGAACGTGGTTGGACTGGATTGCCCCGGCGGTGATGAGCGTGTCCGCCCCTTCACGCAGTGCATCCGCGGCCAGAAACTCCAGCTTACGCAGCTTGTTGCCCCCCATCGCCATCGGCGTCACGTCATCGCGCTTAATGAAAATATCGCGTCCTACGTAATCAGAAAATCGCGGCAGATACTCCAGCGGAGTCGGCGCGCCGATAAACTCCAGGCGGGGAAAGCGCGTTAAATTCTGTAGTGACATGGGTTCTCCGGTAACTCAGACAAAATGTGATATTTTTCATTATGCACGCAGACGCGTAAGAAATAAAAAAGGCGCTTTTAAAAGCGCCTTTTTTTTCACGTCAAAGACTTATTTGGTGACGTCTGCGCCGAACCACTTCTCGGAGAGCGCCTTCAGGCTGCCGTCTTTTTGCATATCAGCAATCGCAGCGTCGATCGCTTTCACCAGGTCTTCGTTACCTTTACGGACCGCAACACCGGATTCCTGACGAGAGAACGCATCACCGGCAACCGCCAGAGTGTTGTTGGTTTTCTTCACCAGATCCAGCGCGGCCAGGCGGTCAACCAGAATGGCGTCAATACGACCTACGCGCAGATCCTGGTATTTCGTCGGGTCATCATCATAGGTACGGATGTCCACGCCCTGAACGTTCTGACGCAGCCACTCTTCGTAGTTAGTGCCCAGACCGACACCCACTTTTTTACCTTTCAGGTCGGCCGCGGTTTTGATGGTGCCTTCGTTACCTTTCTTCACCAGCGCCTGAATACCGGACACGGTGTACGGCGTGGAGAAGTCATACTTCTTCTTACGCTCGTCAGAAATGGTCACCTGGTTAATCACCACGTCAATGCGTTTGGAATCCAGCGATGCCAGCATACCGTCCCATTTGGTCGGTTTCAGGGAGGCTTTCACGCCGAGGTGTTTTGCCAGTTCTTCGGCAAATTCCACTTCAAAACCGGTCAGTTTGCCGTCGTCGCCCTGGAAGCTGAACGGAGGATAGGTTCCTTCCAGCCCAACCAGCAGCGTTCCGCGCTCTTTTACTTTGTTCAGCAGATTTTCTGCAGCGAACGTTTTCACGCTCATACCCGCAACCAGCGCCACGGCCATAACGCCCATCAACGCCTGACGACCCAGAAGTGCTAATTTCATAAATACCCCGATAGCGTAGAATTTTTACGTAGTGTAGAGAAATCGCCTGCGACGTCAAAGGCGACTGCGCTACATCTTATTCTTTTTTAATATATATCAGAAGTTGTTCCGGCGTGGCCTTTCTGCTTCATCGCACCCGGCATTTGTACCTTATATTGCGCATACTTGCGCAGCGCAATACGGTAGTTGTTGGTGCTGGTGGCAGGCAGCCACGGCTCCAGATTCTCATCCAGATAACCGGTTTTTAGCAGATCGCGAGAGATGTTGTTAACGGTCAGATGCTGTCCAAGGCGGCGCAGGCGAACCACATATTCGCGCACGGTGCCGTGGCTCATCTCCGTTTGTTCAAACAGGAATTGTTTGAAGCCGATAATGTCGAAGAAGTCGCTTTGCTCTTTGCAATGGAGATCGCCACAGAAACGGCAAAGCGCCACCCACTCTTTCTGCTCTTCGAGCCACGCCGCTTCGTCCATCAACGTGTCGAGGCGAGAGATCGCGATTTTATTCACGATCTCGCCACGGCGAACCAGCGTGATACGATCGAGTAGTTTCTTACAGTGGGCGCAATGCGTCTGGCTGTGTTTAAAGTCTTTCAGGTAGCGGCTTAAAGGCCGTCTTTTTGATTGCTGCACCGTCATGATAACTCCTGGTTGTCAATACGTTGTGCGGCATTTTTCGGGTGAAAAAATCACCTATAACTTACCCAGCTTGGTTCGTAAGCGCTTGATGGCCTGGCTGTGCAGCTGGCTCACCCGAGACTCCCCCACCTCCAGAACAGCGCCAATCTCTTTGAGATTAAGCTCTTCCTGGTAATAAAGGGTCAACACCAGCTGTTCGCGTTCAGGCAGCGCTTCAATCGCTTCCATTACGCGCTGGCGTAAATTCCCTTCCATTAAATGGTGTAACGGGTTTTCCTGCTGGTGTTCATCCGTCACCAGCTCGATGCTATCGCCATGCTCTTCGCGCCACTCGTCATAAGAGAAGAGTTGGCTATTATTGGTATCGAGCAACATCTGACGATACTCTTCAACAGCAATGCCAAGACGTTCCGCCACTTCGGTTTCCGTTGCGTTGCGTCCCAGTTCCTGTTCCAGCTGCCCCATCGCATGCGCCACTTCGCGGGCGTTGCGGCGAACACTGCGCGGCACCCAGTCACGGCTGCGCAGTTCGTCCAGCATCGCACCACGAATACGCTGAACTGCGTAAGTCGTAAATGCCGTTCCTTGCAGAGCGTCGTATCGGTCAACTGCATTCAATAACCCGATACCGCCCGCCTGTAGCAGATCGTCAAGTTCCACGCTCGCCGGCAAGCGCACCTGGAGGCGCAATGCTTCGTGACGCACCAGCGGGACATAACGCTGCCACAGCGAGTGTTTATCCATTACACCTTCAGCGGTATAGAGTGAATTCACGATAAACAGCCCTGCGTTAATTGAGTTATCGGCATGATTATCCGATTCTGCAGGGGTTTCAATTGGGTGAATAGTGGGTGAAATGAGGGGTTATTTGGGGGGTTATGCGAATAGCGCTAAATAAAAAACCCCGCCGAAGCGGGGTTTGAGCATTATCAGGCTATTAGCCCTGCAGCAGAGACAGAACCTGCTGAGGAACCTGGTTAGCTTTGGACAGCACGGAGTTACCGGCCTGCTGAACGATCTGCGCTTTAGACATATTTGACACTTCGGTCGCATAGTCGGCGTCCTGAATACGGGACTGCGCTTCAGACAGGTTGGTGGTGGTGTTGTTCATGTTGGTTACCGCAGAGCTCAGACGGTTCTGTACCGCACCCAGAGAAGAACGGAATTTATCAACAGACGCGATAGCTTTGTCCAGCAGAGCCAGTGGATCTGCAGTCGATGCACCTTTGAATTCAGGTGTTGGAGTTGCAGTAGAAAGCTCAACAACAACTTTGTTCGCAGAACCAGCAACTGCATTGTTATCATCCAGAGCGGTAGCAACTGTTGTACCGTAGTTTTTACCTTGGAAGGTAACATAACCAGCAGCGTCACCATTAGAATCAGCAGCAACTTTAATCAGTTGGTTTGCCTGAGTTGCAGCAGTTGTCAGACCATTATCTGTATCAGTGTATTCAACATCTGCTTTGTTTAGGGTAACCGCACCACTAGTATGGTCTACAGATGCTGAATAGAAATCATTACCGTACTGAACAACGAACTGACCAGTCGCTGTACCATCACCTTTCTGGGTGTTGTGCAGTGTCAGACTTGATGCATCAACAGTTTTACCCAGTGCAGTGGACAGGTCACTAGCAACAGCTGTGAAAGTAACATCAACAGGAGCAGTGCCGGCAGCGCCAGTGATTTGAGAAATAGAATCACTAACTTTCAGAGACTGACCAGATACAGAGAAGCCACTCAGACCCAGAGTAGAAGAGTCAATCTTCTGTAGGTCAATGTTGATAGTCTGGCCATCGTTTGCACCAACCTGAATCGCCATAGAACCGTTTTTAGCCAGTACGTTCACGCCGTTGAACTGAGTCTGACCCGATACGCGGTCGATTTCAGACAGACGGGATTTGATTTCGTCCTGGATTGAAGACAGGTCAGAATCGGAGTTAGTGCCGGTGGTCGCCTGAACGGTCAGTTCACGAACACGCTGCAGGTTGTTGTTGATTTCAGACAGCGCGCCTTCAGTGGTCTGCGCCAGAGAGATACCGTCGTTAGCGTTACGTGCAGCCTGAGTCAGACCTTTGATGTTAGACGTGAAGCGGTTAGCGATAGCCTGGCCCGCAGCATCATCTTTAGCGCTGTTGATACGCAGACCAGAAGACAGACGCTCGATAGAAGAAGACAGAGCAGACTGGTTCTTGTTGATGTTGTTCTGAGTGATCAGCGAGAGGCTGTTGGTATTAATGACTTGTGCCATGATTTCGATTCCTGTTGTTCATCAAATCTGTTTGGTTAGATTTGGGTTTCCACCCTTCGGCTTCATCGCCGTCAAAGGTGTTATCGTCTGGTCCAAAACAACCTTTAGATTTTTTTTCAGGATCTCGATAATTTTTTTAGCCACGGAAATACTCTTCTCTATTACCGTTATTCCCGCCATTAAAAAAAAGAAATTAACCGTAAACTTTCCCCCATTAAGGCCGATAACCCCACTATTCGTTCTACGTGTCGATAGATTAAGGAATAAATATGGCAAGTATTTCATCATTGGGGATTGGTTCGGGTCTTCAGTTAGCAGACATTCTGGATAGTCTGACCAAGGCCGAAAAAGAGCAGCTGACACCGATTTCCAAACAACAGTCATCTTATACCGCCAAGCTTAGCGCTTACGGCACGTTGAAGAGTTCACTGGAAGCGTTTCAGACCGCCAACACCGCGCTGAATAAAGCCGACTTGTTTACGGCCACCAGCACGGCGAGCAGCACCACGGCATTCAGCGCCACCACCTCCGGCAGCGCGATTGCGGGGAAATACACCGTTAGCGTGTCGCAGCTGGCGCAGGCGCAAACGCTGACCACCAAAAATACCCAGGCGGATACTAAAACCGCTATCGCCACGACAGATAGCAAAATTACCTTTACCGCAGGCAACGGTAAAAAACCGGTGACGGTAGATATCAGCGCCGCCAACTCCTCGCTGACCGGCATTCGCGATGCGATTAACAAAGCTGACGCTGGCGTGACCGCCAGTATTATTAACGTCGGTAATGGTCAGTATCGTCTGTCCATCACCTCTACCGAAACCGGGGCGGACAACGCGGTCAGCATCAGCGTGAGCGGCGACAGCGCTCTGCAATCCTTTATGGGTTATAACGGCACCAGCACCGACGCCAGCAACGGGATGACGGAAAGCGTCACCGCGCAGAACGCGAAGCTGAAGGTGAACAACGTAGATATCGAAAACAGCAGCAACACCATCAGCGATGCGCTGGAAGATATCACCCTGAACCTGAACGATGTCACCACCGGCAACCAGACGCTGACGATCACCAAAGATACGTCGAAAGCGGAAACGGCAATGAAAGCCTGGGTGGATGCCTACAACACCCTTCAGGACAGCTTTGCAACATTAACCAAATATACGGCGGTGGATGCAGGTACAGATGCACAGGATGCCAGCAACGGTGCCCTGCTCGGTGACAGCACGCTGCGTACGATCCAGACCCAGCTGAAAACCATGCTGAGCAACACCGTAGGCGGCACCACCTATAAGACGCTGTCGTCACTGGGCATTACCTCAGACCCAAGCTCAGGCAAACTGGAGCTGGACAGCACGAAGCTGAAAAAAGCGCTAACTGATAACCCGACCGCCGTAAAAGATCTGGTTGTGGGCGACGGTAAAGCCACCGGTATCACCACCACCATGGCCACCAATCTGACTGACTGGCTCTCCAGCAAAGGGATTATCCAGGCGGCAAAAGATGGGGTCAGCAAAACGCTGAACAAGCTGACGGATCAATACAACTCAGTCAGCGATCGTATTGATGCTCGTGTGGCACAGTATAAAGCTCAGTTTACCCAGCTGGACGTACTGATGACCTCATTGAACAACACCAGTAGCTACCTGACGCAGCAGTTTGAAAATACGTCCAGCAACAAGTAGTAAACGCTAATCAGACCCGAGGGGGATAACATGTACGGCGCAAAAGGTACACAAGCCTACGCAAAAATAGAGGTTGAAAGCGCGGTAATGAGCGCCAGCCAGCAACAGCTGGTTATCATGCTATTTGATGGAGCCCTCAGCGCGCTGGTTCGCGCGCGTCTGTTCCTGCAAGACGGCAATATCCCGGCAAAGGGACTCGCGATTTCGAAAGCGATCAACATTATCGAGAACGGTCTGAAGGTCGGCCTGGTGGAAAGTAATGGTGATGAGCTCACACAAAACCTGATCGCCCTTTATGCCTATATGGTTCGTCGCCTCCTGCACGCCAATGTGAATAACGACGCCAGCGCCATCGAAGAGGTGGAAACATTGCTGCGCAATATCGCTGACGGGTGGAAGGAGGTTGCCGGTACCCCACAACTGATGCAGGACGCCGTCTAATGAGTAATGCACCGCAGCTCTATACCCTTTATCAGCAACTCCTTGAGCAGAGCCAGTTGATGTTGCGACTGGCCCGGCAGGGGCTATGGGATGATCTGATCATCTGTGAAACCGACTATGTTAATGCGGTGCACTCACTGGCTCGTCTCACTCAGGAAAGTGAACCTTCGATGCAGATTCAGGAGCAGCTTCGCCCGACGCTGCGGGTGATCCTGGACAACGAAGGCCAGGTAAAAACATTGCTGCAAGCCAGAATGGATGAGCTGGCGAAACTGGTTGGGCAATCCTCCATCCAGAAAACCGTTCTCTCCACCTACGGTAATCAAGGCGGCCATGTCCTGGTTCCGCAAAGTAATAGCGATATCAGTTAGCCATTTTACTGGCGTACGAGCATTAACCGTTTCGTACGCCAGCATTTCTGCCAAACCTGCGCCATACTTGAGTCTCGCGACCTCATGGAGATGGTGCATGCGCAACCCAACACTTTTACAATGTTTTCACTGGTATTACCCTGCAGGCGGTGAATTGTGGCGCGAAGTCACGGCGTTGGCCCCTAATCTTAATGAAATCGGCATCAATATGATCTGGCTTCCCCCCGCGTATAAAGGTGCGTCCGGCGGGTATTCGGTTGGCTATGACTCATACGATCTGTTCGATCTCGGCGAATTTGACCAGAAAGGCAGTATTGCCACGAAATACGGTGACAAAGCGCAGCTGCTGGAGGCCATTGAGGCGCTGAAAAGCAATGAAATCGCCGTGCTGCTGGACGTCGTGGTGAACCACAAGATGGGGGCAGACGAGAAAGAACCTGTCCGCGTTCAGCGCGTGAACGAGCAGGACCGCACGCAAATTGATGATGAGATCATTGAGTGTGAAGCCTGGACCCGCTACACCTTCCCTGTCCGTGCCGGGCAATATTCCCAATTCGTCTGGGATTACAAATGCTTCAGCGGCGTGGACCATATTGAAAACCCGGATGAAGACGGCATCTTTAAAATCGTCAACGACTACACCGGCGAAGGCTGGAACGATCAGGTTGATGATGAGATGGGTAACTTCGATTATCTGATGGGCGAGAACATTGATTTTCGCAATCACGCGGTCACCGAAGAGATCAAATACTGGGCCCGCTGGGTCATGGAACAGACGGGCTGCAACGGTTTTCGTCTGGATGCCGTCAAGCATATTCCCGCCTGGTTTTATAAAGAGTGGATTGAGCACGTCCAGGATGTCGCTGACCAGCCGCTGTTTATTGTGGCGGAATACTGGTCCCATGAGGTGGATAAGCTGCAGGCCTATATTGACCAGGTCGACGGTAAAACCATGCTCTTTGATGCTCCCCTGCAGATGAAATTCCACGAAGCGTCTCGTCAGGGACGGGATTATGACATGAGCCAGATCTTCACCGGTACGCTGGTGGAGGCGGATCCGTTCCATGCGGTCACTCTCGTCGCTAACCACGACACCCAACCTTTGCAGGCGCTGGAAGCACCGGTAGAAGCCTGGTTTAAACCGCTGGCGTATGCGTTGATCCTGCTGCGGGAAAACGGCGTGCCGAGCGTGTTTTATCCGGATCTCTTCGGGGCGAGCTATGACGATACGGGTGGAGATGGCGAGACCTACCACATCGACATGCCGGTCATTGAGCAGCTTCATGAACTGATCCTCGCCCGGCAGCGTTTTGCCCACGGCGTGCAGACCCTGTTTTTTGACCATCCTAACTGCATCGCCTTCAGCCGCAGCGGTACGGAAGACGATCCCGGCTGTGTGGTAGTGATGTCGAACGGCGACGACGGCGAGAAAGTGATTTGCCTTGGGGAAAATTACGGCGACAAAACGTGGCGTGATTTCCTCGGCAATCGCGAAGAAACGGTCACCACCGCGGCAGATGGCGAAGGCACCTTTACCTGTAATGGAGGGAGTGTCAGCGTTTGGGTAATAGAGGATGCGCTGTAGAAACAATGCCGGGTGGCGACTTCGCCTGACCCGGCCTACAAAAGTACCGTCCCGTAGGCCGGGTAAGCGTCAGCGCCACCCGGCAACAAACGGCTACGGTAGTTTACTCTCCAGCGGGTTTTTGCTCAGGTAATCAGTACATTCCACCGTTGGGCGGTCAACCTTCTGCAGCTCCATCCCGTCATACTCAAGCGTCGCGCCATCGCGCTCCAGCGGATAGATATCCAGCTTGCGGGTAACGTTGTAGTAGCTGTCTGAACGCAGCATGATTTTACCCGGCACGGCAATCACGCGCTGCCACTGGCGGCAGTCCAGCGTATCGCCCTCTTCGGTCACCACCAGCGTGGCAATCGCTTCAGGACTGACCAGGCTACTCTGCGGTCCTTTTGACTGCCAGTATCCCGCCAGATGCGCCGGGACAGGATGCTTGATCACATCCTGATAGTTATCGACCTGTACGCACCCGGTCAGTGCCAGCAGCGCGCCAGCAATTGCTATTTTTTTCATCATCTTTCCTGCTTTCGAAGAAAAAAATATTGTGGCATTAAAGCGCTGCGGCTGCCAGCGAAGATAAAGGGCTTAAACCTGCATGCCCATCACATGAGCATACATTTTTCATAATCGACAAAGAACGTCCAAGAGCGCACCAAATAACAGATGGTTATAGTCGTCGAAAACATCAGTCGTCTAAGTTCACCTTAGATCTAGTGCTGTTTTGTGTCCCATCCATGCCCCATTACACCACCGGACAGTCATCTTCCCTTACTCGGTTGATGAAGAACGTCGCCACTCCTAACACCTCCACATCTGCAAGCGCAGCACCTTCTATTGCCTCGCCATCATCTGTAATGAGCGCCTTGCCCATCAGCTTGGCAAACTGCGTGCGCCCATCGCTAAGAATCAGGAGGACATCCCCTTCGCAGGTTTTCACGCACGGCTCGATAACCGCAAAGCCAATATCTGTCTCAAGCACTCTGCTATCCGCTCCAATGTTACACAGCACAACAGGTGAGAGCTGTTGCTCAACGTAATCTGACGCCGGTGAAGGAAAGCCCATTATTGCACCCTCCCCATGTTACGCAGGATCCAGTATCGGTTATCGCTGTGGTCTGTTGTCTTATCCACAAAGTCTTGCTGGTAACGTTTTATCCATGCATTGGCATCTGACCGGGTAAAGTGCCAGTTGTACTCACGCAGCTTCTCGATGAAGCTCTCGGTCCGAAGGTACTGGTACCCCTTTGGGTTTAGCTGTATTGCCGCAATAAAGGCGGTCTTTATGTCTGCTGTGCGCGGCATGATTACCTCACAAAATAGCTGTATACATATACAGTATCGTTAAATATGAGGGTCGATCAAGTTTCGATGTGGTGCTAAACTTCAGACCTTTCCGAATTGACTGATTTTTATAATGTTAAAGATGAGCGGCTCATGAGTATCAATCTTGCTTCCATTTACCGTAACCAAGCGTTGCGTTACTGTCTTGTGGGGGGAATGAACACTGCGGTGACCGCAGTCGTTATCATCACGCTTACTGCCGCTGGTGTCGGTCTTTACTTCTCCAATTTTGCTGGTTATGTAGTAGGTGTATTGTTCAGTTTTATACTAAATACGGTATTTACGTTTTCATCCAAGCCTTCAGCAACAAAGCTTCTGAAATTTTTAACATGCTGTGGCGTTTGTTATGCTATAAATTTATTTACTATGAATATCGCCATGCTTTCTGGTGCTGAGAACGTATATTTTGTTCAGTTGACAGGGATGTTTTTCTACACAGTCTCTGGCTTTATTATTAATAAATCATGGGTTATGAAATAATGAAAGCTCCAGTTCTTTCAATAGTTGTGCCTTGCTATAATGAGCAAGATGTATTTAGCTTATGCCTAAAAGAGCTATCATCAGTATTAGTCAGTATGATGGATAAAGGTAAAATTGATAAAACCAGCCATATTGTTTTCGTTGATGATGGAAGCAATGATTTAACATGGAACCTTATAAAAGAAGAGTCTAATACTAATTCTCTAGTAAAAGGGGTGAAACTATCTCGCAATAAGGGGCATCAAACGGCATTGATGGCAGGCCTGTCTTCTTGCATTACCTCTGATATAACAGTAAGTATTGATGCTGATCTGCAAGATGACACATCCATTATCGAGAAGATGGTTGATTCTTACCTGTCTGGACATGACATAGTTTATGGTGTTCGCAATGACAGGGCTTCGGATAGTTTTTTCAAAAAATTCACCGCTGAAACTTTCTATAAAATCATGACAAATCTTGGCGTTAGCCAGGTGGAAAATCATGCTGATTTTAGACTTTTGAGCAAACGTGCGCTAGATGCCTTATTGCAATATAGAGAGCAAAATCTTTATATCAGAGGGCTAATCCCTCTCATTGGTTTCCCTAGTGAAAAGGTGTATTACTCCAGGAGTGAGCGTGCAGCCGGTGAATCTAAATACCCACTCAGAAAGATGCTTGCGTTAGCACTTGAAGGTATTACGTCTTTTTCTGTTACACCGCTTCGCATAGTTACCGCTATGGGATTTGTAATATCCATATTATCATCTCTTGGGATAATTTATACGTTTGCTCAGTATTTTATGGGTCGCACTGTAAGCGGGTGGGCTTCTGTTATTTTGGCAGTTCTTTTTATTGGCGGTGTTCAAATGCTTTGCCTTGGTGTTATTGGGGAGTATATAGGAAAGATATATATGGAGAGTAAAGGAAGACCTAAATACTTTATTGAAGAAACATCATGGAGAAAGGAATGATGTCATTTGCTAATTATAAATACCTACCTTCAATGCAGGCACTGTCTATTTTGTCATGCTTTTTGGCAACAACGATATTTGAGGTTGTAGTTTTTGCATTGCCAACCAAAGGAATCTTGATTTATAACATAATTGCATTCTCTTCAATTTGTGTATTGTATGCATTCCTCAATAAAAATGACTTAGAAACGGTAGGCAAGCCAAGTGATTTAATATTGCCTGTTGCTTTAGGTGTTTTATGCTTTTTTGTCTCTCTAAGCATGTATGATTCATACCTATCGCAATATTATAGCTTTTCTCCAATATTTGATGTTGACTCACACAATAAATGGCATCAAGATACATCCTTTAATATCTCAATCATACAAAGCATAATAAGTTTTGGATTTCCAAGTGTTGGCCTTGATGGGCATAGACTGACTACTTACCATGTCCTCACTCATTATTTTGATGCAGCCTTGCTGACTGTGTCAGGGCTTGATCCATATAATAGCTACGGTTTGACAAGTCTAACAAAAGCATCAATATTTGTCTGCTTGTGCCTTGCGTTATGTCAAAGCTTATCAACAGGTAAATTCAGACAATGTGCGTTGTTTTTAATTTCATCTCCTTTGATAATTTCGTCGTGGCATTCGGTTGCATCTCACGCGCTATGGATGCCAAGCACATTATTAATAATTACAGCCATGTTTACATTTAGATTTGTTTTCCGAAGCGAATCACCATCCGTTAAGGAATATATACTAGCATCCGCATTATCAGTCCTGCTATGCCTTGGTAAAATATCCACCGGGTTAGCTTACATAATGATAGTGTTCTCAATTTCATTTTTTAGGGACTATTGCAAGGCGCGCATGTATTTGTGTGCAGCATCTTTGTTTGTATTCATTCTTGCCTACCAAAAGTTTATAAATTATTCATACGGTATAGATTCTGCAATTTCCATCGATTCCCTGAACTTTTCCGGGTTATACAATTTAATCTATTCCTCTGGCATAAGATATGCGTCTGCCATTCCTATTTTAATTCTACTTTTTGGCGTTTTGTCATGCGTTAATAGAAACAAGGCTACTCTGAGAGTGTTATTTGGCATAGGCGTTTCATTTCTGCTTATATGCGCCTTATCTATCATGATGAAGTCATTTAGCTGGAGTGATAAGTTTTATTTCTTCCAAGGAGTATATGCAACTGCCATACTGATTTTCATCATATCATTATCATGTGTACCGCAGGCACTACGAAAGGAGTCAAGCAATCTTTGGTTTGCCTTTTCTCTGATGTCGCTCTCATTTTTTTCTTTTTTTGTATATCAACCCTTACTCTCGTTCTCTGAGATGTCATTCAAGAGAATAGAAAATAAGGTGAAATACATAAAAAACGAAAAAATCAAAGAGGCGGGTGAGATTTCCAACGGGAATCTATCAAACCTTAAATATTTTATTGAACACGTAAAGAATGATAATGATTTAGAAAACTCGAGCCTTGCTATTTTTATACCTAAGAACGTAGTACAAAATGAATTCGTAAAGAGCAATGACAAAAGAAGGAATAATTTTTATACAATGAACATTTACGCTGCCACGGGCATTCAGATAATACACGGAGTTATTGGAAATGAAAGAGCTTACGGATTTGCAAACTATAGCAATGACTCAAGACTCGTCAACTCTATTGATTATTCTGAAGCGTGTAGCGTTTATAACGTATCAGGGATAATTACCATCGAAAGTTATACGAATCAAAAATACCATTACCACAAATGCTAAAAATATGGGGGAGATACCTCCCCCTTTTTTTTTTATACTAGCGCACCTGAGTTCTTCCATGTCGCCGCAGATCCATTACCCCCAACTGTACAAACAGCCTCTTTATATCCTGTTGTGGCTGGGTTCAGATACTTACAAACATCGCCAGGCTTGTAGTTACCTGCTGGGTAGTTTGAGTTGCTAATAAGACCGGTTATCGCTGTTATCTTTGTTTTAGATGATACGGCAGAGACATCACCAATAGCATATCCACTACCTGTTTCAATCACTGGGCCAGATGGGGTATAACTTGCGCTTCCGTACAGGGCTCCAATAACTGTTGACGCGCAGGCGGTTTTGACATGGGCAGCCAGCTGATTTCCGTTAAAAACGGTTGTTCGCGTCATCAGATGAGGAATAATCACGTTTGCGCAATTAGCGTCGATATCAACTGAACTGTAGAGGGTAGATGTCGATTGGTTTGCAATTGAACTAGGATCCTTGACTACACCCGTGATAATTACTTCAGAACTGCTAACCAACTTGATCCCATCTTTCCATGCCTTGTTAATAAGGTTTTCAGAAAGGATAGCGCCTCGTACCTGTGTTAATCGGATGCCCATATCAGGACAGTATTGTATCCCATTCTGATAAACAGGAAGGTCAAATCCACCCAAACTGTTGTCTGAAATAATTACACCGTCAGAGCTAGTGTTGCCAGCTGTTGAGGTGTTATCTATGTCTATAACAATTGCACCTGAGCCACCGATACGGAACATACTGTTAGCACTCATAATGCTGCCGCGGTGAAATGGTCCTTTGAAAAATTGATAACTGCCACCATCAACAACATTATTCATAATGGATACGTTTCCCGCATAATTATCAACATTATTGGTATTGGTAGTTGTTAATCTAATGCATACAGAGTTAAGAAGTGTTGGTTCAGAAGATGCTTCGACACCTCCACAAGAATGAAAGCGATTATGATTAATGATATGACCGCGAAATTGTTGATTTGGCACGCCATAAAGATCAACTCCGAAACGGCAGAACGTAAACATTGTATTTGTGACAGTTAAATTTCTGCCATGACCTTCTGCTCCTGTTTGCAAATACCAGAAAATACAATCATCTACAAATGAATCAATATCTGCAAGCGTACCTGTAGAAGGCTCAAAATTTACCCCTTTGCAAGTTGTGCCTTTACCAAACTCATTGGCAACTGCCGCTTCATAGCCTTCAAAAAGTAAGCCTTCTACCCTGCATCCATTTCCGGTAAATTTCATTAAGGTGATATTTGGAGCGCTAGCTTTTAATTTAGTCGTACTTTGTCCGTAGGCGTATCTATATGCCCCACGTATTTTTAATGAATTATTTGATATGATAAGTCCGCTAATTTTGTACGTTCCAGCTGGCACGTATACCTCACTCCCATCACTTAGAGAATCAAAAAAGTTTTGAAGTGCTGCTGTTGAGTCTTCTGTGCCGGTGGAGTCAACCCCTGGGATTGATGCAATACTTATCTCTTCATCAAGTCGCTCTTTAACGGTATAGGCGCGATAATGGCCGATTGCATTCTGAACAGTCGTTGCATTTCCATCTGAGTCCAGCGCGCCGATCATTCCCGCGCCCGCAGATGTAGCTAGCATTGCTCGCAGGCTCGCATCACCAATACCTACCCACGCGCCTACGCCAACCCCGCCGGAAGATGATGGCGTAGAGCCGGCATCCACATGCTTCGGCAGCGCGCCGTCCCAACGATAATATTCGCCGGTATCTTCGTCACGTAGCGCCTGGTTTGGCAGGGTGATATTAGCGCCGTCCTGGAAGGAGTCAATGAGGATCCATCCATACTGAGCAATAGCCTGTTGAGCCAGCCAGCGCAGCCCCTCGATGGTGTAATGCTCGTTACCAAACCGGTCAACATAGGTGTTAACCAATGAGGTAACGAACTCGTCAATTTTTCCCGCGTTAAACTTCAGATCGCGAGGGGATTCACTTGGGACAGGCAAATTGGTAGGTTGCGTAGCCATATTGATTCCATAAAAAAACCCGGCGCGGTGGCCGGGTTAGGTTGGTCGGGGACGGTTCTTATTGGTAGATGGCGTCGCTGTATTCCGCGACGGTCAGAGATACCGTGTTATCTGTGTTCGGTTTGATGCTGTTGACCGTCCATAGCTGACTGTCCAGCTCCTCCACTGTCGCAATGAGATAGCGCGACGGGAGCTGCACAGTGTCTCCGTTCCATATGTTGAGCTGAATGTTGGGGATAGCCGCGGTGAAGCCGTACTTCGTGTCGCTACGGGCGGTGGCTGGATAACGCAGAGTGGGATTGCCAAGACTGTCGGTTACCAAGACAAACATATCCCCGGAAAAGGTGATCGGTTCGCTGGTATCAAAGTCATTCCCGGTGCGGCCTGTTATGTAACCCTGCTGCTGGTTGCTGTCGTAGATGTCCGGCATCTGAATGACGCTGCCAACCTGGATAATGCCGTCTTCGAACACTTTGGCATTCATCTTCACCCTGGAGTAGATCAGGCGCTTGGTTTCGCGCAGAGCTCGCTCCCGGGCCTGATACTCATTACGGAAGCCGACGATCTCCAGCTTGTTCGGGTTCTCAGCTTCCTGCTCGACGATAGCGCCGTTCACCACGCGGTAGTTGATGTACGTCTTGTTGTTTGTTGTCGGGTGGACGTATGACACCTGCACGCCGTCATAACCGCCTGGCAGCGTGGCCTCGTACGTTATTTTGTACTCGTCCGTCTTCATGTTGGCCCGGTTGAATACTGCAGCCGGGTAATCCACTTTCTGGTCACGGGTAAACGTCAGCACGCCGTCATCCCAGTACGCCACAACCGACGCCGCATTGCAGATCGCCTGCACGCGGTCGCCCAGCGAGTCGTTTTCGTCGTCAAACGTGTAGTCGAAGTAACCCAGGCGCTCATCAGGAAGACTTTCGGCAATTGAATACAGTCCGTAAAGGTCAATGCTGCTTACCGGCTGCTCGCCCATAACCAGCCAGGTGTGCGCCACCGCATCAGCGAACGAGCGCGACGGACGCAGCGTGTAATCCACCGTCTGCGTGTCCAGGTCGTATGTGATGGTGTGGCGGGTCACCAGCGCGTTATATTTGCGCTCACGGCTGCCCAGGGCATTCTCTGTCGCCCGGACTTTTACGCGCACCAGCGTGTCTGTCGGGTGAACGACGTTCGTACGGATGTTGATGCTCTGGATCTCTTCGACCTTCAGCAGGGAAGCGTCGCCGGAGTTATCCGTGCGCTGGAAGCTGACCGCGTATTTCCCGAACCCGCCGGTCGGCGTGATTTTGTCAGTGCGATAGAACACTTCACTCGTCGACTGGTGAGGTGTCGTCTGCCGGTATGTAAACGTCTGCTGCGTTCCCGGGACCTGGTTGTAGTCATCGTCAATTTTCCAGATGACAACCTTCCAGTTCGTCTCTTTCTTCCCGCCCAGGCTGGACTGGGTATGCAGCCACAATTGCGTTGACTCGACCGGGGAGAAGAACGGGCCGACCACCAGCGCCTCGTTATCGTTCAGGATGAACTTCGTTGTGTTAATCGTGGCATTCGCCGGGATGTCCTGCGGGCCTTCGAGCTGGTTCATCGTAAACGTGTACCAGCGTACCGGGTTAACCACGGCACCGTCGTTCGTTTCAACGGCGGAGATCAGCGAGCCGGAGAATGTCGCATCGGTAGTAACGCTACCGGACGCGGTGCTGTACGTCACGTTGATTGTGAAGGTAACCGCATGCGGCAGAACAAGGCCCATGAAGTAATCGAACTCTGCCTGCTTCACGATTTTCATCGCAATCTGGCCGCCGGAATACGTTCCGCTGACAACTGTGTTACAACTTCCGGTTCATCACGATATCGTCCACGACAGGCGTGATGCCGCGAACCACGATATGTGGCTTGCCGTCGATGGTTTCAGTGGTGATGTTTGAAGCGGAGTTGACGACGGTCAGCACGTTAACGCGGTTGCGTTTCATGCTGGGTCCTCATTGGTGGATTTTGGACAATAAAAAAGGCCGCCTGAGCGACCTCGTTGGTATTCATTAGAGCCCCATTTCTCGGAGCTTATTCAAATTATGCTCTATCTTGCGCTTGCCGTATTCGCCATGAACTCTTTCACATTCGGCGTTATAGGCAAGGACGGCAATTTTTAAATCATCGTAAATTCCAATATACCGCTCTGAGTCCTCGCAGCGAATTCTAGCCATCCATTTGCTTCGCTGTTGATGCCAATACACGCCGATAAAGTTATTCCCAGATCCCAATCCTCCAACCATGTTTCTATTGTTTTCAGTCATGGTTACATCACGGAGGTTTGCCAATCTGTTATCACTTTTAATGCCATTAATATGGTCGGTGAATTCGCTATCAGTACCGGTAATCATCTTCCATATAACTCTATGAGCCAAATAGCTCACTTTGTTAACGGAGATTTTTACATATCCATCTGGCCTAATGCACCCACAAGGCTTATTTGCATATCGCCCATTCCATGCTGAACATGCGTTCTCTGATTTAAAGTGACTGATTGGCCTTGCATTCCAAAACAACTCGCCAGTATCTGGATTGTAAGAAAAGCATTCACGTAAAAAATCCGCGCTTGGTGCTGGTTTCGAATTCATAACTAATCGCTCCATTAGTTCGCTCATGATGGTGCTGGAAGGTCCTGAGCGCAGGACTTTTCGGGTGAAAGCGCTTACGGGTTTCGTGAAATAGCTCAACCCATTTCTGCGCCAGCCCCCTGCCGTTTGCTTTCGTCGGGTCGTGTGATTCGACCTGCTGACGAGTGATGTTCAGGCCAAATTCTTTTTTGACCAGCTCAACCACCTGGGATGGAGTATCGAAGCAGGCAAGGGACTGAACGATGAAGGCTTTGACCTCACCTTTCAGTGTCGCCATGGATTAACGACAGAGGGTAAGGCGATGAAAAGCAGTTTATTAACAAGTGATATTGAAAAAGATAAGGCTAATGAGATTAGCGAAATCATCTTTCAGGCATTGCAGGAAATCGACCCAGCAGAGTTTAAAGATGAGGACTCTGGTGGCCCTGAGCGGGCATCAGGCCTTGCTGATCAAATTTCAGAACGCCTTGTACTCAAGGGCGCATCTATCAACTAACCCGCTCCGGCGGGTTTTTTATTGGCCATACCCAAACGGGTTCAAAGAGCCTGTTTCGTTATGACAACCGGCGGCCATACACCGCCCATTGAAACACTGAATAAATGCGTTGAAGTCTTGTATTAACCGTTCCGTTCGCCGCGATAAGGCCAAGAGGATTTATGAGTGATTTGGAGTTGGGCTTAAAGATATACGCATTATGGTTTGTCGGGACGTTTCTGCTCGGCATAGCAATAAACTCGCTGACGAAAAAAGAACATCGTCAGCCACTTTCAAAACTAGCCATTGACCATCTACGCATGTCTTCCGCAATAACCATTGTGGGCCTGATTGTGTGCGGTATGGGCTGGTTCTTATTCAAGGTGGTGTGAGATGACAGTCACCCACAACGGCAAGCAGTACACCGCCAAAAAGCTCAACGATAACGAGTGGCAGCTGACGTCGGTATCGAACCCGCGTGAAAAGATTACGCTTAACCGCCAGCAGATGCATATCGCTGGCCTCCTGAAACAGGTTGAGGTGAAGGTATGAGCATACCCTCTCATTATCGACA
>NZ_JBMKHA010000030.1:0-45033 GCF_049238365.1 Enterobacter cloacae complex sp. IR53030
GGCTGGGACGGAAGTCGCTGTCGTTCTCAAAATCGGTGGAGCTGCATGACAAAGTCATCGGGCATTATCTGAACATAAAACACTATCAATAAGTTGGAGTCATTACCGATTCGGCCACTGTTAACAGTGTAAAAGCGAGGTTGAAAGCCAGCTTTGAGAAGGTTTTCAATAGCTGAAAAAAAATCTTTTTTGAGCATCGGTTTCAAAATGGTTTTCCTTTTATGCCCGGTGCCGCCGGGGCGGTGGCGTTAAATATACGCCATGTAAGTAAATTAATTTATACCCATTTGATTGTCAATACAAACAAAAAAACAAACCATGTTTATTATTTTATCAACGATGCTATTTTAAAGTCCGTCTAAAATAAAAAACCAAAAAGTTAAATTTGAAGCCGTCCTTCCTAAATTCATTTCTTGCGCATATTAGCACCCTGCTTTAAGTAAATAATTTTTGAAAAAGTTGTCTGGAGGTTATTAGCTCGTGCATCTGGATTGGTAATATAAAGCCAACACAGAAAAGGAAAACAAAATGTATAAATTAGTATCTCCTCGTGAACTGACTGAGATTATTACCGGTTTACTGCTTAAACCTGAACTCCTTGGTGAGCTGGACTCACCAGAAAAGCATCGGATGTTTATGGCAGATTTAGGCCGCGTGGTGGCCGAACATTGTGGAGGTCTGGTAAACAGCGTCGTCTTGCCAGGAACAGAAGTTACAGTGTCGGATGGGTTACCGCTTAATGGCCAGCCGGTACGTTATCTCGGAATCAAAGAGAACATCCCTCACCTCCTTGTAGAGCCTGATGCTTCCTTACCTTCGCTCGCTAAAAACGTCTGGATGTATGCAGATCCTGAAGGCTGGAAAGAACATTTTGGAGCTGAGGAAGACTGCCTTACTCCTGAAATGATGCAGCTGTTCCGTAAAGGTATCCAGGCTCTTCAGAAAGAGCATGACACCCCTGAAATTAGCCTCACACTTCAGGACTGGCGCCTGGAGGAGGAAACACTGCCAGAAGAGGACAGTCAGGCCTATCAGGTCAGCGTTACCGGCCAACATAACATCCACTGTGAAGTTGTTAACAAGGAAGGTAACCCCTGTTTTGGTGTCATGTTCGAAATCGATCAGGGTGTGCCTGCCTTACACATCAACACCGGCGGGGATATGTTGCTCCACATTCATTGCGCCCATAACGGACTCGTTCTGACCCCTGATGCAAGCGGTCAGCGATTTGATAAGGCTCCCGTTGACCGCTTCTCTTATAACAGCCCATCCCTGCTGTTGTCTGCCGACTAACCAAGGCCAAATCTGAATTGTCCCGTTTAAGTAACCAACCCGCTGCCGCCAGGCGGGTAAATCCTCTTAATGGAGTTTTAATGCAAATCTCAACTGAAGTTCTGAACGTCTTATCTCGCTGCCGTGCTGAAGGGAACTTTCTTTTCCTGGCCGACCAGCTCGACCGCAGCATTTATGTTAAGACAAACAAAGTGCTCGAAGCCGCCGGTGGCAAATGGAACCGAAAAGAGCAGGCACATATTTTTACGGCGGATGCAGCTGAGCGTATCGAGCAAATCATTCTGACAGGTTCGGTTGACATCCCACGAGATCTGTTCAATTTCTTCCCTACACCTGAGAATTTAGTCACAGATATGGTTCTACGCGCTGAACCAGCTGCCGGGGAGCGTGTACTGGAGCCAGAGTTTGGTGATGGCCGCATTCTGAAAGCCTTAAAACTGGCGGCTCCGGATGCATTGATTACCGGGATCGAATTGAACGATGAGCGATTCCTTGCAGTGAAGAACGATAGTGTCCTTAGCACAGGAGTCGAGCTGGTGCATACCGACTTTCTTGGGTACCAGCCCGATGAAACTTTTGATGTTATCGTTATGAATCCACCATTCCTTAAACGCTCTGACGTTAAACAAGTCATGCATGCCATCGCAATGCTCGCTAAGCGAGGTCGCTTACAGGCCATTCTGTCAGCTGGGGTATTGTTCCGGGAAGACACACTGACAAAAGCGCTCAGGGAGCGAGTCAAACAACTTGGCGGACAAATTTCGCCTCTTCCGGATGATACATTTAGGGAGTCCGGAACAAAGGTCAAAACAGCCCGCCTTGAAATTGATCTTCGCCGCTAACTGACAAGCAACCGGAAAGAAATCTTAATACGAGTAGCCGGTTAAAGTTACCTGACCGGCTTAACTGACTAAATCAATAAAGAGTGAACAGAAATGACGCATACTGCCGTTTCTCAGGCTAATAGTGCTTTGCAGCTACCCACGGTGGAGCATGTCTACGCTCTTCTGAAAGCAAATTGTAAACCTGACCGCTTTGACGGGCGTGACGGACCCGTGTGGGGCCAGGAATACTCGTGGAATCTGGCAAAAGATCGCTTACAGGATCTGGAGAAATACGGTAAGGCATATGTCTCCCGTCATGAAGACCGTATGGGGGAAGGATTTAGTTTTGGTCCTGACCTGTTAATTATTCGCTAACGCTCCTAATGCCTGATGATATGGTAAGCACAACTGGAAAAATATGTTTTCAAAGCCTATGACCACTTTCACACCAGAACGTATTGAACAAATTTTGGAATTTGCCGAGGGTAGTAACCCAAGCGAAGCAATGAGTCTCAGAGCTGACGAAGTTGCTGTACTGGCACGTATTGGAAAGGCAGTTATGTCGATTGCGCCTGTTTATCAGTGCGAGTTTTGCCACCATGACGCAACCGGGCAACTTCAGTGGCACTGGGAAGATGTGAACAAAGCTTTTTATGATAAATACGATCCAGACAGACGCGGAAGACGTCGAATCCTCTATACCGCCCCGCCGATGCCTTTAGTTTCGGCTGACCTGCTTAACATGGCTTCATCTGCTATTGAAGACTTGCTCACTAACAAAGACAGAAGTGGTGCGGGAATGTGGAATGACATTCCAGAACAGCTACGACGCGCAGCAGAACTGGTAATGGATAATAGCCGGGCCGCTGAAACAGAAGCGATGCTGATGCGTCTTTATGTAGAATGTGACACAGGTGAGCGCAGGGGCAACGGCACTCAATCTGGCGTAGCAATGCCTTCTTGGCAAACCGTTGAAGAGGCACGTGTGTTGCTAGGGGTGAAATGATGCAGTTCTCGCCAGGGCAGTTTGTAATTCACAACAAGAAGCGCCTTGCGGAACGAAGGTAGACGTACTGACTGAGGTTCACTCCCCTCTCGACTGGTGGCGTAATGCCGCCAGGTTTTGATTCATATATGCCGTCCGTTAACGCATTTATATCTGACATACCTAATTTATCCTGATTCTTTTTTACACAAAGTAAAAGCATCACTTAATGCGATATGTGGATGCCGATAGTTTCAGGCTAATGTTATAAGTTTTGCAATCGTTGCCAGTTTGGACACCACAGAAATGTCAGATGTAATTCCAAAAAGAAAGATTTCCGTCCTGAACGCACAATAAGGTTTGTCGAAAGGCAAATTATAGATTTGTAATTTCGAGCACCATATGGAGAAGTTTTTTATACTTTTACGAACATAGTGACCTTTAGGAAAAGCTTAAAATAACACCAAACCTAAAGGGGAATAAGAATGAAACATCTCGCTTTTATTACTGCTGTAGCCGGACTCGGTATGTCTGTTCAGGCCCCAGCTCAGATATATGAATCGGCCTTTAAAGACACGAACGGTATTGAGATCCACGCCCCGTCTTCTCGTCTTATGCTTAATCCGGCATCACCGGTAACTTTGACACTTATTTCAGGTCTTGATCGTTTCGTTAATGTCAAAGTCACGAAAGACACTGGAACTGTCATTCTTAATACTACGACTACACGGACGGGTGTATCAGACCGACTAACAGCTGCTGACGGTAGTGAGTTCTACGGCAAAAAAGTAACTTTGCCTGCTTTGGGTGAAGGCAAATTTGTCGTTCAGATAAACGTGTTAGATCTCAATCAGAAGCCTGTAGCGACCTATAACTATAACTGGCTAATTGATGTCACCCCTCCAGCGGCAAATGCTCTTACCGCTAATACTGGTTCTGGCTCTACCGCTGGTGACGTGTGGAAGCTTGGATTAGAGGCAACGGGGCAGTATGACTTCACCTCTTCGGGCGTAAGTGATGCAAATGGTATTGATAAGGGCCTAATATATATTTACAGGCAGGACGGTAGCCTCTACAGCACTACACAGATGCAGTATGACGTATCCGGCCAAAAGATGTACCACACTTACTCTAAGAATTCAGTTAAGGGAACCGGAATACCAGACAGCAACCTGGATGAAGACTTTACTGCAAAAGTTGTTATCTTCGATAACGCAGGTAATAGCCGAACGCTGCCAACTCAAAAATTTCGCTACGACAACACGCTGGGTGAGATGACACTGTGGGCCGTTCATGATCCAAATACGTCTTCCAGCGTCGTACCCGGGGTTTCTAATTATCCGGCTTACAAAGCCGGTATGGTCGTTAACGAAAACCCTATTCGATTAGTCTACCGGATCCCAAAATCTAACTACCGTGCTTATTCAGAAGGTGGGCTTCAGTTCATCAATCAATATTCCGCCCCCAAAGAGATAGCTGTAGACAGCACTTATGCTTATGTTGAAATGACTCTTCCCTATGGCTCAATTAATGGGGATATGGCTCGTATGGCGAACTTTGGCCAGTGGGGAGGGTATTATCCGTCATACAGCCTCGTTCTAAACCCATCTGCAAACCAAACGCCTGCATTTGCGGGTACCTGGGTAGATTTCCTCGATGATAAGGGGAACTGGGTTAAGTGGAAGGATTTTGAGAGTGTGGCTTCATCACGACTGCCAATTAAAATTTCCCGACTTCGTTTTAACGTTGAAGCCCGGCCCTTTGCACAAGAGATCGGCGGTAAGGCGACCTGCACCATTCCGGCAGGAAAAACCTCGTGTGAAGCGCCTGAGACGTTTGATATGGCCTTGGGTACCCAGGGCTACAATAGGATCCTTTACTTCGTTCGCAGCATCAGCAATCCCATTTTGCGGTCTGAGCAATGGATTATGACACGCTGGAACAATAAACAACTGCCGGTAATAAACTCGATATCATATGACGAGACTAACAAGCAGCTGGATGTACTGGCGTCACTTGAAGGCGATGGTAACTGGTTCGACTCGGTCTCATTGAGGGAATTTTATCTTTCCGATAAGAACACCGGTACCCGGATGTCACCCACAGGCGTAATCAAATCTCGTATCTCAGGTAACTACACGATTGCTTATGATTTATCCCGTCAGTCTGAAGGAAAATACAACGTTGAGGTCAACATCAGGGACTTCTTCCAGAACCAGACCAATAAAACTTTCGGAGAAATTGCTCTGGATAACACTCCTCCGACAGTGGCCATAACATTCGACGGAAAGCCGGTAAAAGACGATACGGTAGTGTACGGCCTGGAGAACCTCAGGATCGCTCTGGCAGATAATCTGACAACCCCGAGGATAACCCGTCTTCAGCTCGTAGGTGGCCCCACAGCTGATAACGTTGAGCTTACGTGGTCACCGGCAGGCAAAGATACATACATGCCTGAGTATCCGAGGCTGTTCCCAAATTTCGAACCATCTGAAAATTATTCAATTAGCGTAACAGTTGCCGATAGTCAGTCGAATACCAAAACCTATACTCAGAAGTTCAGTTATCTACCGAATAACCTTGTGCAGTTACATAATCTACGCACATTATCGGTCAGTTCGCCTCTCAAAACGACAGATGGCGTACCCCTTGCGTACCTGTCCACTAACGTTCTGCGTAAGACAAATGGAGAAATTGCTAAAGGGGTCCAGAACGCAACGCTGACTGTGCGGAAGGATGCAGCCTTCGGTATTAAATTTAACGGGGCACAGGCGGCTCCAGGTGAGTCAGTTGAGGTGCAAATAGATATGGGCCAGGGGGATAATCTTCTGTTACCCGTTTATCCTTCCGAAAATGGGAAAGTTGGCACCTCAGAATTCATGATTCAGATCGACGAGTTGAAGTAACTACCCGGAGCCGACAGTAAAACTGACGGCTTCAATTTTACTGCCCTCCTTGACTCCGATCAGCCAGTACGTCTTCAGAGATTCGCAAGGAAGAACCGAAAGAAAAGTTACTTTAATCGTACGTTTCCAGCGATGCTTTTAAAAGACAATGCACACTCGTTGATTACGACAATGGGAGTGAGTGTCGAAACCCTTGAGTAAGGATACCCGGTAAATATACAGCCCCGGGGATCCTCTTCCTTCAACCGGGGATGACAACGGTAGTGAGTCCGGCAACTCACTCCCGTTGTCACTTCTCTGACATATCGTCATACGAGCTTACTCAAGTGCATCCACAAAGATGGGATCGTTTTGAATCTAAACTGGTACTGGTTAGCCAGTCACTTGCATCTATTCCCCCGTCGATACTTAAGTGACAATTGTAGTGATCTGCAATACTGGTGTCTCAGAAACACTGACGACGGTAGAGACTCAATACCCTAACCCCTGACAACAGGAGTGAGCTTAGAGGTGTTACGCTGCTGTCACTTAATGCTTGGGAATTGCCTGACTCACAACCATTGTCATCCGGAGCTACTGATTAACGTTGAACCGCTGGACTTTAATGACAGTGGTAGTGATGGATAGGCTCATTTCCATTGTCGTCATTTTATCGGACAAGCCTCTTCGTCCTACAGGTTTAAGCTGACAATGGTAGTGATTGGATGATCTCACTACTGTTGTCACTCAGTTCTTTGAGCGGACCCTTCCCTCGGTTGGTCGGCATTAACAACGGTAGTGACTCGATTGGCTCACTGCCATTGTCATCGTGTAAATGACGTACCTTATCAGCTCAGCTGAAAGCAATGACAACGGAAGTGACTCTAATTGCTCACTGCCATTGTCGTCGTGTCTATTGAGAGCCTTATCAGTGCACCTGAAAAGCAATGACAACGGTAGTGATTCTAATGGCTCACTACCGTTGTCACCGTGTGTATTGAGAGGATGGTCCACTTAACTGGACGTCTATGACAATGGTAGTGACTTTAATAGCTCACTACCATTGTCGGCGTGTGAATTGAGAGGATGATCAGCTCAGCTGTACGGCCATGACAATAGTAATGACTTAATGAGCTCACTACCGTTGTCACCCTGTTAATTAAGAGGCTCATCTGCTCTTCTGGAAGGCTATGACAACGGAAGTGACTTGCTGGGCTCAGTGCCATTGTCGCCGTATGAATTGAGAGGATCATCCGCTCTTCTGGATGGCAATGACAACGGTAATGACTTAATAGGCTCACTACCGTTGTCATCCTGTAAGTTAAGAGGTTGATCTGCTCAACGGGACGACTATGACAACGGTAGTGACTTGCTGGGCTCACTACCATTGTCACCCTGTGAATTGAGAGGTAGATCCGCTTAACCAGACGTCCATGACAACGGTAGTGACTTTCTGGGCTCAATACCGTTGTCACCCTGTGATTTAAGAGGTTGACCCGCTCTACTGGACGGCCATGACAACGGTAGTCACTTTCTGGGCTCACTACCGTTGTCGCCACATAGAATGAGAGGAGCATCAGCTCAGCTGAACGGCAATGACTACAGTAATGAGCTGGATGAAGCATAACCATTGACATCTGGCCCAACCGGAAGCCGTATTCGCCAATCCAATCGAGATTCACAATGGCCGTGACTCGCCGCATTAAGTTCCGGTGTCCTCCCAAAGCTGAACGCACACTCGGAGGACAATGACAATGCCAGTAAGGTACACATCATTACCATTGTCACTATAGCTACCAGAGAAGCCGGGATTTGAATGTCGATGGTAGTGAGTGGGTCAACTCACTGCCATTGTCACCCCGTTACGATATTTTCCGTTGGATGTACTGGCCAATGAAGTAAAGCGTAGAAACCGGGTGTTAACAGGTGACTCAGGAGAAAGCGTTGAATTCGCAATCTCGATCTACATAGGGTGGTAGAGAACAATGACAACGGTAATGACTTTTGACTCATTACCGTTGACGTGAAAGAGCGGGCTGGGACTAACGAAAATCGAAGAAGTAATTTAGCACCCGGAGCCTGAACCGCCGGGTTAACTTTAGCTGGCGTTGCTGTTCTTTTTCTGGCTTCGAAGACTACGAATATAGCGCAGTTCTTCAGCGGTTAAATCATGGACGGTAAGAACATCATCGCCGTCTATCGGGTCAGCTGGTGGGCATAACTCACCTTCTAAAACAGAAGACCCTGAGTTCTCTTCTTCATCTTCAACCACTTCTAAAGGAGGCTGAGTATTGTTCAAATTCAGATCGGGATCCCGCTTATGAATCTGGAAGTATACTTTTCCGTCTTTCTTAATTTCGGTGTACTGGAGGTATCCTATCGATGCCAACTCTTCAAGAGCCTTTCTCACGGTAGCATTCTGACTATTTGCTCGTGTTTTGAGGTTCAGACGATTTTTCAGCCGAGTAAGGGATATCGGTATAGGATTTGGCGGTAATGACTCTATGAACGTATAGAGAGCCTGGGCGCTTTCCTTCTTGGCCAACTCCTTAATTGCCTTCAGCTGCATCAAAACCTTATGATCGTATTGATAGAGCTCGAAAATCTTAGGATCAACCTGAAGGACAACCTGATCTGATTCCGGGTCTAACAGGGCAGACTGTACCAGATGCGTTGTATAGACTTTGGACGAGTTATTACTGGTGAACGACAAGGTAACGGATGCTAACCTGCGTAAGGAGGCGTCTATACGTTTTCTGGACGCTGTAGATGAGCGATAATTTTCAGGCGTACATAGCTTGAGGAATTCAGTGAATTTTAAGCTTATCGTGTCATTGTTAATCGGATGATTGGCATAGGTTCGAATGATGCCCATCCACGTCTTAAAATCTACTGACATATCAAGACGCTCACCGACAATTGAAATATTGGTGAACCCCTCGCTCTCCATTAAAGAGAGCGTCTGTAACTCTTTCGTTGCGTCAAAGCCAACCGTTTTATATTCCCGATTTTGACGCCCCACACTCTTTGGTGATGGGACGAACAGCCCGAGCCGCATCAAAGCAATAGACTGCACCGTACGGTTGCTGTTAGGACGCAAAATGATGTCTTTACCTGATTCTTTCTCTCTAACAGAGAAAGCCCTGGTGACCAGGTCCTGCTGCTCAGTATCTTTCTCTTTAGTCATAATAAGTTATCACTGAATGTGTAAACAGATTGGTGAATAGTAAGCCCCAGCGAACTCTATGTCACTGGATGGATCATTGTGATGATCCATATCTGTGCATAAGTTCTACCTAAAAAAACGACTCCACTCATTAAAACTTGGCAAAAACTCTTTGCATACAATGACCTGCAACTCTTATCAACAACGGATCAGATCAAGTTAAAAAGATCTAATGAAAAGTCACTACTATTGTCGCTCTGATCACTACTGATGTCAAAAAACTCATTACCAACGTTATAATAATCACTACCAATGTCAAAATAATCACTACTGTTGTCACTGATCACGTCTCAGGCCTTGTGCCGTCTGGCCTGGAGGCAGCGGGGATCTCTTTTGATCTATCAGGAACACTAAGGTACTAATTATTGGAACTACCTTGTGGAAAATGGGGATAAATAAATGCTTAGTTCTTATACAGGTCTCAACTTGCCTCCCTGATAAAAACTGTCGTCAAAGCTAAATCACAGCCACAGGCATTTTCGGTGGATAAATTTTTGAGAAATAGAAGCATACATGCAGACTCGTGTCGCAAGTAATTGAAAGTAATAATTTATTTAAATAATGCGAGTCACCTTACCTTACAGTGGAAGTTTAAGTCTAACCTCACTACCATTGTCACTTAAAATCATTACCAACGTCGAAATAGTCTCTACCATTGTCTTTTAAGTTACTCCCGTTGTCACTTATGTCGCTACTGTTGTCAGTGACAATGCTCCAGCCCAGTAACCATGCGGCCTACAGCGTACCGGGATCTTCTTTGTACTCTCTGGCACCTTTGGGATCATTTATTGGATCTACATGAGGGATAAAATCTTTTGACGATTTCGTAGTGCAGTTATACCAGCGACTTAGCAAGACAAAAGCTGCAATTTAGTGACGAGTTACTAGTCTGCCCAACAAGAGCAATGCAGAGAAGATATGTGGTGAAATGACCATGGTAGTGAGTCTAATCACTACCATGGTCCGCAGTAAGCGTTACTTACGCAATGAACGTCGGACTGATTTGCAACAACATGGGCTACGGCGCATCAGAAGACGGCCGTTGTGCTTCAGCAAAACAGCCCTGCTTTATTTTAATTCTTCAATGTTAATCATGAACTCAGATCTGCCTGTAAGGCCGGATACAGCAGGGAAAATAGGAAAGCTACGGCTGTCCCCGAGCCCCAAATCCAGTTGAAGCTCTTTGCTTTCACCTGGCATCGCAGAAACACCATTTACAGTCACGCCGAATGCAGCGTCCTTACGGACAGTAAGCACTGCGTCCTGAAGCCCTGTAGCGATTGAACCATCCTTTTTACGCAGCTGGCTGGCATACAGAACAGCCAGAGGAGTATTGTCAGATGTTTTGAGAGAAGCATTGACAGCTAAGGTTTTCAGATTCTCTAGCCTGACGAGATTGTTTGGAAGGTAGTTAAATTCGACTGAGCTTTCTTTAACGTTGTTCATCTCATCTTTGGCCTGAACTGTGAGAGTGTATGTTTCGCCTTCATTAAGAGACGGAAAGATCTTGGGATAATTAGGTGCATACAGGTTGTTTCCCAGATTCACCCAAGACAATTCCACCGCATCAGAAACAGGGCCACCGCGAAGAGTCATACGGCTTAAGGATGGTTTAGTTAGAGCATCGGTGAGCTGTATACGGACGTTCTCCAGCCCATATACTGTTACGTTTTTGCTGATCGGTTTTCCTTCGTAGCTAATACTTACAGATGGTGCTGTATTATCAACGACAACAGTTTGATAAGGGAGGTTACCGGTATTGTTGAATGTATCTTGGGCATTAATTACCACGTTATAACTGCCTTCTGGTACCTCTTTCATGTTGAACTCATACGTGTAGTTCCCAGACGCCATATTTCTACCTGTTTGTTTGCCGGTTACGCTTATTTCTGCGTTGTTACGGTTTTTATCTGACAACCAAACTCGATTTACATAAACATGGTCGAAATATGAACCATCTCCAGGTTGATTCACGTAAACCTGGAGAATGTTGGTGGTTTCAATGTAATCAAATCCAGTGACGGAGGGACCCAGTGTATGCCAGGCTATATTCTCCCATATAGGGGCAAAGAAGGTTGCTTCGGTGGTTGACCTTACTTCATAGCCACTATGAAGATAGCCGGTAGTGCCATTTATAATATCCTGGGGCAAAGAGACGGTACAGGTTGTTGAGCCAGCTGGAATACTGCATGTTGCTCCGCCAGTGATTTTTTGATCATATGGCCTAGCCTGTACATTGAACCGGATATTAGTAAGTTTTATAGGCATATCAGATGCCTTGAACAGGTTCCAGTTTACGCTGTTGAACCATGTTCCATCAGCCTTTTGTCGTTCTATGGGTGAACTTCCCCAAGCCGGACTCTTTACAGAGGCAGGATCCCAGTTGAGCCAGCTGGCATACTGACCAAGATCTCCTCCAGACCATTGATATGTATTCACAGGTCTATAGTAGTTTCCATCTAAGGCACCCTGTGGCAGCTTAACTTCCACGTAGACATAGGTGGCATCTTCGGAAAGGACCTGTACTCCGCCATAGTTATTGGTAATGCTCATGCCACCATTTCGATATGGCTTCCAGTTAGTTCTTGGGATACGTATAACCAACTTGTAGGGGTTTTCCAGCACTGTAAGGCCTCGTTTAAACGGGACGTATCCCGAAGAAATGCCGGGTACAACACTGGTGCTTACACGTGAGTCATGAACTGCAAATGGCGTAAATTCTCCCATTTGATCGTCATATAAAAACCGCTGGGGAGGAATGTTAAGCGTATTTCCTGCCAGGTCCGTAACGATGAAATTGAAGGTGAATTCTTCATCAAGATCACTTGAGGGCATGCCAGCCTGGGTGTTCATATCTTTAATCCACGGATAGAACGCACGTTTATTGGCTGTGTCATAACTCAGGTTATTGTCGGAGACCACAGAACCATTACTTCGTTTAATGACAAGACGGATCTTGGCAATTCCACTAGCATCCTCAATACCGTCTGCAAATATAGAAAACTGGCCACTACCGCCTCGGCCCAACTCCCAAAGTGGCCCAGAAAGTACCATGTCGTAACCTGCGTTTTGACTCGGATAAATACTCTTATAGCGTGGAGGAGTTGTATCAACGATGAAATGATAAGTAGATGTGCTCACTACAGTCTGGCGAATATCCAGAGTTTCATTGACTACAGTAAAGGTCCCTTCTCCGAGCGCCGGTAGAACCATATCCTTTCCATAGTATTCTGTTCCATCGGCAGCAACGATACGATCTGCAACGCTCGTTTTGGTCGAGACGGAGGAATACATAACCTTTTTATCGCTGTCTCGTGTGACCGTCACTCGCTCGTACCGATCAAGACCCGATATCAAGTTCAGAGTCAAAACACCAGCGGGATTAAGATATGTTTGTGTTGCAGGCTTAATATTCCGAACAGCCTTATTGGTATCTGTAAATGAGTAGCTAAATACCTGAGCATGTGCCGAAGATACAGTAGCAAGGGCAGTTGCAACCATGCAGCCAATTAGAGTTTTACGCATATGATGCTCCGGGAATAGGTTATAGCCTTATTCTACGGATTCAGCCTACAAGGTCCGGTCGGATAAAGTGATAATTTGCCTGTTAAAAGAGACATCAAGTGAGAAAGCAACCAACGTACAGAATGCAAAATGGCGGCAGTGCATCTGGATGACGCAAAAGTAACTTTTTGTACCCACTTTTTTGGATTTTAGCCTTCAAAATGAGTATTCAACCAATCATAAAAGTAACTTTTGATAGACGCTGCTCCTTTATGTTTGCCAATTGTGCTGATATGTTTTTAAATTCAAGGAAGCGAGATTTTAAAAGCATCTGTTGAGTCAAATTTATGTAAAATAACAGGGTAACCATCACTTCTAGGTTGAGGAAACCCAATGTTATACATGCTCTTATGCTGTTTTCTGATGCTCAACAGTACATTCGTTATGTTCAGAGCAATGTCTGCAATAAGTAAAGGATCCGCTAAAGAAAACCGGTCTGAAATATCGCTGATAGTCCTAGCAACACTTGGAATTGCATCACCATTCATTGTCGCAATGATTACTATTAATGAAAGTATGACATCTAAAACAGTAACAGATTTTTCTTTGGGTGCTCAGTGGTCCGGAATGGTTTCAGCGGTAGCGCTAATGGGGTTATATGCTCGACGCGTTTGGAAAGAGAAGAAGTCCTTATTTACTGGCGCTTTCCTGGCCTCTTCCTTAATGGCCTTTATTTTTACTGACAGCCTTGTTTTCGTATCCCAGAAGGACACCGGCGTTCTGGCTACTTTCGTACTCGATAAAAACGCTGGAGATATTGATTGTAGTCGCCCGGCTATGATTGTCCATTACAGTAAAGGTGTTCCAACGGACTGGCGTTGCCCAACCAGTATCATGTTGATGGCGTATTCTTCATATCCTTTTTTACCTTGGCCTGAGTATAGCCATGGTACCAGCCAGTCTCTTACGGTTGTTATTGATACATTTATGGAAAACGCTGTTAATCTCAGTCAAAAATAATAAATAAACCTCTCTAGTGAGAGGTTTTATAAACCTGAGCCACCAATCTAATTAACTCTATATTTTTGTTTTAGCTTTTTTAAAGGTAGACTTACCGAATAAAACAGCAATTATAGAGCAAAGGCCTGGCGTTAGGACAAAAGCTAATAATGCACTGCCAAAACTTGTCATTTCAGGCACCACGAACCAGCTGATAGGCCACGTCAGGGCAGGTAAATTTAGCGGATCATAAAGCGCATGTAGAGCGCTTAACACACAGTAAAGTGCTAAAAAGCAAACTAGATAAACAACGATCCACATTTTAATTTGCTCAGCAATTTCAAATTTAGGACTGCCCATGCTTTACCTCAGTGGCTGAATATTGATGGTTAATATCTTTAATCACCCGTAAGCACTTAGTGCATACCTTAGTTCGATTTGTCTGCTTGTCCAGAGTGTATTTAACTTCAAGTTGACCTCCAGCATTAAGCAAAGTGAGCATCTCATCTTCTAACACGCTTCGGTAAATGGTCTTGTCCGAGAGTGTGCCCGGTAACGAGTACTCAACATAATTGTTTGAAACTCTTACCGATTTAGGGATTTTACCACTGAGCTGGATTTCATTCGTTGAAGGCATTACAGTTACTTTAATCACAGTTGCCGGTGACCAGAAATCCTGATAACGCACTTTATGAATTTTATCAGCTCTAAGGCCTAACCACACATTTCCGGCGATAAGAACAATAAGCAATCCATAAACTGATCGTCGAATGTTACGCCTTTTAATCACAATGTCCCCCATCCCTCAAATATCATTCTAAATAACTGCACCAGGATATCATGAGCGTAATTAAAAGAATTCTTCATAACCGGGGTTTTCAGTTGAGTTTGCGGACTCTTTACTTTGCGGTTTCTCGCCCTCTATTTGAGTATCCCTGACAGGTTTGGATTTACCCATGCTCCTCTGAAAGGTATCCATAACAAACTCAATATCTTCTTCTGGCAGGCTGGTGGGTTGGTTGCTCATAGGACTTCCTCTTGTTGAATACGTTCGGCGTACAGGATGCGAACCGAAACGGTCGTGTTTTCAAACTCGTTCTCAAAAACGTCCATCCATTCCGTCCGGAATTCTTCCCCCAGAAGGTTATCGAGCCCCTGAAGAGATAATGGAAGAACGGCTGCTAGAGATCCCCCGGCTGCGAGATGAGATGCAGCTGCCTGGAGATGCAGCCTGGCCCGGTTATCGGCAAAAGGTGGGTTCATCACGACATAATCAAACTTCTTCTGTTGATTAGACTTAGACCATGTGAGGAAGTCAGCTTCTGTCGTATCGTATCCCTTAGCCCGGGAGATAAGGCAATTCAAAGTATCAAGCTCGATGCCAGTAACGATCACACCGGCAGGGAATGATTTAAGCAAATCCGCATGGCCAATATTAGGCTCCAGGAGGGTATCCCCTTCCCCTGCACCGAGCAGGGAATATACATATTCGCTGATTCGGCAAGATGAAGGGTAAAACTGATGCGATACAATATCAGGCATCTCCCCTATCTGGCCGATGTAACGAATAACCTCACACGGATCATAGGAAAATGTCACATCGTATTTTGTTACTGTTGCCCCTAAGAACCGAAGGGTGTCAGCGGCAACACTCGAAGATTTGCGTTCGGCGAGAGACCCTAAAGATGTCCAGCAACTCCATTTATTGTCCCCGTCATTTTTAAACATTAGTTCAGAAAGCTGCATCCGGGTATCAAAGTCGATGCACTGCTTAAGTACAGGGAATGCCTCCAAAGATTTCTTGCTATGAGCCATGCGGTCGGCAGGTAATGCCAGCGGTACGATAGCTGATAAAATATTGTTAAGCCGCTCGGCGATATCAGGGTGGACGTCAATATGCATTGATCCATTTTTGTAAACCCTGAAACGAATACTGTTGCCATCGATGCAGATCCATTTTCTGAACCCCTCATGTTCGACCAACGCCTCAACCAATGATTTGGTGTTATGGATCGCCTTCACCTGTTCGCCACGGAAGAATGCGCATATAACGCGGAGCTCGCTCAGTGGTGAAATGCCAGACTCTTTAAAATCCACCCTTAATTTCTGCCAGGGGTATTTAGACGGCTCGCAAACTCCGGTAGTGATCATGCGGGTGGAGAACCCAAAAGCTTTGTTTGTCTTATGACTGCGGCTCAGAGACTGGAAGACGTCGTAAACCCTTTCTTTAATAAATTGATTGCGGTCATTAAGCAAAGCAACGACTGTGCCTACTACAGCGTCAGCTGTGAAATCAGGGATCACCTGAGGCGGCATAATATAGCGGTCGGCCGTAAACTGCTTATCCCATTCGTTACGTTTGGCATCCGACATGATAGGCAAAACATCAGTGAGTGCCATAACGCGTTTCCAGTATTCAGATCTCAGAGCGTTTTCCGCGAACAAGGCATCCGCTTCAGAGATACTGTGGTTGTAGCCTGAGAGATAAGAATAAAGTTTCTGGTGATTGTGGGTTTTGAACTGGACAGCCATGTGTTTCAACAAGCAGAGTTCATCATTATAGGACTCAACAAGATCCGCGATAATGCCGAGCTCTTTGCGCATATCTGGAAGAAATGTTTCAGAAGAGCTAACCACCAGGCTATGAGAGGTTGTTAAAGCCAGTACGCTGTGACCTGCATTATCGGGTTTAGCTTCAGAATCAAGAGATGACATTTTACCGGTCCTTTAGAAAAAACTTTTACCAGGATAGCAACGTCGCTCTGTAACCTAATAGGTTCAGTGACACGAAAAAGTTTTTTATGTCTCTGAATAAAACTTAAAGATGTCAACTCATAGAAAGAAGCAAAAAAAAAGCCCCGCATAAACGGGGCAAGAACGATACATGGAGGTTTAAAAAAGGCGGGCAAAAAGCCTGAATCCTTAATGACTCTGACAAAACCAACACTTTGCCAAAAGTAAATTATTCTGCGTCCGGCTGTGGGTCAGTATCCTGATCGGTCTCTTCCCCTGCCTTCTTAGCATTTTTTTTACGTGGGTATTTTGGCTTCTCACCATTAAGTTTTGCCTGACGATTCTCCGCACGGCGAAGCTGCTTGTTCTCTGATTCTGTGATCTCTTTTGAAAGATTTCTCAGCATCTCCAGAGTACTGCGGTTCAACGTAATGTTGATTTCTTCGTCAGCACTTGAATCTGTCATCTCCGGCAATTCAATATCCCCCAGTTTCTGTAATAAGCTGGTGGTGATGAGTTTGACGCCTTCTACGGCTTTTGTGGCAATAACCGGCGGAATCCGTGCTGGCTTGAAGTCTGAAGGTCTGACTCGTACCTGACCATGTTGGGTTTTTTTCACCGTGATGCCATTCGCATCGGCCTGCTCAAGTTCCGCGATCATCTTCTTGATACGTGAAATTGCTTCTGTTTCACCGAGCTCATCGATCAGTGAAAGCACGTTAACATACGAAATAGCGTCAGCATGAATCCATTTCTTGATAACAACAGAACAGGTTGTCAGGCGGATAAGAGAACTGATGGTCGTCGGGCTTTTATTTTCACGTTGAGCAATTCGTTCGAGTGACCAGCCAGCAAGAGAATGTAGGCGACGATAGGACTCGCCAAGCGCAACAGGAGAAAGCGCAAGACCACGGTTACCATCAATGGTCGCGAGCTCACAGCCAATTTCATCTTCTTTAATCTCAACGCAAAGGATTGTGATGTCATGATCTTCATCACATGCCATCATTGCGGCTTTTAAACGGCAGTGCCCCTGGCGAACAAAAGGTACCCCATCAATGACACGTACTCGGATAGGGTCTACATAGTCACCTCGAATGTAGGCATTCTTGATGTTGTAGATGTGTTCTTCAACCTCAGGGAGCTTATAGTAATCGTCACCCATTCCCATTTCGCGGGAGTTGAAGCCTGGCGTGACCTGAATTACTGAAGGGTGGATAGCCCATGCTTTCTGGTCACTTACTTCAGTACAAAGTTCAGGGTTTGCATCACGGAACTGTTTAAGCCCAGTGACGTAACGACCTGTGCCAGTAACTACTGAAAAGGCAACATGGGCCGTTTTAAAGACCTTGTCATTAGCTTGCTGTGTAGGTTCTGTCAGTAAAACACTCATAGGGGCTCCGTTACATTTTTCTGCTTACTTTCTGCGTAGCGGGGATACTACCGAAAAAAAAATCCATAATTTTTCGCAAAAAAGGTACTTTTTGAGCCTATTCTGATTTTTCACAAAAAAAGAGGGCTCCCCATTTCTTGTGATGGCATCAAAATCGCTTCATAAACAAAGACATAAATCCAAAACATAAAGTTCAGGTATCAGTGAGGAAAAATCTTATAAATCCGCAATGCTGAAAGTCAAAACTGTGCGTCTTAAACAACTTTTTTTTGCTCCCTAAGTTATTAGTTAAAGCCCGTGGTTAGGTACGATACCAGCACCTAAATTTCTCTCTCAGGTATAGACACTTTGACTCGACATCTCAGACACATGCCGATAATCAAATGGGCTGGTGGAAAAACGAAACTGATGCCTTTCATCAGCCATCACTACCCACACGATCATAGTTGCCGGTGGGTAGAACCCTTTATAGGCGGTGGTGCCGTTTTTCTGAACATGTTTGCACAAAATGCATTGCTTGCAGATAGCAATCCAGACTTGATCAACCTATACAGGACTATTCAAAGACAGAAAACTAACTTTATAAATCAGGTCCAAAACCTAGCGGATAAAACCTTTGTCGAAAAGGACTACTATGAGATGAGGGACCGTTTCAACAAAACCTGTATTTCTGGTCAACCGCTTCAAAGAGCGGCTTTGTTTTACTCCCTGAATCGCCTGGGCTATAACGGTATGTGCCGCTATAACTCAGAAAGAATCTATTCAGTGCCCTGGGGGAAACATACAGAACTGAAGCTTGACTTCAATAAAATAGACTACCTTTCATTTCGTCTTTCAGGTATTGAACTGATCACCGCTGGTTTTGAGGAGACTCTGGCCGCAACCGGCGAAGGAGATCAGATTTATTGTGATCCGCCATATGACAAAACAAGCAAAACTAGTTTTGTCAGTTACGATGGTAAACCGTTCAGCCAAAGCGACCACGTGCTGTTAGCAAATATGCTCGTTGACGCTCACAGAAAAGGCGCTGCTGTTGCGATATCAAATAGCCTGACACCATTCACTTTGGGCCTCTATGAAGAGCGTGGATTCGTCATACACAGACTCAGCGCTTACCGATCCGTAGGAAGTAAGCCAAATACACGGAAAACGGAAACAGAAATACTGGCCGTGCTGAAATAGAGTTAATTCTAATCAACGGGGCTAATCCATTCCTGAAAAGTTAATACCTCAGGGTGAGTTCGTTGAACATAAGGTATAAACTGAAGCTCTTCTATTCTCCGGTCGCCCCTCTTTCCTTCGCAAATAAATGAAATGAGTCCTTGCTGAGAAAGCCCAGTAAGGACGCTCATAAGTCTTATATTTAGAGTTTTAAGCTGTAAGTCGTTATTAATGTCCTCCACTTTATGAGAGCTCTGGCCTGAACGTTTAAGATACTCGTAAACCATGAAATTCGAATTTCGTCGTTTTAACAATTTTTCGGTTATGCATTCCTGAATGAAACCGCCAAGAGCATCTAAAAGCGGACTGAGAACTACCGGGAAAGTTAATGTGTAACTTTGAGAAGTTTTAGACAAAGTAAATGAATTTAGAAAGCTAAAGTTAAGTCTCTTTTTTGAATATGGAGCGTAAGCGACAAGAGTAGTTGACATAACAGTAAGTAAAGCTTCAAGATGTTCCACTGTTATTAATGTGGTTTTATCTGTATTTCTTAGATTATGGAAATCAATAAACGCTACTCTTGAACGGCTAAGCCAATCTTGTACTTTAATGTCGATAGAAAATTGCGATATATGATTTGAACATTCATTTTGGTTGATAGGGCATGCAGACGAAAGATGGTTATGGATTATCATGCATAGCACAAAAAAAGGAAATCGGCAGGCTGTGGGGCATTGAAAACCGGTTAAAGAAAGCTTAGACGTTTCATATGCGCTTACCGGAAAAGTAACTTTTCTTAACGTTGGCTTTGACGATGTTCTTGCATTTTTACAAATGAAACCGAGACCCAGATCATTGTGCATTTTAAAGTCCATCTCCATCATCACCTTTTAGCCTTAACTGTATGGTATTGGTATACAAAAAATTAAAAATTATAATTAATAAGATTATCATTTTTTTACTATTGAAAAGGTTGTGATAGAGGGGAATTTAAATGTAAAAGATTTATACTCGCAGATCTTTATGAGGGATAAAACCCATTGCGTAAGCAACAATATTACGTGAGTGAGTCCTAACGACAGTTTAAGTCTTGGCTCTATATTTAAGCAGTAAAACATTTAACTGTCTTGGAGTTTACTTAACTTAAAAACTGTTATTGCAGCATAATTTTTCGAATCAAAATCATAGAATTTTCTGACTTTTCCAGTCAAATGATAACGTTCACCCAATAAAATGTGATCCTGTTTATCGGCCGTTAAAGCGATCCCGTCATTTCTAACTTTACCAGTAAATGTAAAAAAATAACTCCCTTTACTTTTTGCGTACGCGGCCCTGACTTCAGTAAATGTTAGTTCAATGCTTATGACCTGGCCGATATTGTAGCTATGTTTTAAAATTTCTTGTTCATTTTCCGGAGTTTCAGACAACATCACATCAAAGGTTGTAAAGAAACAATCCAGCTGGCGTTCTGTCAAAAAACGGTTATTGTCTAGTTGCGCCAATATACTATTAGAAAACTTAGTGTTAGCCTTTTTTGCTTTCTCAATAAGTACGTGGTTTCTGGATTTCCATGCTTCGAGTGTTGGGTTAACACGCAGTTCCGGAATGTTATCGAGAAAGGTAATTGGCTCTAGTACCACTAATTTTTCAATAATGGGTCCAACTGTTTGCACCCCATGACACTTTTCACATACATCAGCCCCTTTGTGGCCTGTGCCCGCACATTCGTTACATTCTCTTTCGATAGGTGCATAATAATTTCCATCTCCGTTAAGGGATACATTCACTGAGGCTGGTACCATATGACCATCAAGAGTAAAGAAAAGAGATTTCATTTTCGAAACACCTCCAAACGTGCCTCTACGATTGCTACAGCTTCTTTCACAGTTTTTTCATAGTGGTCATGCCCTTCAGGAAATTGGTCAAAACGTTTACCGTGTTCTAACTCTTCCATGTTGCGTTTAAGGACTTCATGAGTTAGAAGCAAATCATTATAATTATCGATAAGAGTCAGCTTTATAGGTTTAATCACTCAACTAATCCTCGGGTTTTTATTCCTTAAGGAGATCTCGAATTTCCAGAAGCTCTTCTAATTTTGGTTTAGAAAGAATGATTGCTGTATTTTCGTCGTTAAGTAAAGACAATAAAATATTTAGCTTTTCATCATTCAAGATTATTTGAACACCATCATCAGAAAATATTACATTTTTACTATCAACATTTTTGAACAAGTGTGCACTATCTCTACCAAATTTTAGTTCTGTTTGAGTATTCGTTATAGATTCCGTATGTGTACTTTCCACAAGCTCAAGAAATTCAGATTTTAGCCGTTCTGTTTTCTTATGCGAGAGGCGCTTAATACCCAAAGTCTTACGTGTGACTGCCGAATTTTTCTTTTCTGGTCCGCCTTTATTTAAGGTGTCTGGTCCTGCTCCAGCTGCATTGTGTTCAGGTATGCCTACAATTTTGCTCGTTGTAGTCTCAATATTCTTAACGCCAGGTAAGAAACCTTCTATATGTTTTAAAACCATTTTGTGATCGTTGGAATATTTTAACATTATTTCAATGGCGAGCGTTTTTTTGATTAGATTTAGGCTAATCAAACGTTGAAGCTCTAATGGCATATCAAGGATTTTTAGCATATTACGAATTGCGGTAGTTGATCGTTGATATCGCATTGCTAGTTCTTCAACCGAATACCCGAGACTAACAGCATGAGCTAATGCATGAGCTTGCCCAACCGGATTTAGCCCATTGCTTCTGTTACCATCGAGGTTCTCAAGGTATTCTTCAATTTCGTTTTTATAATCGATTAAGATAACAGATAATTTTGGAATATTAGCACCTTCAGAAATTGCTAATTTTAAGCCATGAAAACGAGTATGACCTTGACGAACTAAATATTTACCTTTTCTTTTTACGACCTTGATCATATCAACCTGCCTTCCTTCCTTAAAGGCTTGTTTGATTGACACAATCATCGATTTGACAGGTTCTTGTTCGTAACACAAATCTCCGATTACCGCCTCTCGGGGATTAAATCCCTTTTCAATTTCAACTAGATTAGTATCCACTTCAATGACTGTATGTTTGCTGTTGTTCATATCTTCCTCCTGTTTACTACATGATACATGAACCTCAAATTTGCCAAATAGGGCTGATACATCTAAAAGGTAAACTCAAAAAATTTGCTTAATAAAATTAAAATAAAAACTGTCTTGAATAAAACAATGATAGTAAACCCACTTTCATTTCCGTTTGCGATCTGTAGATATTGATAAAGGAGCGCTATTCCTTGTTTTATATGGACTTATCATTGTTTTCAACAGGTTAGATCAATTCTTTAGATCACTAAAGATCAATAGAGTTCAAGTAAAGATCACGGCATCTTTAACTCATTGATTATAGTAACTTTATGAAAGGATCCGGCATTCGGATGCATGCGAAAAGCATTTGAATGAATAAGGAAGGCATTTACTGGAATGCTTATGGCATTTAGGTAAATGCGTAAAAAGCATTTGCAAGAATATGTTATAAACAGTTTGCCAAATGAAAATCTTATCACCGACGAGTTAAGTTAATGATTAAAAACAACGAGTTAATCCATCCTTTTGACGTAACCAGTAATGAATCAGGTAAGACTTATCAACTGACGCCTAACTCGTCCAAGTCGGTTCAGCCCGTGGCCCTGCTGAGATTGAGTGTATTTACCCCTGTCGGCACAAAAGAAAACCGCGACCGAAACTTTGAAGTTGATGCCTCTGATGAGCTTTCGTGTATGGAAATTGCAAGATCGGAGGGTTATGACGACATCAAGATAACTGGTGTCAAACTATCTATGTCTACCGACTTTAAGTGCTGGCTCGGGATCATCATGGCTTTCAGTAAATATGGTTTTACTTCCGAGAAGATTAGCCTGACTTTTAACGAGTTTGCGAAGATGTGTGGTATCAGTTCAACAAACATCAACAAACGAACTCGTGCGCGCTTTAAAGAGTCATTAATGAACCTTGCATCGGTAGTGCTTGCCTTCTCAGACTCTCGTAGTGGTCGGTTCACAGTAACGCATCTGGTGCAGAAGGCTATGATTGATCCAAGCGATACTGTTGAGCTGGTTGGGGATCCTTCTATGTGGGAACTGTATCGTTACGACCATAAGACATTGTTAAGCCTTCAGGTTCTATACATTTTGGCTAAAAAAGAAGCTGCGCAATCTCTCTATATTTATTTTGAAGCAATGCCAGCTGGTACGTTGTTCGTTAATATGAAACGGTTGAGGGAAAGGTTGCTTCTTACAACCCCTATTCGTACGCAAAACCAGATAATTCGTAAAGCAATGCGGGAACTTGAATCTATCGGATATCTCGATTATCAAGAAGTTAAGAAAGGTCGCGACATACAATTTCAGATCTTCAAAAGAAGCCCTAAGCTGGCCCTTGCCAAACAAGGTTGAAAGCTATCTGGTATGCACTGGTTATAACCTGCTGAAAAATAAGTTATTTATCAGTGCTATGCTTAGTGCTTCTTTTACTACTGGTCTTACATCTCGGCTTAATGTGCAAAAAAGTAACTTTTCAAACGAACTCCTGACTATTCATCTGTATGCCTTTCTGACTCAAGCGTACATGCTAGCCCATTCATTAAATGCCGTTGAGCAAGATGGTTTCGTGCGCACTCTATTCACGTGAATGCCTTTTGTGGATTACGCCTCTTACATTCATACAAATGCTTTTGATGTCGGTATCCCAAAAATTCATTCATTGAAATGCTTTTGTTTGCCACTGTATCCCGAGCATAGCTATGCAGTGGTATAAAAAGGCATTTTGGTGAATGGCATTAGGTCGAATGACACACAGTTCAGCTTTGTTAAGAGCGAGAATGGTCCAAGACATCTATGACATTGGGCATCAGAAGGACTATGTGCTTGATATGAGATCAAAAAAATATCAGAAGCATCACAACTCCAATGGCATTCAAAGAAATGCCTTTGTTTTGTTAGTACACCAAACAACCCAAAATTCATGCAGTTATATCAAAGACTCATTCGCAAAAGGACTCAGCCAGAAAGCATTTGCTTAAATAGCATTGGCCAAAAGCATTCGAATGAATGATGTTCGTATGGACAAGACAAAGTCCCACTCACGCCCAGAGGTGTAAAAGGCATTTAGATGAATGACGCACCGGCCCGAGGATTGTATGTAGTTTCTCCAACTGATAGTTGCCGAACCAGGGAGCACAGTGATATGCGGCCTTCTCAGAATCAAGAGATAGATAATAAGGGAACAAAAAAGATTAGATATGAAGCTTAGTTACCTGCCCGATATCTAGTTAGAGCTTTTCAAACCATCAAAAGTGACTTTTATGCTTGAGGAGTCTCATCAGCTTCAGGATTGAGCTTAACGTAATCTTACCCCCTCCCCTCTTTCAAACTTTTACTAAGCGTTCACTGGTACCTTTCAAAGATTATGCTTTAGGCCCTTTGCTTAAAAATTCACCAATCGCTAAACGTTAAAAAAAGGGGGTTTATGCGAACGGAAGGATCGGAATAAAAAAGTATTATTCATTCGCGTTTACGTGAACTCAAATCTACACGGAGTAATTATGGAACTTTCTTTAAATATTGGCCTTAGTGAAAAGAAATCTAACACGGCTGCACTTTTTAAAACAAAAAGCGCAAAAGTGATTTTGTTTGTTCTGCTGACCGTGCTTTTTTGCGGTCTGGCATATGCGGGTTCAGATGATGGGGCACTGGGAGATATTTGGTCATACATGAGTGAAAGTATGACTGGAGCTCCGGGCAAAATTCTGGCAGCCGCGATGTTGATCTCAAGCGTATATTTCTCTGTCCTTAAGCCTAACCCGGGCCTGGCACTGGTTTCATTATTCATGATGCTGGTAATGGCCAACGGCGAGAAAATTATCAGCACCTTTATGGATGCTGGCGTACCGCTGTAATTTATTGTTAATCATGCATGAGGGGGTTCATCCCCCTCTCTGGATTTTTAATGAGTAAGCAGAACGACGTTCCTCAGCATACCTATAGATTCCCTTTCAGGATCAACATGCCTCTACTGATTTTGTTTTGGGATGCCAAAAAATTAGGGCTTGCATTCATTCTGGTTGCATTTGGGAATATCTTCGAATGCTTCGGGTTTTCTGTTGTAGCAGCGGTTGTGTATTGGATTGCGTATAACAAAGCAGCTGAGTCAGGAATAAGAGGATTGCTAAAACACAAACTCTGGTGGCTCGGTTTTTTGCCAGGTAAAGCAGTTTTTAGTAGCCGTTATTTCAACGATCCATTTATCAGAGATTTGTATTCTTGATGGAGCTATGAATGAAAATGCTAAGTGGCATTAACATCCCTTTTTTCAAAAAATCTAAAAAGGATGAAAACGGTGATCTTGAACAGTCATACGTAAAGAAAGATGAAAGTGCTAAGGGACGTTTTTTGGACATTAAAAAACGATTTAGCCCACAAGCTGAAGCGTCAGGTGCTGGAATTACATACAGCGCCCTGATTAATCGTGATACAAAACTTATCCGCATTAATACTGTTTCAATAGCCGTCATTGGGTTATTGGTTGCAAAGATTCTTTTTTTCACTGACCCAGTGACGATTGTTACCCCTCCAAACATGAATGAAGAGATCACGGTTGTTGGTAACAAAGCATCGGAATCTTATAAAACACAATGGGCTCTCTTTTTTAGTACCCTTTTAGGGAATATTAATCCAACTAATATTTCCTTTGTGACGGCCTATGTCCTCGATGCCCTTTCACCTGAACTACAGGCTAAAACGAGTGAGTCTTTACAGGAGCAGATAAATATCATGCAGGCTCGTGGTGTTGAGCAGACCTTTAAGCCTAATGATATTTACTTTGATCCAAAAAATGACATGGTCTATGTCTGGGGTACCAAAACGACTCGACTTGTAAATGTTCCGGACAAAACTGAATCATCGAAATGGACTTATGAATGGGTTCTCGGGATGAAAAATGGTCGCCCAAGAATTGCATATGTAAATCAATATTCCGGAACACCGAATATTAAAAAAATTACGATAAACGGCAAAGAGCAACTGGCAACGCTGGATAATCCGCCACCGTCTACAGGTAACAAGTGATGATTAAAAAAAAGGGCTTAGGCTTCAACGCAATTACAGCATTGATCATGCTCACGACTTCGAACTGCGTAATCGCTGAAGAATACCAATTGCCAGCAACAATTAATAACCCGGTTGTAATGCCAGTTGGTGCTGACGGATTTCAGAATGGAGCTGCAAAAGCCATTATTCCGGGTCAAGCTGGTTCTGAACAGTCAGGTGCACAAACAAACCTTAGTGAAGCCGGTAATGCGCAGGGACAAAAACCTACAACTGATCTCCCTACCGTGCAACTTTCCCCAGCCAGCAATGCTTCGCCTGCGGTAAGCGCTATTACTGGAGCATTATCAAATAATCCTAGTCTCCCCGGATTTGACGCACAGACCCGATCTGGTGCAATTGATAGCTATGGGAGACCAACAGGTACCTCTTCCCAGCAGAATGCAACCAATGCGACCGCCACGTCAAAAGCCGATGAACTTTATGTCGAAGCTCGTAACCGATATAAAGAAGTTCAGCGTGTAAATGTGCCGCCTGGTGGGAATGTGGTACTGCCAGTTTCACGAGGACTTCAAAACAGAATATCGACCAGCTTCAAGAATGCTTCTGTCAGTACTTCTACCCCTGCTGAAGAGGCAAGCATATTTGTTAATGGTGGCGATGTCTTTATTTCAACTAATACCGATAAACCAATCGGGATTATGTTGTCTGAAGATCAGGTACCTGAATCGACCTATAACCTGACCCTGGTACCGCTTGATGTTCCCGGTGCGATGATTTCAGTTACTACATCTTTAAGCCCATCTATGCAAGCCAAACGTGAAACCTCATTGGATAAGCAAAACTATGAGGAAATGTTGGCCCGCTCCCAGTCAGAAGAACTGGCTCCAACGGATCCAAAACAAGACGATCATAAACAAAGAATCATTGATTTATTGACTCCTGTGGCTCTTGGTGAGGTCCCTTCAGGATTCAGTTTACAACAGGACCGACTTTCTCGTATTCCTGCGCCAGAGCAGTCACCATGTAACTTTAATATGTATGCAAAGCTCGGTCAGAGACTGGTTGGCTCACGTGAACTTATTGATGTAATTCTTGTGAAAAACGATAAACCATACGGTCAAATCGTTGCTGATCAGCAGTGTATGGCAGAAGGCGTTATTGCAAGTGCTTTATTTGATAAAGCATACCTGCAACCGGGAGAAGAAACAGAGCTTTACATAGTCCGGGATAAATTGTTCAAGGAACGCGAGGCCCGGGTTACAACCAGACCAAGTCTAATCAGAAAATAATATGGGAAAAGTTACTTTGCCTGCTCTGCTTGGGGCCACCGTGATTGGTTTTGTCGTATTTGCTTTAACCAGCTTTTACTACAGGTCAGAATATATACCAAAAAGGAGTGTATTAATCGTTCCGGACGCACCCATTAGTATCGAAGATGGCAGTAACGCTTTTCCCGTTCAGACAGTAATAATGAACGATCCAACTCTTATTGATAAATTTGTAGGAGAGGGCAATATTAATGAGGAGAATGCTTTTGACTATCACAAAAGTAACGTTTTGGAACCTAATTACAAACATGAAATATCTAGAACGAGCCAGATAGATAAAGCTGAAATGAATCATCCATCTGTTCGTGAAAACTGGGCCAGAGCAGGTGAACCCTATATCGTTCCTCAGATGTCTGACAGCGAACGAAATCTAAAAATTAAACGATTCCAGAAACCTACAAGTGGAGCTAATCATGGACATTAAAAAGGCCTGGGAAAATAAGACCGTCAGACTTTCTGTTATTGGCGCTCTGCTGGTAGTGATTGTTTATATTATTAGCCAGTCTATTTTTTCCACACCAGTTAAGAAAGAAAAGAAAACACAGAAAAAAGACATGCAGACCAATTTGTTGTTAGATGATTCGCAAATGAACAAATTGAGTAATGAAGAAAGCCAGAAAGTATATAAAGAAATGGTTAAGCAAAACCGACTTGACCAAAATGCGGCGAAAGAGGACCGCGAAAAAGCAGAAAAAGCCCAACAGGAAACTAAAGCCCAAGTTGCAAGTTTAACTTCTCAACTTCAGCAGCTGTCTCAGCAAATTAATGATATGCAGACAAATCGAAACGGCAATCGTAACTTGGATGCTGGTAGTTCGCGTAAAACGATTAATGAGCAGGCACCGGCAGCTCCTTATCAGCTTAATGCTAATGCGCCGATTAATGGCGTAAACCCTAATTACGCTTCTATCACACCTACGCGTAATAGCCCAATGAGAACAATCACACAAAGTTCCATTAAGACTAATGGTACCGATGGTGTCATTCAGGTTATGCCCGTGTCTGAAAACAGAATCAAGGAAGGCAGAGAGGTCATTGCAGGAGATAAAGCGCCAACTCGGACTGTACGAGGTGATGGTACTGCGCCAGTTGATAGCAAAGCGCGGCATGCTGCCCGAAAAGATGAAATGTTTCTTCCGGCAACATCTATTATCACTGGTGTTCTGATTACCGGGCTTGAAGCGCCTACAAGCCTTTCTTCCAAATCAGAACCAATGCCAGTAACGATGCGTATTAAAAAAGATGTCATCATGCCCAATAATTTCACCATGGATTTGCGTGACTGTAACCTTCTGGGTTCAGCTGTTGGTGATCTGGCGTCACAGCGTGCTTACATACGTGCCACTTCTATCTCTTGTGTTAATTCAAAAGGGAAAGCTTTTGACGTAAAACTGGAAGCATATGCTGTAAGTGAAAATGACGGAAAAAATGGGATCCGAGGCACGCTTATCAGCCGAAATGGTAACGCAATTGCAGGAGCTGCATTTGCCGGTGGACTTTCTTCACTTGCCGGTAGCTTAAGTCCCAGTAAGGTATCTTCACTTAACATCGACCCTAATTCACAGGCTCAGTATCAGTCCCCTAATTTTGGTGCACTTGGGGCATTAGCCGGGGCTGGTGCAGCTCAAGGTGGTCTTAATCGACTCGTCGATTACTACACCGCAATTGCAGAACAACAGTGGCCAATCGTAGAAATTAGCCCTGGCCGAGCTATTACATTTGTCGTTCAGACCGGAACTACAATTCCAACGAATCTGACCAGTCGCTGAGGTTTAAATGGATAGTTTAGAAAAAAAAGAATCGCCTGAATCAGCTGGACCTGAAATCACTAAAAAAATGGTGCGAGAAAGGACAACAAAAAAAATTACCTTCGAAATTGATATTGAAAAAATATTGAAGTATTTATTTTTCTTCGCCTTTGCCGTATTGGTCATTATTTATGGTTATAAAGGCTTTATGAATGTTTACGATTACTTCAATAAACAATCCCAGCCTTCGTACAAGATTGCAGTGCTTGACATGCCTGAATTACGTAAGGAATTTTTCAAGCATCACGGAGGCCGTACTGCTGACAATGATAGATCTCAATTCGAAGAATATTTCAGAACATTAATGAAGATCTACCGTGACCGTGGCTATTTAATTATTGATGCAACGCTTGCCGTTACTGTACCGGATAGTGTTGAAATCGTCACTTATATGGAACTTGAAGATAGCTCTGAAGCGGTACAATCAAGTTCTTATAATGCAAAGAAGTAGAGGGCACCCAATAGTGAAAAAGTTACTTTTCCCTTTAATGGCGGCTTTCGCCATTATGGCGAATACGGTCACTTATGCTTCAGAGCAGGTCCTAACTAATAGTGATGCTGCTGCGTTAATGGCAAAGGCAAAGGAAGGTGGCGTTTCACCCAGTCAGATCTCGGGTGTGTTATCAAAAATGAAAGGATATAAACCTAAGGATGCCATATACATTCCTTCTGGTGGGCTATACCTCTTTCAGGACGAACGTTCGCAGCTAATGGCAGTAACGACCGATGGCCGATACTCCCTTACTGGGGGAAGCCTTGTTGATGTAATTAAACGTAAACCTGTTCTGACTGTAGAAGAAATCAGGAATTCCTATTTTATTAGTCTTGATGAGGCCCCCTTCCCTCTGGAAACTGTAGCGTCCATTCCTCTGGGAAATTCAAAGCTTAAAAGACAAGCAGCCATTTTCATAACACTTGATTGTGACGGTTGCATGGAACTTGTTAAGAAATTCTATGCAGATCGGGACAAGTATCGGATAGATATTGTTTTAGTTCCCTCACCCGGTGAGCCAAAAGAAGAGCTTAGAAGGCTCTGGTGTAGTAAAGAAAAAGGAAAAATAAACAACCTCGATATTCTTCGTTGGCTAATGGGAAGCAAATCCGACATTGAAAAAAGATTGCTCTCTCAAAAAGAAGCAGAAGAATGTCCGGCGGAACCTTTGGTAGCGTCATTGATGCTCGCAGGAATTTATAAATTGCAGGGTGTACCTTCAGTTGTCAGACAGGATGGTTTGGCTGGTAATGGCATTCCAAAAGATTTCGACTACTGGTTGAACCAAAGCGTTGAACCTCTCTTAAAAAATCCATTTGAGACAAATTAAGGCTAGTTTATGAACATCAAAAGATTGGTACTCAGTGCTCTGGTTGTAGGTACATCCTCATATCTTACGGGGTGCTCCATCGGTAGTTCCGAATCCGAATGTCCAGGCATTGAAAAGGGCGTTATCTGTAAAGGTCCTCGCGAAGTTATGGAGTTAACTAATAATCGAGATGATCTGTCTGCACTGGCGGGGGAAGAGTCGGAATCGGGAAAGGAGAAATCGGCTGTCAATGACAGCCGTTATCCAACTGAAATTAGCCCTCCAGGGGAAGTCAAATATCCACAGTCTACTACCCTTAAAAATCAGCCTGTGGCTTATTCAAAAACCGAAATTAAGCCAGTTGGTCAGTTACCTGTCATGTACGATAAAACTTTAAAAATGGGTGCCCCTACTTCATCCATTGGACCACGGCCTATTTCTGGTGTACCGGTTAATTCAAACGTAAGGATGACTAGCAGTTATAGCACTGCCTCTTCAACTGGTAACCCTTTCGTTCATCCGGCTGCGGAAGTCGTTAAACAAACAAGCTATCCGGTTTCTGCTGGAAATGCCCCACGCTACGTTGCACCTAATTCTGATATCAGCCCTGGTAAGGATATGTACTCTCTTTACAATGGCCAGCCCGTTAACCCGACTCTCAACCCTGGGCAGATCCAGCAATACCGTTCGCAAGGTTATAAACAAGCTGTAGTGGCTCCTGAACCACTTGCTGTTCTGCAACAGGGGAAAGTAATGAGAATTACTTTTGCACCTTATACCGATGATAACGATGCGCTTAATCTTCCCGGCTACGTTTATGTCAACGTAAAACCGCAAACATGGATTGCTGGCAAGAATTCGACCTCAAACCCAGCTCGCATAGTTCCTTTAGAAGTACAGGATGCGGCCCGGGAAAATATGCAGCAGCAACAAAAAGCAACTAAAGCTGTCTCTTCGAACGGCATTGTTAGACAACTGTAAGGTCAAATATGGAAGCTATCAATAATTACAATAGCGGTTTAAATCGCCATCAATTAGGTGGGTTTATCCCTGTTTACGATCAATTAGCAGGGACTCACTATTTTTTGATTGATGGCAACAGATTAGGGTTTATGTTTATCTGTAATCCATCCCCTGGAGTTTTTGATAATCAGCAAGATGTTCTTGCTGAAATGTTCAAAATGGATTTCCCTACAGATACTGTCTGTCAAATATCTCTGACTGCATTGCCAGACCTGACTTTACAGCTTAGTGCTTGGTCAGCTGTGCGAGGTGGGCGTATGACTGGGAACGATAAGCTTAAAGCAGATCTGCTTAATGGTTATCAGTTGGACTACTACGACAGAAGTATGCATAAGCCTTTAAAACCTGATCATGATAACCTTATGTTGAGGGATTTTCAGGTATGGATCTCGCTATCGATTCCTTTACAGTCTGCCCTTCCTACCGAGCTGGAACATTCGCGTATCGATTCACTTTACTCTGAACTTGTAAGTAAGTTAATTACGATTGGATTGCATCCGTTTAAGGTCGATGCAGAAAACTGGCTCTATTGTATAGATAAGGTCGTAAACCCCGGAAAGAACTCCCGGTGGGCTGAAGGTTTCATAGACGTTAACACTATGAAAAGGCTTAATGAACAAGTTAACGTTCCCGGCCGTAAGTATACAGTCACAGAAAATCATTTCTCATCAGTCACACAAAGTGACGACGAATCTGAGCATCGTTACTTCAAACAACTTTCCGTTGTAAAGTTTCCTGAATACGTCAATTTCGGTTGTATGTATGAGTTAGTAGTTAACTGGATGCATGGACGTAAGACAATTTTCAGCCCATTTATGATCACTCAGACTGTTCAGTTTGCCGATCCGCTCAAGTTGTCAAAAGAAAACGTCCGCTACAAAGCAATCACTAATAAACAGGCAAGTATACCTTCAGTTGTCACATTCTGCCCTCGCCTGCGGGATATGGATAATGACTACATGGCCGTAACTCGCGAGCTTGAGGATGGCGCAAAGCTTTTAAGAGGGTATCTTACTTTCACTGTTATGGGTAGTAATGCCAATTCTGTGCAGACAGCAGCTAACGATCTCAAATCCTTTTACCTCGAAAGCCGGGTCAAAGTAGCAGATGATTCCTTTATCGTTTTCCCGTCATTTATGTCATGTCTGCCAATGTGCAATGACCCAAAGACAATTTTCGACCTTGACCGTTCCGAAGTAGTGAGCAACACCGGAGCGGCTCATATGACACCGATCTTTGGGCCCTGGAAAGGTAATACAGATAGACCAGTACTGAGTTTAGTTTCTCGTGAAGGTCAACTCATGGGACTTGATATTTTCAAGACTTCTGCAAGCTATAACATGGTTATTGGTGCAACGTCAGGTGCAGGGAAGTCATTCTGGACAGCATATCTAATCAATAACTATCTTGGAGCTGGACCGCGATCTAATAACCTCGTTCATTATCGCTCAACATTTAAGCATTTTTTAGAAAACGAATACCCAGATGATGATCCTGACGGTGCTCAAGTATTTGTTGTGGACGTGGGCCGTTCTTACCAGGGGATTGCGGAACAATATACAAACAGTCAATTTATTGATTTCGGTAAAACCCCTGACTTCACCCTAAATCCCTTTGCCTTCCTAACTGACATCACTGTTAACGACGATGTATTTAACGAAGCACCTGAATTTACCGGTGAATCAACTTCAAACGATGCAGAAAAAGACAAAGTTGCTCAGACCATAATGGTTTTGAATCAGCTAAAAATTATGGCTTCAGAGAAAGGCCTTATCGATGATTATCAACAATCAGTGATGCTTCAGCTTATTGCAGAAGAGTACCAAGAATCCAGAAAATCAGGTCGGACCGGTTCAATAACCGGCTTTGCTCTGCGTTGCAAGAAGCATGAAGACAAACGTATAAAGGATATTGGGGAGCAACTCGGAGCATGGTGCGAAGGTGGAATTTATGGGCACCGGTTTACCGATACGTTGCCTCCAATCAACTTCGACAGCAGATTTATTGTTTTGGAACTGGAGGAGCTAAAAGGCACCCCCCACCTTCAGACAGTTGTATTAATGTCTATCATTCAGGCTGCTCAGCATGCAATGTTCATCAAAAAAGATGGGCGTCGTCGCTTGTTCATCCTTGATGAAGCATGGGAGTACATTCGTCCTGATAATTCATCAGGTGCCGGAAATCAATCAAACCAATTCTTCTCTTCCTTCCTCGAAGCGGCATGGCGTAGGTTCAGGAAAACAAACTGCGCTGGCATCTGTATCACACAGTCGTTTGAAGATTATTTTACTTCTTCTGTTGGCCGGGCCCTGACTGCTAACTCGCCTTGGAAGATAATCATGAAACAAGAAAAAGAAAGCATTGAAGCAATGAAGGCTAATAAATATTTTTCTACTTCAGATGCAGAATATGAACGTATGAAAAATATTCGTACAGTCAAAAAGGTGTTTTCAGAGATGTTAGTCAGGTTCGAAAACTTCCAAGAGATCTGTCGGTTATACGTAGACCGGAAAATGGAGCTTTGTTTTACTACGGATAGTGCTGACAGGAGTAAATTATGGGAAATTCAAAGCCGCGAGAATTGTAGCTATGGCGAGGCAATAGAAATTCTCTATGCTCAAGAAGTAGCAGCGGGTTTGGCCGCGTAGAGTAAATATCTTCAAGCAAAAATAATTAAACCAGATGTCTCATAAGAATCTGGTTTTTTATTGTATGCCTTAAGTAAACAAATGAGGTTGTGACTTAATGAGTTCATCACTGTGCTGCAAATTTTGGTTTTATAATTAATGTGGTGTAAAAACAGTGACATAAATACAAATCGCAGTTAGGTTGTGTACGCATTAAGTAAACAAAATTTATAACTTCAATACTGACATTATAAGATGAAAATCACGTAAATTACATTTTTGTTTACCAAAGGTAATCAAAGTAGCGCGGCATTATTAGTGAAAACAGATCACTGGTGTCATTTTGCATACAAAACTTAATATCCTTTAATCATTCTTCTAAAAGTTTATTATTAACGGTTTGGTTTCTGAAAATTTATCCAATTTGCTCACCGAAGACTTTTAACTTATTTAACCCCCTTTATCGCCAAACTGTGATTTTCTAATGTTAGTCTACAGTTCTAGGGCCCTTGCTCCCATGATGCGAATCCTGCCACCTAATAAAGATTAACGCCTCATTCCTGTATGCCGGTCTTACGACGCCAGTGCACGGACTATTTTTGGTCATCACAAGGACAGGCGGGAGATTTAATCAGGGCGTGGTGTTGCTGAGCAGCAGCTGCGGCACTGTAAGCCGAAGGCGGAATTAACTCCTTTATCACCATCTGGGGACGTCATTATGGGTAGCCCTTTTAACTTGCTCAGGACCATTAAGCTAAAATTCCGGATAGCGATTGACGTAAGATTTAGGCTAAGCAGGTAAAGTGATCCCCGCTCCCGGGGTGACAACTTTATACAAAAGGCCGAGCGGAAGATTGTCCTTAGGGAATATTTCTTTAACACAGCACGGGCACTTACTCACGCTGCCGGATTTAACCCCCTTAATCGCCAAACTGGGGTTCTGTCCTCATGCTGGCCTTCAGTTCTGGGCGGGGTTGCTATCACTTGCTCCCTAATGCGAGATGTACCTGCTGATACAGATTAACGTCATATTCCTGCGTGCCGGTCTGCCGACACCAGTGCACGGGCTTTTTTCGGTCATCACATTACCGGGCAGGAGATTTTATCAGGACGTGGTGTGACTGAGCAGCAGCTGGGGCACTGTCATCCGCTTGCAGATTTAACCCCCTTAATCGCCAAACTGGCGTTCAGTCCTGATAGTGTCCTTCCGTCCTGGGCAGGGTTGCTAACACTTGCTCCCTTAATACTAAATGCGCCTGCTGATAAAGATTAAAGTCACAGCACTGCAGACCGGTTTGCCGACTCCGGTGCATGGCCTTTTCCGATAATCACAAGGACGGACGGGTGATTATATCTGTGCATAGTATGTCTGAGCAGCATCAGAAGGCACTGTCAGCCACTGGCAGATTTAACCCCCTTAATCGCCAAACTGGCGTTCAGTCCTGATAGTGTCCTTCCGTCCTGGGCAGGGTTGCTAACACTTGATCCCTTAATACGAAATGCGCCTGCTGATAAAGATTAAAGTCACAGCACTGCAGACCGGTTTGCCGACTCCGGTGCATGGCCTTTTCCGATAATCACAAGGACGGACGGGTGATTATATCTGTGCATAGTATGTCTGAGCAGCATCAGAAGGCACTGTCAGCCGCTGGCAGATTTAACCCCCTTAATCGCCAAACTGGGATCAGTCCTGATAGTGTCCTTCCGTCCTGGAGAGGGTTGCTAACACTTGTTCCCATGATACGAAATGCGCCAGCTGATACAGATTAACGTCTCATTGCCCATGCCGGTCTGCCGACACCGGTGCATGGCCTTTTCCGATATTCGCAAGCACAGATGCTTGATTTTTTCAGGGTGTAATATACCTGAGCAGCATCTGAAGGCACTTTCAGTCGCTGTCAGATTTAACACCCTTAATCGCCAATCTGGGATTTTATGATGTTAACCTCCAGTTCAAGACCCTTGCTCCCATGATGCGAACCTTGCCACCTGATAAAGATTTACGCCTCATTCCTGTATGCAGGTCTTACGACTCTAGTGCACGGACAATTTTCGGTCATAACAAGACCTGGCGGAAGATTTAATCAGGCGTGGTGTGACTGAGCAGAAGCTGGGGCAATGTCAGCCGCTGGCAGAAAAACCCTTATTCGCCATCTCAAACCGTCATTATGGGTAGTCCTTTTAACTTTCTCAGGACCATTAAGCTTAAACTCCGTTTAGAGAATGACGTAAGATTTAGGCTAAGCAGGTTAAGTGATCCCTCTCCCGGGTTGAACACTATATTCATCGTACGAGCGGAAGATTGTCCTTCGGGAAATATTTCTTAAACACCGCTCGGGATCTTATTGCCACTGGCGGATTTAACCCCCTTAATCGCCATACTGGGGTTCTGTCCTGATGCTGGCCTTCAGTTCTGGGCTTGGGTTGCTATCGCTTGCTCCCATAATGCGAAATGTGCCTCCTGATACAGATTAACGTCATATTCCTGCGTGCCGGTCTGCCGACACCAGTGCACGGGCTTTTTTCGGTCATCACATTTCCGGGCAGGAGATTCTATCAGGGCGTGGTGTGACTGAGCAGCAACTGGGGCACTGTCAGCAGCTTGCAGATTTAACACCCTTAATCGCCAAACTGGGATTCTGTTCTGATGTTGACCTTCCGTTCTGGGCGGGCTTTGGTTTACTAACACTTACTTCCATAATACGAAATGTGCTTGATGATGCAGATTAAATTCACATTACTGCATACCGGTCTGCCGACACCGGTGCATGGGCGATTTCCGACGATCTCAAGAACATATGGGAGATTATATCAGGGAGAGTAGTATGCCTGAGCAGCATCTGAAGGCACTGTCAGCCGCTGTGAGATTTAACCCCCTTAATCGCCAAACTGGGGTTCTGTCCTCATGCTGGCCTTCAGTTCCGGGCTGGGTTGCTATCACTTGCTCACATAATGCGAAATGTACCTGCTGATACAGATTAACGTCATATTCCTATATGCCGGTCTGCCGACATCAGTGCTTGGGCTATTTTCGGTCAAAACAAGACCTGGCGAGAGATTTAATCAAGCGTGGTGTGACTGAGCAGCAGCTGGGGGCACTGTCATCCGCTTGCAAATTTAACCCCCTTAATCGCCAAACTTGGGTTCAGTCCTGATGTTGGCATTCCGTTCTGGGCGGCGTTGCTATCACTTGCTCCCATTATGCGAAAAGTGCCTGCTGATACAGATTAACGTCATATTCATGCATGCCGGTCTGCCGACACCAGTGCACGGGTTTTTTTCGGTCATTACAATACCGGGCAGGGGATTAAATCAGGGCGTGGTGTGACTGAGCAGCAGCTGGGACACTGTCAGCCGCTGGCAGATTTAACCCCCTTAATCTCCACACTGGGGTTGCCTCCTTAAGTTGGGTTTCATTTCGGGGTGAGGTTGCTAACTCTGCTCCCATAATTCGTAGTGTGCCTCCTCAAGAGATTAACACCTCATATCTTTAGACTGGACTGACGACAACGGTTCACAGTTAGGAAACGTATATCAGCACACCGGTGAGATAGATTTTAGGGTCTAAGCAAGAAATAGGGTAGGCGTGAAGATTCATTAATGGAGCTCTTAACTTCAAAGCGTAGAGAAGGAGACAAGAATCGTGGTTTAAACAGGTTGTGCATTAGGTATGGACTAGAGAGTCTGAGCTCACATCTGCAAGTTAAGCTCACAAAAAATCATAAAAAAGTAAACAAACATTAGCTTAAGATTGAAACTAAGGATAGAATTGTACGCATAACAAGGAAATGGACGCATTATACGTAAAGTTTACATATATGCGTAAAAGTCGGTTTTCAGTGCAAAAAGGTCATAACCATGAATTTACTTGAAAAGATCGCCCTCGTTGGTCAGCGCATGAAAAGCGAGCAGATTTCTCTAAAGGAATCTCTGATGGCTTCATCAAGAGTATCTGTTTCTGATGATAGTGTTGATGGTGTTGATAGACTGATCTATAACCACTGTTTGAATAAAAAAAATCTCTCTGATTTTTTTGGGAAGTCACGAGTAACGTTCAATAAAATACTTTCGGACTTAGAAGAAAAAGAACTTGTTGGTGCACCTATTTATCAAAACAAAAATCATCTTTACACCCGCTGGGATGTTCAAAAAATAATGGATGCCCTGGGTTATCCCAAGTACCGCGATCATTACTTTAGCAGAGCTATTGTTACTCAGAATCATAAAGGCGGTACAGGGAAAAGCACTACATCTGTAGCTTTAGCAGTAGCAGCTGCTTTAGATCTACAACTCAATGCACGTGTATTAATGATCGAATGGGACCCACAAGGTTCGATTGGAAGCAGCATGATTCAAAGTGTCTCAGAAGATGATGTCTTCCTTACAGCAATTGATGCAATCCTTGGAATTTATGAAGAAAATTCTGAGTATAAAAAATATTTAGATTCAGGATTCTCTGAAGAAGAAATCATCACTAATATGCCTTTTTCAACGCATCTGCCAAACTTGGACGTAATAACGGCTTTTCCGACAGATGCTCGTTTTAAAGATAAATACTGGCAATGTTCTAGAGAAGAACGTACGTCTTTGTTACTACGTTTCAAGGAAGTTATCTTACCGGTACTGAAGCAGAACTATGATTTGATTATTATAGACACTCCACCTGAAGATTCACCTTTGATCTGGGCTGCTGACGAAGCGGCCGATGGGATTCTTGTCGCAGTGTCACCACGTGAATATGATTACGCCTCTACTACAGACTTCATGCTTACAATAAGTGAAAGGTTTAAACAATCACCAAGTAAGGGCGACAATTTAAAATGGTTCAAAGTTCTTGCTGTCAATGTAGATGACAAAAGTCCATATGAAAGAATAGTTTTGGATAAATTAATCAGAACTGTTCAGGACCTTTTGATGTCCGCTAACATAAAAAATTCTGAAGCATTTAAGGCAGCTGCTTCCAAAGGGCGTACAGTGCTTGATATCAAAAAATCAGAGGAACTTTGTTCCGCAAAGCAGCTTGATGTCGCAGAAGAATCTGTATTACAGGTATATCAGCAATTTATAAATGAAATAAAAAGTTTTTCAGCTAAGCAAGGAGTTAACGCATGAGCGATGAGCAACATATCGGGAATGATAAATCTCGATATTTAAACGCACCAAAGCGGACAGAAGTCGGTCACCGTTCAGGTCTTGCGGGTTTGAAAACAGCACCTCGCATAAAAAAGTTATTCACTCTTCATAAGGGCCGGAGACTTGAAGCGGAACATGTGATTGTTCCAGCCCAGAGAGTGGAGAAGGAGACCTTAGTCCATCCAGCGAACCCACGAAATCAAGAAGCCCTTACAGATTATTCTGTTAGAGATATTCTTAAGCAGATTGAAGAAAGAGGGGTCGATACCGAAGGGATCGCTGTAAAAAGAGATGGGGTTTATTTATTAATAGAAGGAAGTCGCAGACGTTTCTGCTGTATAAAGGCAGAAAAGGATCTCCCCCTGTGGGTTCTTCCGGATGAACTAACCGAAGATGATATAAATTCAATTATATCCGCAGCACAAACATCTCGAAAATTTTCATATAGAGAAGTTGGGTTTCAATTTATCAAAAAAATGGAAGAAAAAGGATTTTCTACTAATGAAGAACTCGCAGCATATCTTGGGATTAGTCATGTATCGGTAGCCAAAAGAATCCAGGCGGCCCGTATTGACGAAACATTGATCTCTTTATTCCCGGATTATGAAGGAATCCCGAACTCCTATTATAGTCGCTTGTCTCGTTTACAGAAATATGTGCAAAAAAATCTATTTCCTTTAGATGAAGTAATAGATAATGTTAAAGAGGAAACAAAAGATTTAGACATTGGAGATCTCCAGGTTGCTCAAAAAGTTGTAATGGAAAAAATCACACAATCTGTGGAAAGTGTTTGTGAAAAAACTTATTCCACAAAATGGGAAACAAGTGATCTTATTACTTTTGATAACAAAGATAAGTATGCAAGAATCAGTAAAAACAATACTGGTAGAAAAATTCGCTTTGAATTCAATAGGATAAATGCGGGTTTTATTAAGGAACTAGAGGAGTTCATAAAAGAAAAATTAAAAGTATCAGAATAAATATTGAACTGCATCTTTATGATGCAGTTCATATGATTTATATTTTTAATTTCTTGTTATATTAATATGGGGTGTGCGCAGGTTCAGACATATAAGGTCTTAGTTCTATATGAACAGAAGCGCCATTCCCATCATTTACTACGTTTAAAGGTGCTTTTCCCGGCAATGACATAGTTGCAACGTCAGGTCCAGAAACAGCAAAATTATTTTCTGCTGAAGGCATTACTGTAAAAATCTTTATAGCAACATTTTCATGTCTAAATAATGAAATCCCAAAAGTAGAACCAGCTTCGGTATTGCTCACGTCCACAACCACAGGGGTTTTTCCTAGATATTCATTAGTTAGTATGTTTTTTACTAATGCCCCTTCCGGGACAGTATAGATACGGTATGGATATGCTAAAGCCGTGTGACAAAAACATATTAAAATAACAATTAATGTTTGTTTCATAGATTATCCTCATTCAAAAATAAAAGATATAACTCTTGAAAATCGTGGTTAGTAATTAGGTCCGCTTTTCCGGGAAAATCGTAACTAACAGAAAATAAAAGCGAAAGCGAATCTTTTCCTTTTGCTTTGGGAGAGATTCTGCTAAAAGCACGGTTAATAAACATAAGTTGATCTTCATTGTTGAAGCAAAGTCCAAGCATTCCAACCGTAGGAACTACGAATGTGCTTACGCTGCCTGGGGGCAAAAGTTGCTTACTACGGGCATTGTAAGCACAACGACTACCACCTAGCGTTAGGCCTGAAAGCTCAATAAAACTTCTGGTTCCATTCTTGGCGACAAGCCAAACATCAGTTCCTGAACTTTCGACACGTAAAGTAACTTTTCCGTCAGTAAAGGCCTCACTTTTATTGTATAGAATAGGGTCAAAACCAACTGTCGGGAGTTCTTCGATTTTACTTTCTACTGACTGACAACCAGTCAGTAATGCAAACAATAAAAGTGTGATAACTTTAATCATCCCGCTTCCTTAGATTGTTTTTGGCGCTCGTTATAAAAGATAATGATTCACCGGGGTAGAGAATTGTTTCTTTCGTCCAATAACCATAACCACCGAGGATATTTTTTCTTTTCTCAATATAAACGGGTTCAGAAAATACTAAATGTTGATATTTAGGAAGAGATAAGATTTCATATTTTCCTTGTCCAACTAAGAGGTAATTCTTCTCTTTAGGATTGATGGTTACTGGATTACCAACACTTTGAGGTATGTTAAGTTTTTTTATATTTAGGTCAGAATAGTCAGGAACGGACACTTGATCATTAGACGTATTTCCGGGAAGAGTAAACCCTTTACCCTGATCCGGTCCAAAGATGGCAATTATATCTTTGTTGTTTCTTGTGATCGAAACGATAGCCTGAAGGGGCGTATTAGCAAGGTCATTTATAAACGATATAGTTAGACTTGATTTTGGCTCGACCCAAACAATGCTTTTTCCGGATGTGCCTTCGCTTAATGCAATTTTTTCATTTAGTAAGATTTTATTTTTGGCAATGATATTATACTCAAGTTTTGGTATCACAATAAAAAGTGATTCTTTATTTGAAACATTCATGATTTCTAAGAAATTGGTTTTGGTCATGCTGGTCTTTAGAACAGGCCTATATTTACCATTTATAAACCACCTTCCGTTTATAAGCTCCGCTTTAGCAGATATAAGTGAATCACTTTTCTGTGCGGCAGAAGAAAAAGCATCTTTTCTATGCTCTTTCTCTTGATGTGGTGCAGCTGCTGCGTGAAGATGCAAAAGTAATGTTGAAATTGAGATAATCTTCCAATTTATCTTCATCTTGTTACCTCAATGTTGTTTTCAATCGAATCGAGTTCTAAAGGATAGGTTTTAAGTGAATAAAACTTGTTTGTTGTTTGTATTAGCTGATGACACAATAAAACTGGATTGTTCTTCATGATTATTTCTACTAATGTAAGTGCTGGTGAGTCAGTTTGCGGTATACCCGGAGCAACTATTACCTGGTCTTCTAATTTTGACATATAGAGTGATCCAGTATTTATATGCAAACAATTACCGATCAGTACTGGAAGATTGTTTTGAGTACGACCATGGGCTTTTCGAATGCTGTTTACAGGATTCCTACCTAGGACCATAAGGTTGACGTCATTTATCATCATTGGTATTACGGCATGGTCCATACCGAATAGAAACTGGCTCTGAAAAATATTCACATTGGCATAGTTGAATGCTTGAAGCGCATTATAAGTATCAGTGAATGATGTGCGGATAGGGGCGTAATCAGAAGGGCAAACCCCAATTTTTATATCGCCTTTTAGTAAAATCTGCATCATCGTACCAAGCTGGGTATTAAGAAGTTTTTTTACCTCTTCCTCTAAATAGTAACGATTCACAGCTTTATGCCACTTTCCGCCCATTACACACCATCTCTCATTGAGGTATGTGCTGGGGTAAAATGTTCTCCGGTCTTTGTTTAATGGTAACAATTTTTTTAACATTTCTTCTCCGGCTCCGGCAGCTGAGAAATGCCTCACAAAACGTCCATCGAAAAAGCCACTGTTTATCGCCTTCATCAATTCTATGGGTTCCGGCCCATAGTCAAACAAATTTCCAGTAGAGAAAATTACTATCTCTTCTTCTGGCTTTGTAACTGATTGGATCAAGTTGCACAGCGCAGAGTAATGTCCATGAGGATCTGCCAGAAAGAAAATCCTTCCGGAGAAGTTTGTAAGGTCTATAGTTTGGACGTGCTCAGCTGCCATAAATTCCTCTACGTATGTTTACATCGATGATACGGTATTTCGAACTATGATTTTTTTACAAAAAGGCGTCATTTTGGATTCTAAGCCTAAGGACCTTTGTTACTTACAGGTAAAGGCCCCAGTCCTGGCTCTCAAACAGTTCATACTTAGGATGCAAAGTAACTTTCTGATTATAATTGGCTCCTTTATAAACATGGTTAATACATGAATACAGGAAATTTAACGGTAAGGTATTTAAAATGGAAGGATGCTGAAATAACATAGACTTACGTATTTTTTTAATAGTGTTAATGTTGATAATAGGTCACCATTAATGTATAAAGTTAATATCTAATATGGTCCTATTAATAAAAGAGAGTTTTTATGGCTGAACTATTAAAATCTGAAAGTCCTGTTTCACCATCAGTGCAGGATATCACTGAAGCTTTAAAAATCGTTGTCGATGATGGAAGTAAAGCTGCAAAACTGGTTTGTCTTAATGAAAGAAACGAATTAGTTCCCTTGCTTACACAAAATAGTTTTGTTCCAGATTTCCGTGTTCGCCATGAGGGTCTCAATCCTTTTAACTATCTTATTGATGGGCTGGAAAGGTTTTCGCATCACAGCGAATCTAGTAACTCACTGGAATCGACTGATGTATCTCACCAATACGATGAAATTAGCCGGTTAAATGTTCACCATGCACTTCATGCTTCTGGTTTAGTTCCTCAGGATGTTCACCTCTTTGTTACTTTACCACTTAGCCAGTTCTATACTGCTTTAGGGGAAACGAATATTGAAAATATTCAGAGAAAAAAAGATAATCTGATGAAACCAGTAGAGCGTTATCTTGACGGTAAACGCTATTCTTTTAACGTTTTGTCTGTGACTGTTTTCCCTGAATCTTTACCAGCTGTGACCCGGGCAGATGAAATTGAGGATATTGCTTCATTTGAATCAAGTTTGGTAATTGATCTTGGTGGTACTACTCTTGATGTTGCAAGTATTACTGGGCAATTAGAACAGATTTCGAAAGTAAAAGGTTTTGACCGTATTGGTTGTTCTATTGTTTACGATGAGATCAGCAGGTATCTTGAATCTGAGAAACTGAATACGAGTAATGCTTACATTCATCATCTTGTTGATAATCGTCATGATAAATCAGCTTTGAAGGTTGCAGAGGACAAGCGTGACGGTGTTTTTGATGCGGTAAACTCTGCGGTACAGAAGTTGCAAAGTAAAGTAATCAGAGCGGTTACACAAGTCGAAGAGAGGCCTCATAATGTTTTCCTTGTTGGGGGAGGTTCATATCTCATCGAAACAGCTATTCGTAAACATTTTGAAACGGCTAAAGTTATCATGGTAGACAATCCGCAGTTCGCATTATCTTTGGCAATTGCTGATACTATTTATTCAGAATAATGAGCTAGAACATGGCTAAATACCCTATCTCAAATAAGGCAGATAACGACCGGATTCAGATCCGGTCTTTCTGGATATCCGAAAGAAAAGCACCCTATGTTTATAGTTTCTTGAAAAAAACAGAACTTTGTCATAGGGGTGACCAACTGGATTTAATTAGGTCGGCTATTAGTACCGGGTTGGTATTAAATAATTTATTTCCTGACTTGGCAAATTTTATAAATGGTTTAAACGAAAGATTAACACTTGCAGATCTTAATAGGTTTCTGAATGATGGAAATACTATAGATACTGAACCTAAGCCTCCTATTAATGTATTGCTAGAGAATGTCTTAGATCAAAAGTTTAAGGAGTATTTAACACCTCTACAATTAGATAATTCAAAGCAGGATTCTGTTTCTGTAAAAGAAACCTTCCTTGTACAAAAGGAACATGCCTGCTTTGGTGTGAAGATTGAAAATGAGGGAAGCGATACCTCTATACCATCTGAAAGCCCACTTTCTTCAGGTGCATGGCTTTGTTGAATAAATCGAACTTTTGCTGAGTTGAAGGATCAGATCACGCATCTTCCCGACAACGCAG
>NZ_JBMKHA010000031.1:0-39471 GCF_049238365.1 Enterobacter cloacae complex sp. IR53030
AGAATGGTTACAACTTTAGTGCTTTGTGTACAACTTTATTGTCCTCGGACATCGGCCAGCGCCTGCGCACACGCCCAGGCACTTGCCCACGCCCACTGGAAGTTATACCCGCCGAGCCAGCCGGTGACGTCCATCACTTCGCCGATAAAGTAGAGCCCCGGCACGTTGCGGGCTTCCATGGTGCGCGAGGAGAGTTCATTTGTATCAACGCCGCCCAGCGTCACTTCCGCCGTGCGGTACCCCTCGGTGCCGTTTGGCTGAACGCGCCAGTTTGTCAGCGTCTCCACCAGCGTCTCTTGCTCGCGGCTGTTCAATTGCTTAAGCGATACGTCCGGGATCTGCCCCAGCACCTGAAGGCACTCCACCAGACGTTTTGGCAGCTGCATCGCCAGCGTGTTTTTCAGGCTCTGATTCGGGTGCGCCTCGCGCTGCTCGTTGAGGAACGCGTCCAGGTCGCAGTCCGGCACCAGATTGACCGTGACAAATTCACCCGGCTGCCAGTAGCTGGAGATTTGCAGTACCGCCGGGCCAGAGAGCCCCCGATGGGTAAAGAGCAGGTTTTCACGGAATACCGTCCCGTCTTCGGCAGTCATGACGGAAGGAACGGAGACGCCAGAAAGCGTCTGAAGCTGTTCAAGAAGGGGTTTGTGCAGCGTGAACGGCACCAGACCCGCGCGCGTGGGCAGTACCTTAAGACCAAACTGCTCGGCAATCTTATAGCCGAACGGGGACGCGCCCAGACCCGGCATAGAGAGGCCACCGCTGGCGATGACCAGATTATCAGCACTGACGGTTTCACCGTTCAGCTGCAGCGTGTACCCCTGTTCGTCGCGGGCGACCTCCAGCACTTCCGTGCGCAGACGCATCACCACGCCGCCCTTCTCGCACTCGGCGACCAGCATATCGACAATCTGCTGCGCGGAGTCGTCGCAGAACAGCTGTCCCAGCGTCTTTTCATGCCACGCGATGCCGTGCTTGCCCACCAGGTCGATAAAGTCCCACTGGGTGTAACGCGCCAGTGCAGATTTGCAAAAATGACGGTTTTGGCTCAAATACGCCGCGGGTTCGACATAAAGATTGGTGAAGTTACAACGCCCGCCGCCCGACATCAGGATCTTGCGGCCAGGCTTTTTTCCGTTGTCCAGTAACAGCACACGACGACCCGCCTGTCCGGCCATCGCCGCACAAAACATACCCGCCGCACCGGCGCCAATTACCACGGCATCAAACCTTTCCACGTCAAAATCCTCTTCGTTAACTGCCGCGGATTGTAAAGTTTCCTCTGTGGTCACACCAGCGTAAAAAGTTCTTACAAAGCCATTCCATTGAAATTTAACGATTATCCCTTCAAGCACTTTTCTCAAATCAGGTGGTATGTCAAAAAAAGTCTATATTTCACTTTGCCCGTTGCGCATTTGTCCTGGATAATGCGCCGCGTTCATGTCCTCAAAATGGCGTAACGTCCTATGCTACATTTGTTTGCCGGCCTGGATTTACATACCGGGCTTTTATTATTGCTTGCTCTGGTTTTTGTACTGTTTTACGAAGCGATCAACGGCTTCCACGACACTGCAAACGCAGTAGCAACGGTTATCTACACTCGCGCAATGCGATCGCAACTTGCGGTTGTTATGGCGGCGGTATTTAACTTTTTTGGTGTCCTTCTGGGCGGACTGAGCGTGGCGTATGCGATCGTGCATATGTTGCCAACGGATCTGCTGCTTAACGTGAGTTCCGGTCATGGCCTTGCCATGGTGTTCTCAATGCTGCTTGCTGCCATTATCTGGAACCTCGGTACCTGGTATTTTGGCCTGCCTGCATCCAGCTCTCACACTCTCATCGGCGCGATTATCGGTATCGGGTTAACGAACGCCCTGATGACCGGGACATCCGTCGTTGATGCGCTGAACCTGCCTAAAGTACTGGGCATTTTCGGTTCTCTGATCATCTCTCCAATTGTGGGTCTGGTGGTTGCGGGTGGATTGATTTTCATCCTGCGTCGCTACTGGAGCAACACCAAGAAACGTGCGCGCATCCACCTGACGCCAGCAGAGCGTGAGAAGAAAGACGGTAAGAAAAAACCGCCATTCTGGACGCGTATCGCGCTGATCATTTCCGCTATCGGCGTGGCCTTCTCTCATGGCGCGAACGATGGGCAGAAAGGCATTGGTCTGGTGATGCTGGTACTGATCGGTGTCGCACCGGCAGGTTTCGTGGTTAACATGAACGCGTCTGGTTACGAAATCACCCGTACCCGTGATGCCGTCAACAACGTTGAGACCTATTTCCAGCAGCATCCCGATCTGCTGAAAAAAGCGACCGGCGTTGATCAGCTGATCCCATCTCCGGAAGCCGGTGCAACTACCGCGCCGGGCGAATTCCACTGCCATCCGGCAAACGCGATTAACGCGCTGGAACGCGCCAAAGGCATGCTGGGCGATATCGAAAGCTACGACAAACTGGCCGTTGAACAGCGTGGTCAGCTGCGTCGTATCATGCTCTGCATCTCTGACGTGACCGATAAAGTCGCGAAACTGCCAGAGGTGAATGCCGACGACAAACGTCTTCTGAAGAAACTGAAAAGCGATATGCTCAACACCATTGAGTACGCGCCAATCTGGATCATCATGGCCGTCGCGCTGGCACTGGGTATCGGTACAATGATTGGCTGGCGTCGTGTGGCAACCACCATCGGCGAGAAGATCGGTAAGAAAGGCATGACCTATGCGCAGGGGATGTCCGCGCAGATGACGGCGGCGGTTTCTATCGGCCTGGCGAGCTACACCGGGATGCCGGTATCCACCACCCACGTACTCTCCTCGTCCGTGGCAGGTACCATGATTGTTGACGGTGGCGGTCTGCAGCGCAAAACCGTGACCAACATCCTGATGGCCTGGGTGTTCACCCTTCCGGCGTCCATCCTGCTGTCTGGTGGTCTGTACTGGATTTCGCTGAAGCTGATCTAATCAGCTGAAGGCGACAAAAAGCGGGTCAGGAAACTGACCCGCTTTTTTTATGCTCAGTGCCAAATCATCAATGCAATCATACTGACCACAACCAGCCCGCACAGGGCGCTGGTCAGAATGAACTGCCGACGCAGACGCTCGCAGCGACGGATAAACTCTTCATCGTGATGATCGCGGTAACGCTGGTAGTAGATGTATCCCACCAGTCGCATCTGTTTGCTGGGCTGTCCATGCGAGGTGAAGAACCCTCCACCGTCCACATACTGATAAAGCAACGGATCGCAACCACGAAGTACCACTAACAGCGCACGTAACGATGAGAAGTAGCGCGCCATATTCACTATGCAAACTACGCATAACGCCCAAAACAATGCGACGGTGCTAATCATACATCCTCCCCGGCGTCCGCCCACGGAGCAAAGCTCCTGAGCTCCCGCACCCCAATGCCCTGACAGACAGTTCAGTGAAAGAATGACCAAAAGTCGATCCGGTTCGCGTTTTAATATCCGAACGGCTCATTAAATAGTGTAGGAGATCCGTTAATTTTTTTGCCACAAGGTTAATCGTTATCAACACCAAAGCTTGAAAAATATGTTTTACTGGGCCGTAATGAAAGTATCAGACGACGGCATTCTCATTTAGTCATCGATAACTTAAGGAAGGAGTAACACTATGGCTTACAAACACATTCTCATCGCGGTAGACCTCTCTCCGGAGAGCAAAGTGCTGGTTGATAAAGCGGTATCCATGGCACGCCCCTACAACGCGAAAGTTTCCCTGATTCACGTTGATGTGAATTACTCCGACCTCTATACCGGTCTGATCGACGTGAATCTCGGCGATATGCAGAAGCGCATCTCCGAAGAGACGCATCACGCCCTGAGCGAACTGTCCACCAACGCGGGCTACCCGATTACCGAGACCCTGAGCGGCAGCGGCGACCTGGGTCAGGTATTGGTTGATGCGATTAAGAAATATGACATGGACCTGGTCGTATGCGGTCACCACCAGGACTTCTGGAGCAAGCTGATGTCGTCCGCGCGCCAGCTGATCAACACCGTTCACGTGGATATGCTGATTGTTCCACTGCGTGACGAAGAAGACGAGTAAGTGCGTTAAATTCCCCTCACCCTAACCCTCTCCCAGAGGGAGAAGGAATAGATCGAGGATGTAGGCCGGGTAAGGCGAAGCCGCCACCCGGCTTTTTTATTCCGGTGTACCTGAATAGATATCAAACCGGTGCCCTTTCGTGGTCACCGCGTTAGTCGTGGCCACGTCCGCCAGCGGCGGCGCGTAGTCAGGGCGCTTCACCACCACCCGCTTCGTCGCGAGCTGTCTGGCAGGCTCCAGCAGACCATCTGCATCTAAATCCGGCCCCACCAGCGACTGAAACACCCGCATCTCTTTCTTCACCAGCGCACTTTTCTGCTTATGCGGGAACATCGGGTCGAGATAGACCACCTGCGGGCGCGGGGTGATATCAGTGAGCGCCGTCAGGCTGGAGGCGTGGATCAACTGCAACCGCTCCTGCAGCCACGGGCCGATTTCCGGGTCCGCGTAGCCACGCGTCAGCCCGTCGTCGAGCAATGCGGCGACCACCGGGTTACGCTCCAGCATTCGCACACGACAGCCAACAGACGCCAGCACAAACGCATCGCGACCCAGCCCCGCCGTGGCATCGACCACGTCCGGAAGATAGTTCCCTTTAATGCCCACCGCTTTGGCCACCGCCTCGCCGCGACCGCCGCCGAACTTGCGCCGGTGCGCCATCGCACCGCCGACAAAATCGACAAAAATCCCGCCGAGTTTCGGTTCGTCGCGCTTACGTAATTCAAGATGCTCCGGTGTCATCACCAGCGCCATCAGGTTATCTTCATCGTGCTCCAGCCCCCAACGGGCCGCCAGAACAGATAAGGCGCCGTCTCCGGCGCCTGTTTCATCCACTAAGCAGATTTTCACGAACTATCAGCCTTTGATCCCGTAATGCTCAAGCATCGCATCCAGCTGCGGCTCGCGGCCACGGAAGCGTTTGAACAGTACCATTGGCTCCTCAGAACCGCCGCGGGTCAGGATGTTATCGAGGAACGACTGGCCGGTTTCACGGTTGAAGATCCCCTCTTCTTCGAAGCGGGAGAAAGCATCCGCTGCCAGCACGTCGGCCCACAGGTAGCTGTAGTAACCTGCCGCATAGCCGCCTGCGAAGATGTGACTGAACGCATGCGGGAAGCGTCCCCAGGTTGGCCCAGGGATCACAGCAACCTGCTTTTTAATCTCGGCCAGCGTTTCGAGGATTTTCGCCCCTTGTTCAGGGCTAAACTCGGCGTGCAGACGGAAATCAAACAGGCCGAACTCCAGTTGACGCAGGATGAACATCGCTGCCTGGTAGTTCTTGGCCGCCAGCATTTTATCCAGCAGCTCTTTCGGCAACGGTTCGCCGGTCTCATAGTGACCAGAGATAAACGCCAGCGCGTCCGGCTCCCAGCACCAGTTTTCAATAAACTGGCTTGGCAGCTCGACCGCATCCCACGGTACCCCGCTGATGCCAGCCACGCCTGCGGTTTCGATGCGGGTCAGCATGTGATGCAGACCGTGACCGAACTCGTGGAACAGGGTGATCACTTCGTCGTGAGTGAACAGCGCAGGTTTGCCATTCACCGGACGGTTAAAGTTACAGGTCAGGTAAGCGACCGGTTTTTGCAGAGAACCGTCGGCTTTACGCATCTGGCCGACGCAGTCATCCATCCACGCTCCGCCGCGCTTATTCTCACGCGCGTAGAGATCAAGGTAGAAGCTACCGCGCAGCTCATTCTTGTCGTCATACAATTCGAAGAAGCGCACGTCCGGATGCCAGACGTCGATATCGGTTCGCTCTTTTGCAGTGATGCCGTAGATGCGCTTCACCACTTCGAACAGGCCGTTAACGGCTTTATTTTCCGGGAAGTACGGGCGCAGCTGCTCGTCGCTGATGCTGTAAAGATGCTGCTTCTGTTTTTCGCTGTAGTACGCAATATCCCACGGCTGCAGCTCGTCCACGCCGAACTCCGCTTTCGCAAAAGCACGCAGCTGAGCCAGCTCTTTCTCACCCTGAGGACGGGCGCGTTTTGCCAGATCGGTCAGGAAGTCGAGCACCTGCTGTGGGTTCTCCGCCATTTTGGTGGCGAGGGATTTGTCGGCGTAGTTTTCGAAGCCCAGCAGCTGTGCCAGCTCGTGACGCAGGGCGAGGATTTCCGCCATCACCGGGCTGTTGTCCCACTTACCGGCATTCGGCCCCTGATCGGAGGCGCGCGTGCTGTAGGCGCGGTACATCTCTTCACGCAGTGCCTGGTTGTCGCAGTAGGTCATTACCGGCAGGTAGCTTGGGATATCCAGCGTTAACAGATAGCCTTCCTGCTCTTTCGCTTCGGCCTGCGCTTTCGCTGCTGCCAGCGCGCTTTCCGGCATCCCGGCCAGCTCGGATTCATCGGTAATCAGCTTCGTCCAGCCCATGGTGGCGTCGAGGACGTTGTTGCTGTACTGGTTGCCCAGCTCGGACAGGCGCGCGGCGATTTCACCGTAGCGAACCTGCTTCTCTTTTGGCAGACCAATCCCGGACAGCTCGAAATCACGCAGGGCGTTATCGACCGATTTTTTCTGCGCCGTGTTCAGCTCGGCGTAATGGTCGCCGTCACGCAGATCGCGATACGCTTTGTACAGCCCTTCGTGTTGGCCGACCCAGGTGCTGTACTCCGAGAGCAGCGGCAGGGTTTGTTCATAGGCCTCGCGCAGTTCCGGGCTGTTTTTCACCGAGTTCAGGTGGCTTACCGGGGAAAAGATACGTCCCAGCACGTCGTCCACTTCGGCCAGCGGCTGACACAGATTTTCCCAGGTGTACGGCGCGCCCTGCGCCACCACGCTTTCTACCGCCGCGCGGCAGTTGTCCAGCGATTGCGTAACGGCTGGAACCACATGCTCAGGGAGGATTTTAGAAAACGGCGGCAACGAAAAAGGCGTCAGTAATGGATTGGTCATAAACGCTGTCCTGTTGAAATAGGTGAATGAAGCGCGCATCTGGCGCTGTGCATATCATTAATTAATGGGGTTAAGTGTAGAGGATTTCAATGCCGGACGTCGTGGAAAAGCGCCCGGTGGCGCTGCGCTTACCGGGCCTGCGGGTAATCTGTGCCGTTCTGCTGTAAACTGTGGCAAATCGTCAATTCAGCGGAAAATCATTACCCATGCTCAGTTATCGCCACAGCTTCCACGCTGGCAACCATGCCGACGTCCTCAAACACACCGTTCAGAGCCTGATCATTGAATCGCTCAAAGAGAAAGAGAAGCCGTTTCTCTATCTGGACACCCACGCGGGCGCGGGCCGTTATCAGCTGAGCGGCGAGCATGCCGAGCGTACCGGTGAATATCTGGAAGGGATCGCCCGCATCTGGCAGCAGGACGACCTGCCAGCCGAACTGGAACCGTACATCGGCGTGGTGAACCACTTCAACCGCAACGGCCAGCTGCGCTACTACCCAGGCTCACCGCTGATTGCCCGCCAGCTGCTGCGCGAGCAGGACAGCATTCAGCTGACCGAACTGCATCCGAGCGATTTCCCGCTGTTGCGCTCTGAATTTCAGAAAGATAACCGCGCCCGCGTGGAAAAAGCCGACGGCTACCAGCAGCTGAAAGCCAAACTGCCGCCCGTTTCCCGCCGCGGCCTGGTGCTGATCGATCCGCCGTATGAAATCAAAACCGACTATCAGGCGGTGGTGACCGGCATCCACGAAGGCTACAAACGTTTTGCCACCGGCACTTACGCCCTGTGGTACCCGGTGGTGCTGCGCGCGCAAATCAAACGCATGATCAAAGATCTGGAAGCGACCGGGATCCGCAAAATCCTCCAGATTGAGCTGGCCGTGCGCCCGGACAGCGACCAGCGCGGCATGACCGCCTCCGGCATGATTGTGATTAACCCGCCGTGGAAGCTCGAAGCGCAGATGAACAACGTACTGCCGTGGCTGCACAAAACGCTGGTGCCTGCGGGTACAGGCCACGCCACCGTCAGTTGGATCGTGCCGGAGTAATCGCAGCCATCGGTGGAAACTATTGATTTCAGGTATACAATCGCGGCAATTCACGATTAAGGATAAAAGCTATGACTAAGCATTATGACTACATCGCAATCGGCGGCGGCAGCGGCGGCATCGCCTCCATCAACCGCGCGGCCATGTATGGCCAGAAATGTGCGCTGATCGAAGCTAAAGCGCTGGGCGGCACCTGCGTGAACGTGGGTTGTGTACCGAAGAAGGTGATGTGGCACGCGGCGCAAATCCGTGAAGCTATCCATATGTACGGCCCGGATTACGGCTTTGATACCACCCTCAATCACTTTGACTGGGACAAGCTGATCGCCAGCCGTACCGCCTACATCGACCGTATTCACACCTCCTACGACAACGTGCTGGGTAAGAACAACGTCGATGTGATCCACGGCTTTGCCCGCTTTGTGGATGCGAAAACGATCGAAGTGAACGGTGAGACGATCACCGCCGATCATATCCTGATCGCCACCGGCGGTCGTCCGAGCCACCCGGACATTCCGGGCGTGGAATACGGCATCGACTCAGACGGTTTCTTTGAACTGCCTGCGCTGCCTAAGCGCGTTGCCGTGGTTGGCGCGGGTTACATTGCGGTAGAGCTGGCGGGCGTGATCAACGGCCTGGGTGCGGAAGCGCACCTGTTTGTGCGTAAACACGCGCCGCTGCGCAGCTTTGACCCGCTGATTGTCGAGACGCTGGTTGAAGTCATGAACGCTGAAGGCCCAACACTCCACACCCACGCGGTGCCGAAAGCGGTAGTGAAAAATGCGGACGGCAGCCTGACGCTGGAGCTGGAAGATGGCCGCAGCCAGACCGTCGACTGCCTGATCTGGGCGATTGGTCGTGAACCAGCGAATGACAACTTTAACCTGGCCGTGACCGGCGTGAAAACCGACGAAAAAGGTTATATCGTCGTCGATAAGTTCCAGAACACCAGCGTACCGGGCATTTACGCAGTCGGCGATAACACCGGTGCCGTAGAGCTGACCCCGGTTGCCGTTGCGGCGGGACGTCGTCTCTCCGAACGTCTGTTTAACAACAAGCCTGACGAGCATCTCGATTACACCAACATCCCGACCGTGGTCTTCAGCCATCCGCCCATCGGCACCGTTGGCTTAACCGAGCCGCAGGCGCGCGAGCAGTATGGCGACGACCAGGTGAAAGTGTATAAATCCGCGTTCACCGCGATGTATACCGCCGTCACCTCTCACCGTCAGCCATGCCGCATGAAGCTGGTCTGCGTGGGCCCGGACGAGAAGATTGTGGGTATCCACGGCATTGGCTTCGGCATGGATGAGATCCTGCAGGGCTTCGCCGTGGCGCTGAAAATGGGCGCGACCAAGAAAGACTTCGACAACACCGTGGCAATCCATCCGACCGCCGCGGAAGAATTTGTTACCATGCGTTAAGGCAGAAGCCCCTCCCCGGAGGGGCTTTTTTTATTCACATTCATAAATCGTTGCAAAACGAATGCTCCGAAAATAGTGATCTACCGCACATTTCCCTCCCCATCTACCGAAGCGAATGTCTACGCTTATAAGACGCCCGGAAAAAAACTGTCTTTAAGTACACACAACCGGAGGTCCCTATCACCATGTTCAACCAGAAACTACAGGCTACCGAGAATATCGAATTCGAGATCGCAGAAGAGCTGCGCTACGAGACCGATCCCTGCGAGTTGAAACTGGATGAAATGATTGAGGCGGAGCCGGAACCCGAAATGATCGAGGGGCTACCCGCCTCCGATGCCCTGACGCCCGCCGATCGCTATCTGGAACTGTTCGAGCATGTTCAGTCAACACGCCTGTTCGCGGACAGCAAAACCTTCCCTGACTGCGCGCCGAAGATGGACCCGCTGGATATCCTGATCCGCTATCGTAAAGTGAAACGTCACCGGGATTTCGACCTGCGCCAGTTTGTAGAGAACCACTTCTGGCTACCGGCCACCTACGGCACGGAATATGTTTCTGACCCCGGTCTGTCGCTAAAAGAGCACATTGACAGCCTGTGGCCGGTGCTGACGCGCGAACCGCAGGACCATATCCCCTGGTCCTCTCTGCTGGTGTTACCGCAGGCCTATATTGTGCCCGGCGGGCGATTCAGTGAGACCTATTACTGGGACTCCTATTTCTCCATGCTGGGGCTGGCGGAGAGCGGACGTAACGACCTGCTGAAGTGTATGGCGGATAACTTCGCGTGGCTGATCGAACGCTACGGGCATATCCCAAACGGTAACCGTACCTATTACCTCAGCCGCTCTCAGCCGCCGGTCTTTGCCCTGATGGTCGAGTTGTTTGAAGAGGACGGGGTACGCGGCGCGAAGCGTTACCTTGAGCACCTCAAGATGGAGCACGCCTTCTGGATGGACGGTGCCGAGTCGCTGCTGCTTAATCAGGCCTATCGCAGCGCGGTACGTATGCCGGATGGATCATTGCTCAACCGCTACTGGGACGACCGCGACACGCCCCGGGACGAATCGTGGATTGAGGACGTAGAAACGGCCCGTCACTCCGGACGTCCGCCAAACGAAGTGTATCGTGACTTGCGCGCGGGTGCAGCCTCAGGCTGGGATTACTCCTCCCGCTGGCTGCGTGAGCCTGGCCGACTGGCCAGCATTCGCACCACGCAGTTTATCCCGATCGATTTGAATGCCTTCCTTTTCAAGCTGGAGAGTACTATCGCCAATATCTCGGCGTCGAAAGGGGATAAAGAGACCGCTGAACTGTTCCATCAGAAGGCCAGCGATCGCCGCGCCGCGATTAACCGCTACCTCTGGGATGAAGAAAGCGGCTGCTATCGCGACTATGACTGGCGCCGCGAAGTGATGGCGCTGTTCTCTGCGGCGAGCATTGTGCCGCTGTACGTCGGTATGGCCACGCATGAACAGGCCGATCGACTGTCGGATGCGGTGAAAACGCGACTGCTGACGCCGGGCGGGATTCTGGCAACCGAGTATGAAACCGGCGAGCAATGGGATAAACCCAACGGCTGGGCCCCGCTGCAGTGGATGGCCATTCAGGGGTTCAAGCAGTATGGCAATGACTCACTGGGCGATGAGATCGCCTGGAGCTGGCTGCAGACGGTGAATCATTTTTATAAGACCCACCACAAGCTGATTGAGAAGTATCATATCGCCAGCAGTACGCCACGCGAGGGTGGCGGGGGTGAGTATCCCCTTCAGGACGGCTTCGGCTGGACCAACGGCGTAGTGCGACGGCTGATAGGGTTGTATGGGGAGCCTTGAGTGGGGTGCGGTCTGGTGCCCTCACCCCGGCCCTCTCCCATAGGGTAAAGGGTTCAGCGAATCACCTCATAAATGGCAGTCTGAATAGACTGCCATTTTTTCGTGGTGGCATCCGGTTGCGACTGCGCACGCCGCGTAGCCATATCCAGATCGTGCTGCTGGCGCTTCACCACGGCGGGCACGGTGCAGAACGCTTTGAGATACGCTTTACGCACTGAGGTCAGGGATTCACCGTTCGACATCGCGTGGCTGAGCGTGTTGATAAAGCGACGGCATGGCTTCTCTTCCGTCATGTTCCGTCGGTAGCGCAGCATGAGCTCCAGCACGTCGTCATGGCCTGCCGACATCGCCTCTTCGGTCCATGACAGCTTCCAGTCCATCCCGCCCTGCAAAAAGAGCTGCGCGACACGAGTATCGTTGCGGTTAATCGCTGAACGGAAATTATTGTCGTCCCAGGTCACCCCCATGCGGGTCAGCGTCTCGCGCGCAGAAGGGGTTTCGCGCATATCTTTCGGCGGAGCCGCTTGCGCAGTGTGTTCGGCCGACGACTGCGGTTTGCTGCTGGTCACCAGCCAGAAGCCGCCCACCAGGATGGCGATTACCATCACGCCAACCGCGCCCCATAACGCACCGGAGATAAGCTGCTCACGCTGTTCGGGCGTGCGCGGCGCGCGCTGGGTCGGCTTTTCAATCGTGTCACGAACCTCAAACAGATCGCCACCGGTAACCCGATCCATTTTCTGCGCCTTTTCCCAGAAAGTGTGCAGTTCACTGGCGTCCACCGCCATCAATCCGGCCGGGTTGACGCGCGTTCTCCCCTCTTCGAATGCACGTTGAACCGGTCGGGAAATCTGCATGTAGTAGTTATCCAGCAGCTGAATTTGCGCCGAACTTAACGTTTTCTGAACCGTGATGTTGTTGCGAATTTGCCGAATATCATCAAGGAAGGTTTGCAGTGTTTTACGCGGTTCTACCAGGAGCGTCAGCATGGCAGGATCGTTAAACAGCGAGGCGTAATACCGGCTGAACTCTTTTTTATCCACCAGCATCTGCGCCAGTTCACTGAACATCATCCCACTCAGGATATCGTTGATCTCCCCGAGCTTCAGCCAGCGTCTTACCCGGTCGGCATTAAATAAGGTCTTAAGATGATTATTGAGCCGCACCTGATCGGGCCAGGCCTGCTGAATAAGTCCTTTAATCATCAGCTCAATGGCGCGAACCTGCTTGTGCGCCTGCTGTTGCTGCAGTTCGCTACCCGTTGCCAGCTCCGTGCTGTAAGTCAGCAACGGTTGCTGCAAACGAAGAAGTTCCAGCGTGGTCACAAAGCGCATCGCCGCAATCAGCTGGTTTTCGCTGACATCCTGCCCGCTTTCATACTGTGGAACGCGCTGCTGCAGCAGGCGCAGCTGCAGCGTAAATTCCGACATCTCGGCATCATTCAGATTGAGCGTCTTCGCAACGGCTGCCCATCCCCCGAGCGCTAAACGTGCGCTATCCAGTTGTTCCAGGAGCCAGCGTGGATCTTTTCCCTCAGAAACATGTACATTCAGGAGAAGCAAAATTTCAACCGACGCCTGGCGAATGACCGCCAGACAGTGTTCAAACTGTTCGCGAATATGATGTGATGTGCTGAGAGTCATTGTTTTCCTTAAGCGACAACGAAGACATCAGGAATGGGCACTTATGGCCATTTTTCTTTTATTTATACATGCTTAACCATACCTGACTTTCTGTTGAAATAAAGTGACAACCCTAAAATCATTAAAAATGTTTCAGGAGAATCTTAATGCCGGTTTTAATGACTTCACGCCTGAACTGCTCGCCTCTGCAGGAGCATGACTGGCCCTTTTTTCTGGCGTTGCAGCAACATCCTGACGTGATGCGCTTTGTGGCGGAAAACCGTCCCGTTGCCGCAATTCGTGAGGCGTTTGATTCTCGTCTGCCCCTCTGGACGCCGGGCAGCACGCACTGGCTGTGTCTCGTCGTCCGTGATGCCACCTCTCAGGCACCGCTGGGCGTGACCGGGTATATTCATCGTGAGGACGATTGCGCTGAAGTGGGCTTTCTTTTTGCACCCGAGGCGCAGGGGAAAGGTTACGGTTTCGAATCCCTGCAGGCGCTTTGCGATTACGCCTTTCGTGAGGGCGGACTACGTCGGCTCACCGCCACCGTCACGGCGGGAAATGTCGCCTCCAGACGTCTGCTGGAAAAAGCCCACTTTCGTCTGGAGGGGGAGCTTCGCGAGAGCTATTACCTTTCCGGACGCTGGCAAAATGACTGGTTATTGGGTTTATTGCGGCATGAATATCTGAACCATAACGCCTGATCAACAGCCATTTGGCGGATATTTTTCATTGTTCAATTCCTCTACAGTATCGCCATTACGAGGAAATGAATATGAAAGGTCATACGCTGAATATCTCTTATGCCGCCATTGATTTAATAAAGAAGCATCAGGGGCTTTCACTGGAGAAATATCGTGATGAAAATGGTTTATGGGTGATCGGCTATGGACATGCGATCCATGAGGAGGACAATTTTCACGGAGGCATTACTCCGCTTCAGGCAGAATGTTTGCTTCAGGAAGATATTCAGTTATGTGAGAGGCTGCTGCGGGAAAATATAACACGCCCATTAACCCAACAGCAGCATGATGCATTGGTAGTATTGATATTCAGTTTCGCCGAGACGCCTTCACGTCTGAACGCGCTGTATCAGGCTATCGCCCGGGTATAGTACATGGCCGCCTGGGTCCGGTTTTTCACCTCCAGCCGCCGAAAAAGTGCTTCCAGATGCGCTTTTACCGTGGCCGCGCTGATGTTGAGATTGCGGCCAATCTCTTTATTTGACTCCCCCGCAGCCAGCAGTTTGAGTACCTCGCGCTGACGCTCGCTTAAACAGAGTAACGGCTGCGCTGATGATTGCTGGCTAACCCACTCCCCGGGAAAGCAGACCATCCCTCTCGACACGGAATCCAGCACGGCGGCAAACCGTTCGGGGTTAGCGTTACGGGGGATAATGGCCATCACGTTTCGCTGCATGAGCTGCTCAACCCATCTGGCCTCTTTTCTTGCCAGAACCATAATCACCCGTATCGCCGGGAAGGAATCCATAAGCTCTTCCAGGAAAGCACTCTCCTCTTCCTGGATCAAATTGCCGTCAATCATCACGATAGCAGACGGTGAAGCAGATATTTGCCCCCATAAATCGTCCGCCTGACAAGCGCCCGTTATATTTATTTCAGGAATTAACTCCTGCAGACCGTGTATCGCTCCATGAATAAATATCGACTGCCTGTCAAACATGATTACTCGCATCGTTTTTCTCCCTCTGAGAATAGCGAAGGGGGATTCTACAGAGGCAGTATTTAAGAAAAAACTCAATGAATGGAGAGGTTACAAATCCGCGAGTGGTTTTTATATTTGCCCGTACTTTGACACATCAGTTTTAAGGATTTCCTTAAGGGGTTCCCTCCCCTTAACAGCAGGCCTCACAGGAACATACCGCCTGACACCTCAATACGTTGCGCATTCATCCAGCCCAGCTTATCGCTGAGCAGTGCCGCGATGGCATCGCCGATATCGTCCGGCAACCCCACCCGCCCCAGCGCCGTCTGTGATGCCAGCATCTGATTAAGCTGCGCGTTGTCGCGAACGCGTCCACCGCCAAAGTCGGTTTCTATCGCGCCCGGCGCGATAATATTGACGGAGATACCACGCGCACCCAGCTCCTTCGCCTGATAGCGGGTCAACACTTCCATCGCCCCTTTCATCGCTGCATAGGTACCGGAGCCTGGCTGGGTAAATCGGGCCAGCCCGCTGGAGACGTTGAGGATCCGGCCTCCGTCATTCAGCAGAGGCAGCAGGCGCTGTGTCAGGAAGAAAGGCCCTTTGAAATGAATATTCATCGCCTCATCAAACTGGGCTTCCGTTGTGTCGGTATAGGGTGCATATAAACCCGTCCCGGCATTGTTCAATAAATAATCAAAGGTGTCGCGTTGCCAGACGGTCTTAAGGATTTCCTGAAGCTGCTGAGCAAACTTATCGAAGCTGGCAATATCACCGACGTTGAGCTGTAATGCTGCAGCATTCACGCCTTTTTCCTGAATTTCGCGAACAACCTCCAGCGCGTCCTGCTGATTGCTGTGGTACGTCAGAACAATTCCCGTTCCGTCTGCCGCCAGCTTCAACGCCGCGTTTTTACCCAAACCACGGCTACCACCCGTCACTAATGCGATACGTTCAGTCATCATAAACCTCGTTTTGGCTGTTATGGAGATTGAGAAAGAGCTTATTAGGTGATAGAAGATCAATAAAGAGGGTTTAAAACGCTTCACTGTTTCAACAGCAACAACAATGAGCTTCATCTATGGATAAAATTCACGCAATGCAGCTGTTTGTGCGCGTCGCGGAACTGGAAAGTTTTTCCCGTGCTGCAGAAACCTTAACGCTGCCGAAAGGCAGCGTTTCGCGGCAAATTCAGGCCCTTGAAAACCGCCTTGGCACCCAGCTGTTGCACCGGACCACGCGTCGCGTCAGCCTGACGCAGGACGGCATGGTCTATTACGAACGGGCAAAAGATCTGCTGGCAAACCTTGATGAACTGGACGGACTGTTTCAGCACGATCCCTCCACCATAAGCGGAAGGCTGCGCGTGGATATGCCCGTCGGCGTTGCTCGAAATTTAGTCATCCCCAGACTGCCGACTTTTTTGCAGCAGTACCCGGGTATTGAACTGGAACTCAGCAGCAGCGATCGTCTGGTGGATGTGATTCGCGAAGGGTTTGATTGCGTGGTCCGCGTGGGTTCCCTGAAAGATTCAGGGTTAATTGCCCGGCCGCTGGGGAAACTGACGATAATTAACTGTGCCAGTCCGGATTATCTGGCGCGTTTTGGCTACCCTGAAACGCTGGATGATTTGGGCTCACACGCGGTGATTCACTACGCCGCCATGCTGGGTACCCGTCCGCAGGGCTTTGAATTTTATAACGGCAGTGCAACGCAGTGGATAAAGACGGGCGGCGTATTAACCGTCAACAGCACGGAAACCTATCAGGCGGCCTGCCTTGCCGGGCTGGGCATCATTCAGGTTCCACGTGTTGGGGTACGTGATTTACTGCGGACGAAAAAACTGATTGAGATCCTCCCGCAATATCGCGCGGAACCGATGCCCGTGTCCCTGATTTATCCCCATCGCCGCAACCTCTCCCGTCGGGTACATCTGTTCATGGAGTGGCTGACCGAACTCACAAAAGCTTACGTGGATTAGTCGCAAGCTATAATTCAGTAACATCCAGCCTAACGAAAAGGAAAAGACGCGTGACGCCGGAAAATAACCCGCAACGACCCACCCAACATTTAGATTATGATCCCATCAAGAAGATGGAAACCGGGCCAGAAAAGGCTAAAACCCCAGGGGCGGCCAGCAAGACGCTGGGCACCGTCACCAGCCTGGCAGAAAGAATTCAGCAGTTTCCCATGGTTGCGCATTTGATACGTGCGACCGAGCGCTTTAATGACCGCATGGGGAACCAGTTTGGTGCTGCCATCACCTATTTCTCCTTCCTGTCGATGATCCCCATTCTGATGGTGTCGTTTGCAGCGGCCGGTTTTGTGCTCGCGTCGCACCCGACGCTGCTGCAGGATATTTTCAATAAAATCCTGAATAACGTCAGTGACCCGACCCTCGCCACTACGCTAAAAAGCACGATTAATACCGCTGTTCAGCAACGTACGACCGTTGGGATCGTTGGTTTGCTTATCGCCCTTTACTCCGGGGTAAACTGGATGGGCAACCTCCGCGAGGCCATTCGCGCCCAGTCGCGTGAGGTGTGGGAGCGTAAGCCGCAGGATCAGGAGAAAATATGGGTTAAGTATCTCCGCGACTTTGTTTCGCTGATTGGCCTGCTCATTGCGCTCATCGTTACGCTTTCGATTACCTCCGTGGCGGGCTCCGCACAGCAGATGATTATCTCTGCACTCTATCTGGATTACATCGAATGGCTAAAACCGGCCTGGCGCGGCATTGGGCTGGCGATTTCCATTTTCGCCAACTACCTGCTGTTCTTCTGGATTTTCTGGCGTTTGCCCCGTCATCGTCCGCGCAAGAAGGCCCTGCTCCGCGGAACGCTGATTGCGGCGATAGGCTTTGAAGTGATTAAAATCGTGATGACCTACACCCTGCCGTCGCTGGTGAAATCCCCGTCGGGCGCGGCGTTCGGCTCCGTGCTGGGGTTGATGGCCTTCTTCTACTTCTTCGCCCGCCTGACCCTGTTCTGCGCCGCGTGGATTGCCACCGCCGAGTACAAAGGCGACACACGCATGCCGGGAAAAACACACCGCTAACCCCTCTCTCGGGCTGAAATTTCAGCCCGACTCATCATTTCAGCATATAAATCCAGCCCGTAACTTTTATTTAACCAAAAACCAGTTTTATTCACCAATATTTAAAAACTGTGAAGCATTTCATGGAAGCATTTTCGCTGGCCTGAAAATTATCCGCTTTTTGTTGCTTTTATCACCAGAACGCGACTTTGTTACAGATTGAAATGTCGCTTTTGCTGTGCGTAATATGGCCTTTCGTTCGATAAAAAATAAGAAAATATTATGCAAGCAACAGCCACAACACTCGACTCTGGCGCGGAAAACGTCCCGGTCAACTCGCGCAATAAAGTTGTCGTCGCATCGCTGATTGGCACCGCCATTGAGTTCTTCGACTTTTACATTTACGCCACCGCTGCGGTCATCGTCTTCCCGCATATTTTCTTCCCTCAGGGAGACCCGACGGCGGCGACGCTGCAGTCTCTGGCAACCTTTGCTATCGCGTTTGTTGCACGTCCGATTGGCTCTGCGCTGTTTGGACACTTTGGCGACCGTATTGGTCGTAAGGTCACCCTGGTGGCCTCGCTGCTGACGATGGGGATCTCCACCGTGGCGATCGGCCTGCTGCCGACCTACGAAACCATTGGCATTCTGGCGCCGGTCCTGCTGGCGCTGGCGCGTTTTGGTCAGGGTCTGGGGTTGGGCGGTGAATGGGGTGGCGCGGCGCTGCTGGCGACCGAAAATGCCCCGCCGCGTAAACGCGCGCTGTACGGTTCATTCCCGCAGCTTGGCGCGCCGATTGGCTTCTTCTTTGCCAACGGGACCTTCCTGCTGCTTTCCTGGCTGCTGACGGATGAACAGTTCATGAACTGGGGCTGGCGTATTCCGTTTGTCTTCTCTGCCGTGCTGGTGCTGATTGGCCTGTATGTCCGCGTGTCCCTGCATGAGACGCCGGTGTTCGCTAAAGTGGCCGCGGCGAAAAAACAGGTGAAAGTCCCGCTGGGCACGCTGCTGACCAAACACGTCCGCGTCACCGTGCTGGGCACGTTCATCATGCTGGCAACCTATACGCTGTTCTACATCATGACGGTTTACTCCATGACCTACAGTACCGCCGCCGCGCCGGTTGGGCTGGGTCTGCCGCGTAACGAAGTACTGTGGATGTTGATGATGGCGGTCATCGGGTTTGGTGTGATGGTGCCGATTGCCGGCCTGCTGGCGGATAAATTCGGTCGTCGTACGAGCATGATTACGATCACCACGCTGATCATTCTGTTTGCCCTGTTCGTCTTCCCGCCGCTGCTGGGTTCGGGTAGCCCGGCACTGGTGATGGCCTACCTGCTGATTGGCCTTAGCCTGATGGGGCTCACCTTCGGCCCAATGGGCGCGCTGCTGCCAGAGCTGTTCCCGACGGAAGTGCGTTATACCGGTGCGTCGTTCTCCTACAACGTCTCTTCCATTCTGGGGGCGTCCGTTGCGCCATACATCGCCACCTGGCTGCAGGCAAATTATGGTCTGTTCTACGTGGGCGTTTACCTGGCGGCCATGGCGGCGCTGACGCTGATTGCGCTGCTGCTGACGCATGAGACTAAGCATCAGGCACTGTAAGCTAATGCCGGGTGGCGGCTACGCCTTACCCGGACTACGATTCAAAATGTTGGCCGGGTAAGCGCAGCGCCACCCGGCAAAAACATCCCGCACCTTACTTCTTCATCTGCGACAAAATTGTCCGACACTGATTCGCCTCACCTTCTGACGGCGAGATCAATGCCAGCAGCGCGGCGGCTGGGTTGACCAGCGTCGCGAGGGCTGCGGCCACCGCACCACGCGCGATCAGCGGCCCGGGCTTCACGCCTGCCTGCGGATTTTTAAAGGTGCCGCGGACATAAAGCGGCGAGCGCAGGGTAATAATACGGATCCCTTTACTTTCCGGGTCGATCGTCAAATCCAGCTGCTCTGAGGCCATGCTGGCGGTACCGGTCACGTTAATCACCGCGTTTTCCGTGTCGAAGGCAAAAATCTGCGGACGCGCCACGCCGTTTACCAGATCCAGATTGGCCGCGGCGCAGTTCACCCGCACCTCGTCATCCCCGAAAATTTGCCCGATGATAAAGTTGCCCACGTTCAGCCCCAGGATCTCCATCAGGTTGCGGCTGACCAGGCCGTCGTTCATCAGCAGTTTCAGGTTACCATTGCCGCTGCCCAGCAGCGCCGCCACGGAATTCCCTACCCCGCGAATGTCCGCGTCACCGTTCATTTCACCGAGGGTTTTCTGCATCAACTCCACGTTTGGCATCAACTCTTTCAGCTTCAGCCTGCGGGCCTGAATTTCGGCGCGTCCCTGCATCGGCTTTTTATCGCCCTCGAGGTGAATGTTCGAGGAAATCGTTCCGCCCGCCATACCAAACTTCAGCGGCTGCAGGCGCAGATCGGCGTTTTTAAGAATGACATGCGTCGAGAGATCGCTCAGCGGTAACGTGCTGCCGTGCTCAATTTTACGCCCTTTGAAGCGTACATCGGCATCCATCACGTCCCATTTGTCAGTTTCGAAGCGATCGTAAGGCAGCACTTTCCCCGCAGGCTGAACGTCCTTTTTGACCTCTTTCGACTTCGTGCCTTTGCCCGAATCCACGCCAATCAACGGGCCCAGATCGGCCAGTCGTAGCTGGCGGGACTCCACATCCCCTTCCAGTTTCGGGCGCGGTTTTCCGGTGGTGTAGGTTAGCGAGCCGTGGATATCACTGTCACCGATGCGGCCGTTAAAATCCCGGTAGTCAAAGACAGACGATTTTTCGGTGTCGATTTTGGCAACCAGATGCCCGTCCGTTTCGAACGGCGGCGTATCGGGCAGCAACACACCGGTCAGCTCATACAGTTCACCCAGCGAATCACCGGCAAATTTCAGCCGCAGATCCACGCCCCCCATGTTCATCGGGTCGTTGACCGTGCCCACGAATGCCACGCGCGTATTCCCTGAACGGAAATCCGCCTGCACCGGGAACGGCGTACCTTCGCTCCTGAGCGCCAGCATGCCGCCCATTTTTCCTTTCCCGCTCAGCGGCTGACCGTTGTAGCGCCCTTTGGCCGTCAGGCCGAACACATAATCTCCCGCTTTGGCGTTATCGCCTTTCGCCTGGTTGCCCGTCACTTCGCTAAACGGTAGCGGTTTACCCAACGGATCGACCAGGATCTCCACATCCGCCTTGCTGACCTTATCGTCGATGGCGATCCGCCCGCGATCGAAAAGAATATTGTCCAGACGGAATGACCATGAAGAGGGCCGGGCATTGGGATCTTTTTCGCCGTCGCTGGCAAGGTTAAACGTCCAGTTGTTGTTCTTTTCAGAAAGGCGGATCAGACGCGCATCGGGCTGCTGGAGTTTAATCCACGGCAGATAGACGGTTTTGGTCAGGAGCGCTAACGGCGCCAGCGTGGCTTCAACGCGTGGCAGATGGACCATGGTGACGTCCGGAATATCCGGCGGGTTGCCGAGAATAATGTCGTCGGCGTGGACGTGCGGCCAGGGGATCCAACTTCGCCAGCCGGTCTCCTGTTTCTGACGTTCCCATACCACGCCCAAATCGCCGCGGATGGCGAAGGGACGGTTCAGCTCAGCTGAGACTTTCTGGTTGATGGTCGGCTTAAGGCGATTCCAGTCAAACGTCGCAATAATGACGACGATAACCACGATCAACAACAAGAAAATCCCTGTAGTCCAGGAGATAACCCTGGTTGTCTTTGTCATTTTTGTCCCCTTTCCTGATGGCCTGTCCTGTAAAACTATAGTCCAGACAAGGGGAAACGGGCGGATCAGAGGTTAGTTATGACGGTATCGAGGGTATCCATAGGAACCGGACGAGAGAGGAAATAACCCTGTGCGGCAGCAGCGGGTGAGTGTTGCACATCGCGCCACTCTTCCAGCGTTTCCACACCTTCGACAATCACCCCTTTGCAATAGCGGTTCATCAACTGCAATAACAGCGTAAACAGGTTTCGCCCTTCCGGGGTCTGACGCAGCATAATAAACAGATCGCGGGCCACTTTGATGTAGTCATAACGCACTTCGCTCAGCGCAGAGAAGTTCGCCATGCCCGTACCAAAGTCATCCAGCCACAGCGGGCCAAATTCACACATCGAGGCAAACGAGGAGTCCTGCGGCAGCCGGACGTGCTCCACCAGTTCAAAACGCATCCACGGCAGAGTGGCGATCAGTTCCTGCAACTTTGCATTCTGACGCAGCGCCAGCAGTGTCGGGCCATCCACGTTAACCGAGGCGAGGATATTGTGCCGATCGAAAAAGGCCTGTTTGGTCGCCAGCATACGAAGCTGCTCTTCCAGCACGTCAAGGCGCTGGCGAACGGCAACTTCGGCAAAATAGCGATCTGGCGCGATACGCTGTAAAGGGTTTGACGGGTGCGTAACAACGGTCAAAATTTCAATGGCCATCAGTCGACCGTCCGTTCGGTAGATCGGCTGATAGGTATACGCACGTTCACATTGCAGCCAGTAGCGATGCTCCTGCAAGTTCTCAATACTTGCCTCAGGCGTAGTGCTCAGCCGCTGGATAACCTGCTCTGACTTCATTTCAGATGTCCTGTTGTTGGATGGCCTTTCTGGACTCGTCACTGGGTTATCGGCGCGACAATTGAGAACTTTATGTTCAATTCACCGGGAAAATGAAATTAAGATGACAGAAATTTGCCGGAACACGTGCTGGCTCAAATTAAATAATGGAACGTCGTTTTAATATAGTTGACCATCTAATTCACTCAGCGCACACTGCTGATAAATTCTTCTGTTCAGGTTCACGACTATGTCCAAAAAAATTGCCGTGATTGGCGAATGCATGATTGAGCTGTCCCAAAAAGGCGCGGAAGTCAGCCGCGGATTTGGTGGCGACACGTTAAACACTTCCGTCTATATCGCCCGTCAGGTTGCGCCAGAAGCACTCTCCGTGGACTATGTTACCGCCCTCAGCACGGACAGCTTCAGCCAGCAGATGCTGGAAGCCTGGCAGAATGAACATGTGGGCACCGCGCTGATCCAGCGTATGGAAAACCGCCTTCCCGGGCTTTACTACATCGAAACCGACAGCACCGGCGAACGCACGTTTTATTACTGGCGTAACGAAGCCGCGGCGAAGTTCTGGCTGGAGAGCGATGCAGACCCGGCCATTTGTGAAGCACTGGCAAGCTTTGACTATCTCTATCTGAGTGGGATCAGCCTGGCGATCCTCAGTCCAGTCAGCCGCGAAAAGCTGCTGTCACTGCTGCATAAATGCCGCGCCAACGGCGGTAAGGTGATTTTTGATAACAATTACCGTCCACGCCTGTGGGCCAGCCGTGAAGAGACGCAGCAGGTTTATCAGCAGATGCTGCAGTGCACGGACATCGCGTTCCTGACGCTCGACGATGAAGACGCCCTGTGGGGTGAGAAGCCCGTAGATGACGTGATTGCACGCACGCAGGCGGCGGGCGTAAGCGAAGTCGTCATTAAGCGCGGGGCGGAATCATGTCTGGTCGCGATGGCGGGTGAAGCGGTGGTTGAAGTCCCGGCGGTGAAGCTGGCCAAAGAGAACGTGATTGATACGACAGCGGCAGGGGACTCCTTCAGCGCGGGTTACCTGGCGGTACGTCTGACCGGGGGAACGCCGGAAGCCGCGGCACAGCGCGGACACCTGACGGCCAGCACCGTGATTCAGTATCGCGGGGCGATTATTCCGCGTGAGGCGATGCCTGTTTAACCAAAGTGCGGGCTGATGCCCTCACCCTGGCCCTCTCCCACAGGGAGAGGGCATGTCTACGCATTACTGTCCTTGCGGAATATCCGTCGCGTCCGGGTGTAAATCATCCGCTGCGGTCGCCGGCTGCGGCGCGGTAACCATAATAGAATCCCAGGTCTTCTGAAGTTCCTTCATGTCATATTCCGGCTCGCCTTTCGGCTGCATAAGGATCAATGCCATATCCTGCGACAGCTGCTGACGTAAATCCTGATTTAACATATCCACGGTCAAACCGTTCAGGAAATCCTGACGAAGCTTCTGGTACTGTTCAGGCGCAATGTCGACAACCTGATTCTGCAGGGAGCGGATGCGCTGGCTGATCAGAATATCGGTATCGGCACGCGCGTAGGTCGCAAACAGCTTCTGCAGCTCCAGTTTTTTCTGGGCCACCAGCGCATTGAACTCCTCTTCAGAGAGGCCCTCTTTACGCACTTTTGCCAGCTCTTTGGCGACCACACCCAGATTCGCATTCAGCTTATCGCCCGGCGATTCAACGTTAATGGCACATTGCGCACGCTGGAAAAGCACGCGACAGTCAAAGCCAAGACCAATATTCTTCACGTTATTCTTACTGAGCGTCTGCTGGACGTGCCAGAACAACGCTTCACGCGCCAGGTCGGCACGCCAGTAGCGCAGCAGCGCGGCGGATTCGCGGATAGGCTGCCAGGCGTTATCCCACATCACGGAGAGTCGGTCCTGACGCACGGTGTCCGTCATAATGCTGACAGGCTCGGCGCGCAGCGGAGAGAGTGTCGGAACCGGGGCAGGCGTTTCACGCTTGCCTTTCAAATCGCCAAACGCTTTGTTGATCTGTTCAACCACCGCGCGGCTATCGACATTGCCAACCACAATAAGCGTCATGGCGTCCGGGGTGTACCATTTCTGGTAGAACGATTTCACCTGTTCGGCATCGACCGGCTGCTTCAGCGGCTCCGCCGGATCGTGACCCAGCAACGTTGAACCTTTCAGACGGTAGCGCCACCAGCCCTCTTTGGTATCCGCAGGCCAGGTCGCCACCATGTCGCTGTTGCTCAGCGCATAGTTAACGGTATCCGGCGTAATCGCCAGGTTGCCTGAGGCATCAGCGAGATAGGTCAGCGCTTCTTTGAGCAGATCGTTACGGTTATTTGGCAGGCTCAGGTTAAACATGGTGTAGTCATAGGAGACCACAGCCGGAGGCAGCGGGCGTTTTGGATCGATGGCCTGTTGCCACAGCGAACGCACCTGAACCGCTTGCAGGCTGCCGCTCTGAGTGAGCGCCAGACGGGGAATAAAATGGCTAAAACCGGTTTGCTGAGTACTTTCCGTAAGGGAGCCGGTATTAACGGACAGACGGATTTCAACACGATCGCTCGGACGTTGCGGGGTGGATAAAACCTGCCACTGGAAACCGTTCGCTAACGTGCCTTGTTGCCAGGCCGGGTCTGGCTGGAGCGCATCTGCCTGCACATAACTGGCTGCTGCCATCATCAGCAAACCGCCGGTTAAGAGTCGAATTTTTGTGCCCTGCATGTGAACCCCTGATCAACATTCCTGGTTAAAAAGAGTGTCTCGCGACGCGCTGCACTCTAAAAGATGACGATGAAAACACGTCGATTAGACCGCGCGTTCGGCAAAACGTCACGGTCCGAAGTGAAATATACCCAAAAAAAATCTTGTCGAATTATGACAGGTATGAAGGGTTATTATGCGCAGGAGCCCGCATCCCGACAAGGGAATGCGGGCATTTGTAACAAGATTAGGAGGTTAAACCAGGAGTTTTGCTATCAGACACGCGATTATTCAGCGTATCGTCGAGTTTTTTGTGATCCAGCTCTTTCACCCATTTCGCGACAACGACCGTCGCCACACCGTTACCTACCAGGTTGGTTAATGCGCGCGCCTCGGACATAAATCGGTCAATACCGAGAATCAGCGCCAGGCCCGCCACCGGCAGATGCCCCACCGCAGAAATGGTAGCCGCCAGCACGATAAAGCCACTGCCCGTTACGCCTGCCGCGCCTTTCGAGGAGAGCAGGAGCACCACCAGCAGGGTGATCTGATGGAAAATATCCATATGGCTGTTGGTCGCCTGAGCGATGAACACCGCCGCCATCGTCAGGTATATCGACGTACCATCAAGGTTGAAGGAGTAGCCCGTCGGGATCACCAGCCCGACCACCGACTTACGGCACCCGAGTTTTTCCATCTTGTCGAGCATACGCGGCAACGCCGATTCTGAAGAAGAGGTCCCCAGCACAATCAGCAGCTCTTCACGAATGTAACGGATAAATTTGAAGATGTTGAAACCTGTCGCACGGGCAATGGAGCCCAGCACCACCACCACGAAAAGAATACAGGTGATATAGAAGCAGATAATCAGCTGGCCCAGCTGCACCAGCGTACCGACGCCATACTTACCGATGGTGAAGGCCATCGCACCGAAGGCACCGATTGGCGCCAGGCGCATGATCATATTGATGATGCCAAAGATGACCTGTGAGAAGCTCTCAATCACGTTAAAGATAAGCTGGCCTTTGCTGCCCAGACGGTGCAGGGCAAAGCCAAACATGACGGCAAACAGCAGTACCTGCAGAATGTTTCCGCTGGCAAACGCGCCAATGACGCTGCCGGGTATCACGTCCAGCAGGAAGGCCACCACGCCCTGATCCTTCGCCTGCTCGGCATAGACCGCGACCGCTTTGGCATCGAGCGTTGAGGGGTCAACGTTCATGCCCGCACCAGGCTGGACCACGTTAACGATAATCAGACCAATAATCAGCGCAAGGGTACTGACCACTTCGAAATAGAGCAGCGCCACAGCACCGGTACGGCCTACCGCTTTCATGCTTTCCATGCCAGCGATGCCCGTGACAACCGTACAGAAGATTACCGGGGCGATGACCATTTTGATGAGCTTCACGAACGCGTCGCCAAGCGGTTTCATTTGCGCGCCCAGCTCAGGGTAGTAATGCCCCAGCAAAATACCGATGGCGATGGCTGTCAGGACCTGGAAATAGAGACTTTTGAAGAGTGAGGTTTTCATAAGGTGTCCTTGGGAAGAAAAACCACAGGTTTTGTAAGGTTATGGTTAACCTGCGGCTCTAAAATAACACCCGTATAACAGGACAGAAATAAACTCAGTTCAAATTTGAAACACAAATGTTAAGAACTTTGAGCTGGCTCGCACAAGCCAGCAACAAAATTACACTTTTGCGTGATTGTCAGCACCGGGAAGGTAGCGTTGTTCAAAGACATCCGCAGGAACAGCAGCGGCAAAAAGGAAGCCCTGACCGCTCTCTACGCCCGCCTCTGCCAGCCAGATGCGCTGCGCGTCGGTTTCAATCCCCTCGGCAATCAGATGCAGATTGAGACTGCGCGCCATCTGAATAATGGCCTGCACCATGCTGCTGTCCTCTGGCAACCCTTCGACAAACGCTTTGTCGATTTTCAGCACATCCACCGGCAGGGTTTTCATATGCTGAAGCTGACGCAGCCCGGCGTAGCCCATACCAAAATCGTCCAGCGCGATGCGAATGCCGGCATTGCGCAGCGGCTTCAGAATGGCAACGGCTTCGTTAGGATCGTCAATGCGTCGGCTCTCCGTCACTTCCAGCGTCAGCGTATCAGGCTTGATCCGGTAGCGATTGATCAGCTCCAGCATTTCGGAAACCATCGTCGGATGCATGAGCTGCAACGCAGACAAATTAACCGACAGCGGCAGCGTCACGCCGCGCTCCTGCCAGGCGGCAAGCTGGCGGCAGGACTCCTCCAGCACCCAATAACCGACGGTGACCATCAGGCCACAGGATTCAATGCGTTCAATCAGCCCCTCCGGCAGCTCCCATGAGCCGTCCGGCTGCTGTACACGAAGCAGCGCCTCGGCGCTTTTTACTTCACCCGTCTGTAAATTCACCTGCGGCTGTAGCCAGAGAGCAAACTGACGGTTATCCAGCGCGGTCAGGATATCGCTCTCTTCCGTCAGGCGCTGCTGCGCCTTTTCCATCTGTTCCGGGTCGAAGAACTGGATCTGATTTTTGCCTTTGCGCCGGGCGGTAAACGCCGCCGAGAACGCGCGGCGATACAGCTGCTCCGCCGTTAAATCACCGTAGTACATGGCGATACCGATACTGGCGCTTGGACGCAGCTGGATCCCCTGAACAGGCAGCCGCTCGTTAATGACAGTGAGCACTTGCTGACCTAATGTGATGGCATGCCACGGCTCTTTCACACCGTTGGCTATCACCACCAGGTCGTAACCGCTGACCTGCGTCAGCACCATGCGCGGGGCCAGGACAGATTTCACCTTTTCCACCAGCGTCAGCAGCAGCATTTCACGCTGGCTCTCCTTGAGCACGCCCGCCGTATCCTGCAGGGTTTCACAGGCGATCACCATCAGCGCCGTGGTTTGCTGGCGCGCAACCGTCTGCTCCAGCATCGCCATCAGAAACGCCTTATTAGGAAGTTCTGACACCGGGAATCGCGTGGCGCTGTTATTTAACTCATCCTGCTGACGCTGAATGCGCTGCTGGTTGAGGTTATAGCTGCGTACCAGCATCCCGATCTCATCGTCATGATGAAGGCGAGGCAGTTCAAGCTGGTGCCCCAGCTGATCCTGCGGCGCAAGCGCATTCAGCTCGCGGGCGATACGGCGCAACGGATGCACAATCAACCGGTTAATACACCAGGTTAACGCCACGCTGAGAATCAGGGTCATAAGTAAGCAAGTGGTCACTAACGTCACCACCCAACTCATGACGAACTTATACATGCGATACGAGTCTGCCTGCAGGACCAGGTAGGCCAGCGGCTGCGGATTGGCAGGACGTTCCAGCGAATAGAGAGGCAGAGAAATTTGCACCGGCAGTTCAAACAGGCGCATGACCATCATCGGGACGGGGCGTTCCGGGATAAAGCTCATCCGCAGCGCCTGGAACTGGTTGGGCAAGACGACATCCGCGCGGCTCACGATGCCAGCAGGCTGAATGCGTTTTAAAATGGTTTCCGCTTCGGGAATATCCCCTTTCAGGATCGAGGCGGAGAGTGGGCCGCGCACCGAGCGGGCGATACTTTCTAACTGCGAAGCCGTGTTATAGCGATTCTGCTGCACAGAATGAAACAGCAAAATGACGCAGAAAAGCAGGACAAACAGCATCGTGACGGCAGACACCATCGCCATCTGTTTGATCGTTAAGGAACGGCTGACACGCAAAATGACTCTCCACAAAACTCGAAGCGCAGGGCGCGCCAGGGTGTAAACCTGGCGCGCCTGAGTATACCCGATTGCTGTGCTATTAAGAGAGACTTACAAATGGATTAAGGAAAATCCGATTACCAGTCCGCGTAAGGAATGAGCGGCTGCGGCGGTAAGTCCATATCGCCCTGCCAGCCTGCGGCAGAGTAACGCACATAAATCAGCGCATGGCTTGGGGTATAGTCTTTCGCTTCCTGAATATCCACGCCCATGCCCACAAACCAGTTGGACGTGACCCGGCGTTCGATAATCGCCCGTGCGGTGTAACCCGTGCCGGAGCTGCTGCTGCCGGTTTCCATCGCCCCCCGGTCAGTATAGCGGCCGGGTTCATCGGTCGGGATCAGACTCTGAATCGGGTAGCGCAGTTCATCTTTGGTTTTGGAGTGTGACCAGGAGACAGAGCCGCCCAGCTCCCAGGACCAGTTTTCCGTGCGTTTACGCCAGGTCACCGGCAGTGCGAAGGAGACATACTCCTGCGGGCTGTAATAGCCGCCCTGACCCAGGGTATATCCGCTCAGGTCTTTGTCGTAATGCCAGAGCATATTGGAGACGCCGACCGTCAGGCGCTCGTTGTTTTTATTAATGAGCTTGTAGTAGTAACCCGTCATCCAGCGGACGCGCCAGTTATCTTCCACATTTTTACCCGTCAGCGTTTCTGCGTTCAGGCTTGACCAGACGCCGTTCGCCTCACCTTTGTCATAGCTGATGCTTACGCCACCCCCGGTCGCCCGTACGCCACCCCAGGTGGTGCCGGTATTGGTATCTTTCTGCCCGGCGAAGGCCAGCAGTGAACTGGAGATTGGCCGACGATGGGCGTTGACGGTATAACCGATGGGACCCAGATCGCTGCTGTAGCTCAGGCCGCCCACCACGTCGACGACGTCAAAGCCCATTGGGGTGGTACCAATATCCATCGACCAGGTTTTATTCTGCCAGCCGACGGCGACGCTGGCGCCACTGTCACTCTGATGGATGCTGCCGCTACACGGTGTTTCGTAGCAGGTCCCCCATTTAGGGTCGTACGTACCGTTATTGTTATCAAATGAACCGGCGTCCATATTGACCAAATCGCTTCTGAAGAACATGCGGCCATCAGAGAGCGGGGCATCGACCTGGAGCATGGTGGTATGGGCTTTCAGATCGGAATAGCCCCCCGTGCCGCTGGAGCCCCAGTAATCGTGCTGCAGCGTGACGTTAACATCCTGCTGACGGTACAAATCACCGGCGTCACTCCGTACGCCGCGCTTCAGCCAGTCATCTTTTTCATCGTTACGCGTCAGACGGGTGAAACTGTCGTTGTCCACCGGACGGGTCGTCGTGATGCCTGATGACACCATCGCGTCTTTATACGTCTCCAGCGCTTGCTGAGGCTGACCGTTCTGCGCCTGGAAGCGCGCGGCATCACGTAACACCAGCGCTTTTTCCATTGAGGCAGGCTGCGATTTGGCCTGCGGAATGATGTTGTTGAAGGTCTGCTCTGCGGCGGCGGAATCGCCCAGCCCCGCCTGCGCCATCGCGATCCGGCGCTGCATATTAAGGGATAACGGTTCGCCATTTTGCGCGGCAGGCAGTTTCGCCAGCTCGGCACGCGCAGCGTCCTTGTTACCTTGCGCGCTATAAATCTCGGTCAGACCGAGGATCGCGTCCTCGTTCTGCGGCTCACGCTGTAGGACGGCGTTGTACGTCGTTTTCGCCGATTCCAGATCGCCACGCTGCTGCGCCCAGTCGGCCAGCGTTAAGTCGATACGGGTAGAGGTCGGCTGCTGACGCAGAAGGTTTTCCGCCTCCTGCTCTTTACCGCTGTCGCGCAGGCGGTTGGCGGTTTCCAGCACCTGGTTACTTTGCAGACGGTCGGCCAGTTCCTGAATGTTGCCATTCCACTGGCTACGCGGCAGCGTATCCAGATGCGCCAGCGCGGCCCGGTCCTGATTGTTCCCGGAGAGATAGAGCCCGTTGGCATACACCTGATCCGGGTCAGACGGTTTCTGGCTGGCAAGCTGGCGCATCAGGGTGTCCGCCTGGCTGCGCTGGCCCGCGCTGTAGAGATCGCGCGAGAGACGATACGTTATCCAGACGTCGCCTGGCGAGAGCGCCAGACGGCGGCGCTGTATTTCTGCTGCCTGGGCGTATTTCCCCTGATTCTCCAGCTGTTCGGCCTGGGCAGACAGTTGCTCGTTAGTCAGGCTACGTTCAATATCATCAATGCTCCGGCGCTGGCTGGCAGAAAGCGACTGGATAAACTGCGAGGCTTTCTCCGGTGACTGTGCGCGGTAAATATTGGCCAGACCGCGAACCGCATTGCTGTTACCGCTGTCCATACGCAACGCCTGACGATAATAACGCTCCGCCGCATCGTTATCTTTTCGTGCCGCCGCGGCATCACCCAGGCCCAGCACCGCGTAACTGTCGGTATTGTCGATGTTACGTGCCTGCTGATAGTAACGTTCCGCCTGTGACGGGTTATTCGCCTTGAGCGCCGCATCGCCCTGCTGGATCAGCAGCCAGTAGCGGTTGACCTTCAGCAAACTGTCCCATTTACCCCGGTTATCGCTCTGCGGGTCGAGGGCTATGGCCTTTTCGAACTGCGCCACCGCGCGGGCACGATCGCCTTTCTGGGAATAAGCCTGTCCCAGGGCACCCACCGCTTCACTGTCAGCATGGTTGGCGCTGACGGCTTTTTGCAGCTCCGCAACCGCCTTACTCCCCTGTCCGGCATCCACTGCCGCCAGACCTTCCGCTTTCGCACGGAAGGCCGGGTCAGCGAGCTGTTTTTGCTGCGCTTCAAGCTGGGCACGCGCCGCCGCGACGCTATCGCCGTCGCTGAAGACGCTCAGGTATTTTTGCAACGCGCTGACGCTGGCGCTGCTGGCAGGCTGGTCTTTGATCTGCTCATACCACATGTCAGACGCCTGGCTGCGGCCGCCGGTCGATTTAGCCATCTCCTGCAGGACCGCAAAGCCCTCATCGCGGCGTCCGCTCTGGAACAGGAGCTGGGAAAGCGTCGTCTGCAGCTGCGTATTACCAGGGCTACTGCTGTTAATTTTTTTCAGCTGGTTAATGGCCGCATTGCGGCGGGCAGGATCTTTTGCCACCACATTCCAGTATTCCGTCGCCACGTCGCCACCCGGCGGGTTGCCGTCAAAGAGCTTGTCATAGGCGGCAATCGCCTCCTGAGTGTGCCCTGTCGTCGCAAGCAAACGCGCCTGCTGTAACTGCTGTCGGCCATCGGGGGTGGAAAGCAGCATCGTATTGCGTGAGGACTGATACGCGCTGGAGCCCGGGGCGATCCCTTTCAGGCGATCCAGCTCTTTTTGCGCGCCAGCGTTATCGCCCTGGCGCAGCAGGTAACGAAAACGGGCGGCAATCACATCAGGGTTGTTCGGATCAATCAGCTCAAGACGATAGAGCGACTGGCGAACCAAATCCTCACGCTGTGTCGATTCGCCCAGCCGAACCTGCTCCAGCAGCTGTTTCTGCTGCGGAGAGTTAACGGCCTGCGCCAGCGGCATCAGTGCCAGCCCAAGCGATAAAGTGAGTAAATTTACTGTGAACTTGCGCATTCCTGGCCCCAATCCGGTATTAAGTCACCTTTAGCGGTGAAGCGAAAACGATGCTGATCCCATCCCTGACCAAAGAGAGTCAGTACATAGCTGTAATAGGCGTTGTTATCGGGAAAATGGTCTGCAACGCGCTGGCGCTGAACCGCCTGAGCATCGCGCTGTTGTAAAAACGGCAGCATGGCGGCAGAGAACCCGACCGGACCATTGCCGGTGCGTTTACCCGTCGCCACGTCCACTTTTTCCGGCGGCACGCCCTGTTTCATTGTTTTTGCCGCCATCGGCTGGAAGCGCGTCAGCAACCGGGCTTTCTGAGGGTCTTTATCACTCATCATGCCCACCCAAAGATAGACACGAATGGCGTCATAGCCCCCTACCAGCGCTTTATCCTGCTTTAACTGCCAGCCTCTGTTTTTCTGATACTGCACCCAGTCCGGCGAGAACCCCTTTGGCGCGCTTTCCAGCAGCAGTCGCAGATTCGTTTCACGAAGCGTGGTCCACGGGGCACCAAAGCGGGTGAAATAGCTTGCTAACTGCGGAGGAAGATAGCTGGGGTTAAAGCGCCAGGCGTTTTCATCAGCAAAACCGACTTTACCCGGAAGCAGCATGGCGCCGAGCCCTGGTACTTTCACCACTTCCTCACCGGCAATGCGTTTCAACAGCGCCTTACCCGTGCGGGTGTAGTCCGGATGTTTCCATAACCGGCCCGCTTCAAGCAGTGACCAGGCGATCCAGACATCGGCATCTGAGGCGGAGTTGGTGTCAATCACCGCCCAGTTTTCTTTGTCTTTCTGCCCCCAGAGCCAGGCAGGCAGATGGTCGTTGAGATTGCCGCCGGCAAGGTTATCGCGCGTCCATGTCAGTATTTGCTCAAACGCGCGGCGGTCGTTGGCGGCCAGAGCAAAGAACAACGCATAGCTTTGCCCTTCCGACGTCGTAATTTTGCGCGTGTCACTGGGATCAATGACGCGCCCGCCCTCGCTGATGTAATCCTTTTTGAACTGCTCCCAGGCAGGCCAGGTACAGGCGGCGCGAAGAGGAAGCGCCGCCAGCATCAACGCTGCTACTGCACACCAGCGAAAGGCTTTCATCACATCTTACTCATCCGGGTTGAGGCGACGACGGCTGATGATACGCAGCAGACGCCACAGCACCCATGCCAGCAAGACCACGCTGACCGCGGCCAGGATGGCGAGCAGAACCGGATGGTTAGACAGCGCATACCACAGGCGTTCGAACCACGGCAGATGGCCGACGTAGTACACATCACCCACGCGCAGGCTGTTGACGCCAGACTCACGGATCACCGACACAGAGCCAAACATCGCGGCACGTTTACCACTGTCGTTCATCGCCGTATTCAGCAGTTCATAGCCACGCGGGCTGTCCGCCAGAAGCGCCACCACGCTACGCTGATCGTTATAAGGTGACTGGAAGCCCACTACCGCAGCCATCGCCCCCTGAGAGGTGACGGCCGTCTGCGCGCTGGCCTGGCGATCGTTCGCATCCGGCATGATGCTCGGGAAATCGGTCTGGCGCAGCGGGGTGTTAACCCAGGACTCCGTGGCTTTCACCAGCAGATCGATACGCTTATCATCCTTCAGCTTATCCGGAATCGTACCGATGACCATGATGTCAGCGTCTTTGTTCTGGATCTGGCTGCCATCGTCCGTCAACGTGACGTTAATTGCCGGCAATCCCGTCTGGGCCCCAATGGTTGCTATGGTATCAAGCAGGGTTGTCACCTGACCTTCGTTTGGCGCTTTTGGCATCACAACGATGGACTCAGAGAGATCGGCCATGCGGCTGAACGGGAAGCCTGCATTAGCAAAGGCGCGCAGATCCGGCATCGCCAGGAAGTGATAGTACTTCGAGAAGTCGATGGTCGACTCATCGCCGATGACAACGTGGTTCTGAACCTGCTGGAAGGTGATGCAGTTATCCACCGAACCGCCAGGCATCGGGTTCATATACTGGAAGTCAAAACGCAGCTGGTTGATTGCCCCAAGCTTCAGTGCCGGAATGGAGACATCCGTTTTACCGTCCAGCAGCCCCTGCAGCACCGGCAGGCGAAGCATCAGTCGGTTAGTGTCCTGGGTACTTTGCAGGCTGAACGATTGCAGGAACTGGTTGTTCAGGCTGATATCCATGCGCGAGCTGTCTTTCGTCGCCGGCGCGGTATAACGGTAGTTAAGATTGATATCGATGCCGTTGGTACGCAGCAGGTACAGATCCGGCGGCAGGTTCAGTGACAGGCTAATTGGCGAGGGTTCAAGCCCGGACGCCTGCAGCTGCTCTTCATAGGTTTTCAGCTCACCAAACGTCACGACACGGTCGGTACGCACCCAGTTTGGCGCATCATAAGGTTTACGCGCCAGCAGCGGCTTGACCTCGTCCACCACGACGCTGTTGCCGCGGAAAAGAACGTTGCCCTGGGCAATCGCTTTTGCCGCCTGGACCAGATCTTTATCGTCACGACCAAAGACCACCAGCAGCTTCACGTACGGGTTATCCGGGTGGCTGACCATCTCAATGGTTGGCGCTTTGACTTCAGGATGATCGCGCAGGAAGGCAGGACGTTTCGCGTTGGTGGCAAATACAATCGCGTTTCTGTCCGGCATTTTGTCATACATCACCGGGAAATTCTGACCGCGCCAGCCGGAACGCGAACCAAACCAGGAAGCCACAATGGTGGCCGCCAGCTGCTCGGTTACGTCCGGGGACGACGCAAACACCATCGGCAGCGTGAGCGGACGGTTATCACGAGGATCGAAGAACGGCACCGGGAAGGCGGAGAGATCGTTCTTAAGCGCCAGGGACTGATAGGTCATCTGCAGCGAGGAGTTACGCCCGATGTCCATCCACAGCGTGTTGCTGGCCGGGTTTTCACAGACATCACGGTAGTGACCCACAAACTCCAGACGAATGCGGTTAAAGTCGGTAATGAACAGCGGGTTAATCGGCACCTGCGCCTGCGTTTTCTTACCCAGTTGTTCTTTGGTAACCGGCAGTACGTCCATCAGCTCATCGTTCAGGTAAACCTTCAACTGAGACTGGGTCGGCAGCAGGGACGGCGAGGGGGTATATTCAAGGTTCAGCACGGCATTCGAGACGACTTCATCGCTGCGCATGCCAAATTCAATGCCGCCATTAGGGTTGATGCCGCGCAACACCATGCTGCCCGGCGGCGGCGCGATTTGCGCGAAGGTCAGCTTGACGTCGCGTGACGGGGCATTTTCCGCGACAACGGGCGCATTCGCCCCCCGAACACCCGGCATCACCTGTCCGATAACCGGGTTCTCGGCGGGTAGAGTGTTCCCCTCCGTTGGCTGGTTCGGAATGACATTTTCTGTTTGACCGGGCGCGGCAGTAATAACCGGATCGGTTGCCTGCGCGACCACAGGCACTGTTGGCGCAGGCGTTGCCGCTGCGTTATCAGGCTCTGCGTTAGCCATTGTTGCGGGGAGCGCACTCATCCCCATTGCCACTGCACATAACCAGGAAAGTTTTGTTTTCATCGCGTTATCATCATTGTTGAGCCATAACCGGGTCCGCCTGCTTCGCCTCATCCCGCTCAGGACGACGAGGAATGAACGACACGACCCAGGAAACCAGCGAAGTAAGTGACCGGAAAATTAATTTCACCGACGACGGGGCAAATTCTGCAAGGTGACGATAGCCACGGAACCCCAGCTTCAGAATATCCAGCAGGCTTTCCAGAGGTTTATCTTCCGGGAAGCTGTCCTGCCAGAGAGCCCATGTATCCGCACGGGCAAACGTACACTGCACAAAATCAATGTGTTGCTTTTTGGTCAACGGCATCAGTTGCAGACCGACTTCATTGCCCGCCACACGCGCTACCTGCGTCGGGAAGACATACTCCTGCTGGCCGCGCTTAAGCAGCAGGTTAACTTTTTGCCCTTACAGCACTTTCGCCTGGCCGTTGATTTTGATCCCCAGACCACCGTCAGAGAAGTCGTGCACGGTACAGGAGAAGAGGTGACCATCTTCACGGGCAATCGCCGCGGGCATGCAGATTTCAACGCGATGCGCGCGACGAACCTGTTTACTCTCCACCGACACCGCCACCGCGCCGCCAAGAATAATCAGGTTGTAGAAGACCCAGGCCATACTCACAAAGACGGTCAGGATTTCATTTTCAGGGCCGTAGAAGTAACGCCAGATACCGGCGATGACGCCAACGATGTTCAGCAACACCAGGAAGATATACGGACGGGAGATCACCCAGTCGACGTACTCCTCTTCCACCAGCCCCCCCTTCGCGGTGACGTTGAATTTCCCTTTATGCGGGTTGATCAGCGCCACCATCGTTGGCGGCGCAATGTACCAGGCCAGCACCGTTTCGTAGATTTCACTCCAGAAGGAATGGCGATATTTACCCTGAATCTTCGAGTTCGTCAGGCTCGCGTGGATCATGTGCGGCAGAACAAACAGCGCAATCATCAGCGCCGGGGCGTAGATGATATAGGCGTGAAGGAGCAGAAACGCCAGCGGCGCGGTCAGGAAGATCAGCCGCGGGATGCCGGATAAGAAGTGGAACATCGCGTTGACGTAGCAGAGACGCTGCGCCAGCTTGAGCCCTTTCCCTATCAGTGGATTATCGAGACGGAAAATCTGCACCATGCCGCGCGCCCAGCGAATACGCTGACCAATGTGCGCCGAGAGCGATTCCGTCGCCAGACCGGCGGCCTGAGGAATACGCATATAGGCCGAGGTATAACCCCGACGGTGCAGACGCAACGAGGTGTGCGCATCTTCAGTCACCGTTTCAACGGCAATACCGCCAATTTCATCCAGCGGTTTACGGCGGATAACCGCACAGGAGCCGCAGAAGAACGTGGCGTCCCACATGTCGTTACCATCCTGCACCAGACCATAGAACAGCGTGCCTTCGTTCGGGGTCTTACGGAAACGGCCAAGGTTGCGTTCAAACGGGTCCGGCGAGAAGAAGTGGTGCGGCGTCTGCATCATCGCCAGCTCTTTCTCTTTCAGGAACCAGCCCATGGTCATCTGCAGGAACGATCGCGTAGGTACGTGGTCGCAGTCAAAGATCGAGACAAACTCCCCGGTGGCATACTTCAGCGCGTTATTGATGTTACCGGCTTTAGCATGTTCGTGCGTCGGACGGGCGATGTATTCGACGCCGACCTCTTCCGCGAACTGGCGGAACGCTGGGCGGTTGCCGTCATCCAGGATCCAGACCTTGAGTTTATCTTTCGGCCAGTCGATGCCGAGCGCAGCATAAATGGTGTTTTTCACCACGCTCAGGTCTTCATTGTAGGTTGGGACGAAGAGATCGACAGTCGGCCACGTCGTGGTGTCCTTCGGCAGCGGCACGGGCTGGCGATTGAGCGGCCAGATGACCTGGAAATACCCCAACACCAGCACAATCCAGGCATAGGTTTCGGCAAACAGCAGAATCAGACCGCAGACCAGACTCACCGGGTCGTCCCAGTTCAGCGTTGAGGTATAACGCCACCAGATATAGCGGCAGGAAACGGTCAGCGACAGCACAATCAGCATCAGCGCCGAGAAGCGGCCCGGAATACGACGCACCAGCAACGCCACGCCCCACAGCAGGATCAGGAAGGTGAACTGCGCCAGGGGATTGAAGGGTTGCGTAATACAGACCAGCGCCAGAATCAGTGAGAACACGACAATCACGCCGAGGATAAAACGCCGCAGGCCCGGGTGGAGGTGCCCGAGCTCTTTTTGGTTATCCAGATGGCTGGTTTTGTCGGTCACGCTGTCAGGCAATTTATCCAGCCACTGGTGATAGCGCTCGCGCAGCTGTTGAACGCGGGAGAAACTGCGCCAGTGCGGCGTCTGGCGTTCTCGCTGTGACGAGGTGACGACCAGCCAGACGGCCTGAATGAGATAACGCGCCGGATCCAAAGGCCGCGGCCGGTCAGGGTTAATGTGTGGATATAATTCATTATGGTGCGCACGTATGCGCTGCCAGCGCGGATGTTCAAGCGGAATGAACATCCAGGCCATAATCATCCAGAAACAGCCAAGCGCGGCACTGAATGCCGACGCACCATGCCGACGAAAATGTCGGTAGCGTTCGCTCAGACGCGCATTAACCGGCGGGATAAGGAACCAACTGGCGAGTCGACTCATACCGAACTCCCTGCCGGCTCCGCCGCGTTGGCGAAGTTCAGCAGACACCAGTTAGCCAGCGTGAGGATCTCCTCTGCCGCCAGGGAATCGCTGCGGTACTCGCCGAGCGGCTGCTTGGAGGCCAGGGATTCTGCCATTCCTTCATCCCGGTGAATCACAATGGGTAGCAGGCGACGCTGACTCTGTAGCCAGACCTGGTAGAGATCGTCCTGGATCTGGCTCCCGATGCGTAAGTCGTTAATCAGGAGGTGCGCATTCTGCGGCAGCCCCTGTTGATGCAGACGAATATGGCAATTTGCATCCACGTTGACGATGGAGAGAACATGATCGCACTGCGCGATAAGCTGCCGGGTTAACGTCCCGGCGCCGTGCGGCAGATCCACCAGGATCCACTGGTAGTGGCCTTTTTCTTTCAGACTTTGCAATGCAAGCGTGAACTGCGAAAACAACCGCTGATAAGCGGCTTCATTCTCACGTTCGGTGGTGGTGAGCTGACCAAAAGGCAGTAAATCAAGCTGAGAGGTATAGCGCAGCCCTGCATCCCGCCAGTCTTTATCATCAAGCAACGCGCGTGCCCAACCCGCTTCACGAGTGAAGTCGACGTTGAACGACATACGCAGCAAATTATCGGCACAGGCGTCAATCACCAACACCGATTCACCTAAAAGCTGTAATGACCACGCCAGCGCCGCGGTAACGGATGTGGTACCCACACCGCCACGGACACCCTGTAATCCGAGTATGGCCATCAATGGGCTCCCTTATTGTTGATGGGCGAATTCAGCTAATAATGGCCAGCGTTTAATAGCCGCGGCCAACTGTTCCCGCTGGGAAATATCGGTGTAATCTATTTCAGGTAAAGAAAAGGCCTGCGTCAGCGCCAGAAAATCGTTTTGGAATGTATAGCCCAGGGTCGAGTCGACTGGGGTTCCGGGTTCGTTATTATCCATTTTTCTGCCATCCCTTTGAGGAAAATCGCACGCTCAGAAGTTGCGGGGCGTCCTGCCCTGACAAATTTCATTTACATGCTAAATCTGATGTTCTTTAATTTCAATGTTAGGTTTATTTCTACGCTTTCGCTAGGGAAGGTGCGAATAAGCAGGTCATTTCTTCCCAAGCTGACTCGCTGATTAAAATTTCGCGGATCTGG
>NZ_JBMKHA010000032.1:0-38345 GCF_049238365.1 Enterobacter cloacae complex sp. IR53030
GGCGTTGAGATGGTAATGCCAGGCGACAACATCAAGATGGTTGTGACTCTGATCCACCCAATCGCGATGGACGACGGTCTGCGTTTCGCAATCCGTGAAGGCGGCCGTACCGTTGGCGCGGGCGTTGTTGCTAAAGTTCTGGGCTAATTAATTATCCCCGAATTAAAAAAGGACGCTTCGGCGTCCTTTTTTGTTTTTTGCTGCTCAGGTGTTGTCACAAACTTTCGCATTTTTTGCCTGCACCCGCCCCGTATTCTGGCGTTTGTGCTATTGTAATTATAACCATTCTCACTTACACTTTGCGCATAATTTGAACGGGAGTCTCTATGTACGTTTGTTTATGTAATGGTGTAAGCGACAAAAAAATACGTCAGGCCGTTCGCCAGTTTCAGCCACAGTCATTTCAGCAGCTTCGCAAATTTGTTCCGGTTGGAAATCAATGCGGTAAATGTGTACGTGCTGCACGTGAAATCATGCAGGACGAGTTGATGCAGATCCCGGAATACAAAGAGATCGCGTAAGCGCCCATCTTTTTTTTGACATCCCCGTAGCCCGATCTACGCTTCAATGAGTGGAAGCGGAGGGACTATATAATGAAAGGTGATGTTAAAATCATAAGTTATCTCAATAAATTATTGGGAAATGAGCTTGTCGCAATCAACCAGTACTTTCTTCATGCGAGAATGTTCAAAAACTGGGGACTTAAACGTCTGAACGACGTTGAGTACCATGAATCTATAGATGAGATGAAACACGCCGATAAATATATCGAGCGCATTTTATTCCTTGAAGGTATTCCAAACCTGCAGGATCTCGGCAAGCTGGGTATCGGTGAAGATGTCGAGGAGATGCTACGTTCCGACCTCAGGCTGGAACTTGAAGGTGCCAAAGATCTCCGTGAAGCCATTGCCTATGCCGACAGCGTTTTTGATTATGTCAGCCGTGACATGATGATTGAGATCCTTGCCGATGAAGAAGGCCATATAGACTGGCTGGAAACCGAGTTGGATTTGATCGATAAGCTGGGTATTCAAAACTATCTGCAGGCGCAAATCCGCGAAGAAAAAGAGTAGTTGATACAGGAAGGAAACCCTCCTTCCTGCCTCCTCACAGCGTTGCCCAGCAGAAACAGCCCCAGCCGCTCAGTGCCAGTGCCGGACCGAAAGGTATCGGGTCACCGAAATGCCCTTTTTTTACCCACAGCAGAAGCCCGTAAAAGATCCCTGCGATTGACGCTACGTAAAGGATCACGGGTACCTCTCGCCAGCCGCACCAGGCGCCCACTGCCGCAAGCATCTTGAAATCCCCGTAACCGATCCCTTCTTTGTGACAGATTAAGCGGACCAGCCAGTAGAGCAGCCACAGAATTAAATAGCCGGCAGCGGCACCCACAATGGCGTCCTGGGAGGAAACAGGGCCAAAAAAGGCATTAAACAACAGGCCAACCCACAGTAACGGTAGCGTGAGCTTGTCGGGTAAAAGGTAATGCTGCAGATCGATCACGCTGAGTGCGAGTACAAACCAAAAGAACAGAAAAAGCGCCAGTGACATTATCATTGATGCTGGATGGAGGGCATAGCAAATGACGGCCATCATCGCACAAAGCCCTTCCAGCAAGGGATAGCGTGTTGAAACAGGCTGGCCGCAGTGGCGACATTTCCCTTTGAGAAGCATCCAGCCGAGCAGGGGAACCGTGTCGTACCAGAACAGTGGGGTTTGACACTGGCAGCACCGGGAGCCAGAGAACGTAAACTCTGACGTTGAACCCGCCTCGCCTGTCGAAGACGGTCGTAAAATCTCGGCAGGCAAACGCCAGGTGAGTATACCCATTGCGGTTCCTGACAGCAGGCCAATGATGAGAAACAGAGTAACCAGTGAGCTATCCATTTTATTTCACTCCGAGCGTCAGGCGCGTCAGGATTATAGTGTCCGTACCCTGTTCACTGGTGTGGAATTCAAGTTCCGCAATCCGCAGACCGTAGTCTCCCTGTAGCACCGCCAGCCAGTTCATAAAAGCGTCCATCCTGAGAGCGTCGGCCGATACAGTCAGTTCTCCGCTATCGGTGCGCTGGAGTTTTGCGGCAGTGCCCAGCATGTGCAAACTGCTTTTAACCTGATTCTCCAGGGAGCCTGATGGTCTCTTTTCCGGAAGAAGAGCCGCAGCCGAAACCTGTTTCTGCAACCACTGCAGATCGCGTTGCACCTTAGCATAGCGGGATTGCATGGTGTCCGTAGCCTGCTTCAGGGGCTGGTAGAGCCCAAACCAGAAAAGAATGCTGACACCGCAGACAAGCAGTGCGAGTAGCAGCCGCTGTTCACGCGGATCTTTTTGGTGAAACCATTCCTGAGCGCGTTTAATCATTTCGAATCGTCCATAATCCCTGTTCATGTTTATCGACTTTGAGTGAGTAGCCAGCCATTTTTTGATTTAAAAACGCCTGGATCTGTTGGTCATCGCGGGTAGAAATAAAAAGACGTAAATCATTACGTGCCGGGTTATAACTCAACCCTTCCAGCGCCAGTTCCGGGAAAGCGGACAGATGAGCCTGAAGCTGTTGTAAGAGCAAATAGGGGGCAGGCGATCGTTGCTGTAGCTGCCTGGGTAAATAGGTACGCAGATTACGGGTATGCCTGTTTTCTGGAATATAACGTTGCCATTGCTGCGTCAGTGTGTGGCTCAGCTGTTTTTCATACTCCCGAAGTTGCAAATACACGACAGCCTGAGCCAGACACGCACTCACGGCTAACAGGAAAATGCTGCAAAGCGCCATGCGTTTGATATTGGTGGTCCAGAAAGAGCGCGGGGCAGGCGGGCGCATTTTCCCGTGCAAAAGGTTAGCGGGTGGTTCCTGTGGATGGAGTATCAAACTATGACATGCGGGACGCGTTTCCTTCGCGGAAAGGCCAGCTGGCAGTGGACCGTAGCTGACAACCTCTTGCGGGGGATAATGCGTTAGCAGCTGTGCCAGCCAGGGTTCTGTCAAATGGGCAACACTGTTCTCATGCGTTCTGAGCAACCATCCACCGCTGTCTGATAATACCGTCCAGCCGCTTTCACAGGCTGGCAAGCGAAGGGCGTCAATCGTCGCATGCGTGACGTTAAAACCAGCCCCGGCAAAGAGACGAAGCTGGGACATAAGCCAGCCGGCGTCAACGCCAATGACGGAAACTCGCGTTCCCTCCCGAGAGAGTAGCGTCCAGTGCAGCGAGGGCATGCCTTCGTCCAGTGTTTCATCCGCAAGCCACTGAAGTTTTTGATCGGTCAGTTCGTAATTTTCGTCTGGGATGACGATTATTCTGCTCGTTGCCTTTTGGGCCGGAATAACGAGATGAGTGCATCCTGATGCCGGACGTGCGGCAATCTCCGGCAACTGTTCTGTTGTCAGACTCTGAACCTGGCTGTAGCCACATCCATCATATTCCACCCATTCAAGGGCATTCGGCGTCGATCCAGAAAGGCGGATAAGCAGTTTCGTCGCAGGGACGTTAACTGCTTTATTGTTCGCTACTGCCATCCGTAAGCTGGCGTAAATAGAGTTTGAGTGTTTTAGTTTTTTCGTCATAAATGAAAAATGTGCGCATACCAAAGGTAAGGTCACCCTCATGAACCGTGGATGTGGTCAAAAAATAACTGCTGCTGGTTGTAATCTGTTTTTTAAGCGAATCCACCAGCGGTTTTGCTGCGCTGAAATCCTGTTGGGCCTGGTAAAGAAAATCCTCTACCTTTTCCCAGCCATTTACAGGACGTTTTTTCAGGAGCATTTTTGCATCTGACAAGCTGATATTGTTGAGGAAGAGGGCTGCCAGAAGCGGCGCTTGCTGCTCAGTAAGGGTATTGATATTAATGGCGAGGTCACTGCTGAATCGGGTGCAGATAAAAGGGGCGAGTTTTTGATAAAGCGCGTCAGTCATCCCTTTAATTTTGCGCACTTCTGTGGGTAAAAAGAGCACCTGACCGGCGGTCAGGTAGCCTGGCTGACTATGTTGATAGTATTCGTCTTCTGCACCTTTAACGCGCGTTGAGTCGTTATCATCGATGTAGTCTGCGATGGATTGTGCGATCTCTTCTGCCCGGTATTTTTCAACGGCGAGCTTCTCCAGTAGGGCGTAAAACACGCTGATTTCATACGGTGGCGTCGCCAGTGGTTCTTCCGGCGTATTCTTCAGTGCGTTCAGGTTGTAGCAATGGTGCAGATCGTTTATCTGCCAGCTGACGTCGGTGTCGTCGCCAGGACTCTCCGAGTGGGTGAGTACGTCTCGAGGCTTCTCCTGAAAACGTGCCATAGATTGTGCTTCAGCGTAGAGCAGAGCGTATTTCCCCTGCAGGCTATCATTGATGCGCCGGGTGCGCTGGAGCTGAACCTGAAAACTTATCGTCATCTCTGCTGCCAGCGCAGCCATCAGCGCCAGAATCATTAAAACGATCAGCAATGCAGAACCTTTTTGCGCGTTCATTGCGTCGCACCTGCAGGTTGGCTGGCGGCTTTTTTTTCCGGAAACCAGCCGGGCAGGACAACGTGTCGGGTTATTTCCGCTTTACCGTCACGCTCCAGCGTTATCGTGGCTGTCGTTGACACGCTCTTTTCATCCGCTGGCGTCATTGTTGCAGAAAAATGGGAGACATGATCCAGCAGGGGCTGTGGTGCCACGTCCTTTTCACTGTCGGATGAGTAGCGTACTGCACGGAATAATGTGTCGTTTTCGACATACCAGTGGACGGTCGTCAAAACGAACGTTGCCCCAAAAGGCATTGCGGGATCCCGGGTTTGTGTTGTGAAAATTACGCTCTCTTTTTCACTCAAGAAGGGGAGCGGTGTTTGCCGGTTTTTCCGCGGGACATACTGCATTAAATCATTTTCAAGCATGAGCACGGTGTGCTGGATGGCCTCAAAATCATCGCCAGTCTTCTTGGCTCGCTGGTACTGTTCGGTTGCCTGGGAGAACACCTGAGAGGCCAGAAAGCTGAGCGTTGAGAAAATGACGATCGCCAGCATCACTTCCAGAAGCGTAAAGCCGTTGGGGACTTTACTCATGCTTCGCCTCCGTTTTCTTACTATCTGAAGACCAGGCATACAGGCTGAGGGTTCGGCCATCAGACGTTATCACCCTGGCCTCTTTCTGAAGCAAAGGAGACGAACTTTTTTTCCCTTCAACCAGTTGCCAGGAGAAGGTCTCATTTAATTGAGAAGAGGCTCCCTCTTTGGCGGCGAGTTGTCCGTAAGTCGAGGTCACGAGTACGTTGTCTGCAACCCAAAGCGCTAGCGTTTCCTGTTTTAACGTTTCCAGCGCTGAAAGCTGCCATTGCATACTGGTGAGGAGTGCAATAATGGCGGTCGCAAAAATAGCCATTGCCAGCAAGACTTCAAGCAGCAGCATTCCGCTTTGTTGTTTCATTGCGGTTCCTTAAAGCTAATGACCTCAAGCGGCAGCGCGCCGTGTGATTGCAGGATGGCGATTTTTTCGCCATCTTCAGCGTTGAAAACCACTGAAAAGGGAGTGACTTGTCCATCGGGCAGGATGACGATTTGCGGTTTGGCCTCCTCCGACGAGGGTGTCACGTCAGGCCTGGTCGGTGCGTCCCAATCGCCGCGTAACGGCAAATTGTCATTGTTTGCTATTTCCTGCCACTGCCATTCACCGGTGCGATCCTTTTTCGGTGCATAGAAAAGCCAGCCGTCAGTAGTGAGCTGAAGGCCGACGGTATGTTTTTCCAGTAGCGCCACGTCTGACATGTATTTTGCTGTCTGTCTGAGGACATCGATCTGCCGCAGTAGCTTTCCGGTAGCGCTCAGCCTGTCACTTTGCATAGCGACAACGCCCGCTGCCGCCAGGGCGATGATGACCATAACCAGCATCACCTCCAGCAGTGTGAATCCTTTCTGATGGGCCATTTTTAGCGTGACTTTTTATCGTTATCCCAGTTGTGGATATCATCCTCGGTGCCGGTTTCAGCATCAGGACCTGTGGACATGATATCGATCGCGCCATGCTCACCCGGGCTAATCAGGATGTAGTCATTCCCCCACGGATCGGCGGGCAGACGGCGGATATAACCGTCCGGGTTGTAGTTTTCAGCCCGGGGAGCTTGCGCTGGGGCGGTAATAAGCGCCTCCAGGCCTTGTTCTGTTGTGGGATAACGATGATTATCCAGCTTGTACATATCCAGCGCATTTTCGAGAGCAATAATATCGCTGGCGGCTTTTTGCCGGTCTGCCCGATCCTTATTGCCCATTAAGTTAGGCACCACCAGGCTGGCCAGAACCCCCATAATCACGATGACGACCATCAATTCCATAAGCGTGAAACCACGCTGCCTTTCCTTCTTCAGCGCTTCCATGATTTTTCCTTAATTCATCAATGAGTTGAGTTGTAAGATGGGCTGCATGATCGAGACAACGATAAACAAAACGATCGCTGCCATGACAACAATCAGCGCCGGTTCAAAAATCGCCAGGGTCAGCGAAATGCGGTTTTGCAGCTGCACCTCCTGGTTATTTGTTGCACGCTGCATGAGTTCCCCGAGCTGGCCGCTTTTTTCCCCGGAAGCAATCATGTAAATCATCATGGGAGGGAATATCTGCGTCTGCTTCAGTGACTGACTGATGCTATTTCCCTGACGTACGCTTTCTGCTGCGTCGCTGAGCCGCCGGCCTATCTCCCGATTGCCAACGCCTTCCGCCGAGAGTGACATCCCCTCCAGGAGGGGGATACCGCTGCGATTGAGAATACTCAGGGCGCGCAGATAACGGGCGCTATTGATCGCGCAGACCAGCGGGGAGGTCATGCGAAACGTAATCAGCAAACGATGAAAGCGATGTCGGTTTTCTCCACGCTTCAGCCAGAAAGAGAACAGCGCTCCTCCACAGATAAGCGTCAGTGCGATCCAGGGACCATATGTCGACAGAAAGTGACTCATCGCCAGTAACGTACGGGTGGAAAGCGGTAGCTCGTGCTTAAGATGAGTGAACTGCGCGGCGACCTTCGGTACCACCGTGGTAAGCAAAATGATAACCACCAGAATGGCGACCGTGGTGAGCAGGGCAGGGTAAATCAACGCCTGTGTGAGTTTGCTGCGCATTTGCTGACGTGCTTCATTATATTCGGCCAGCCTTTCAAGAACGGTGCCCAGTTGGCCGACCGTCTCTCCCGCTTTTACCAGGGTGCAAAAGACCGTATCAAACAGACGAGGGTGGGCTTGCATGGCCACAGAGAGGGGCTGTCCCTCCAGAACGGCGAGATGCAGAGAAGTGATGACGTCGGCCAGTTTTTTATTTTCTTTTTGCTGTTGAACAACGGCGAGCGCTTCATCCAGCGGCAACGCCGCCGCGATCAGCGTCGCCAGCTGACGCGTAAAAAGCGTTAATTCGCTGTGGCTGATTCGTGTCGAAAAAGCCCTGAGGGCAACCTTGGGTCGCTGCCGTTTTAGCGTTTGCGGTAATAACCCCTGGCTACGCAACTGCGCGACCATCTCTCTTTCACTCGCGGCCTCACTCAGCCCCGTATGGCGGTTTCCCCGCGCGTCCGTTGCCGTCCAGTGAAATTTCATTGGCGCCCATCCGCTGGAGTCTGACCTTCAGAGGTCACCCGCAGAATTTCTTCAAGTGAGGTCATCCCTTCTGCCGCTACGCGAAGACCGTTTGCCAGCAGGCTGAGGTGATGACGACGCTGGATCTGTTCCAGCTGCCTTTCATGACGCTCATTGTGAATAGCGTCACGCAGTTCTGGTGTCGCGAGTAACAGTTCATGGATCGCCATACGCCCCTGATAGCCGCTTTGTCTGCAAGCGGGGCAGCCTTTTGCTTGCCAGAGTTGGGATGCATTTATCCCGTGGGCTTGCAGAAGCTGTAGTTTCTGAGGCCGCACGGCGTGAGCCGTTTTACAGTGGGGGCATAGCCGTCTGACCAGACGTTGGGCAATCACCCCAACGAGCGAGGAAGAGAGAAGGAACGGCTCAACGCCCATATCCCGTAATCGCGTTACGGCACCGCACGCGCTATTGGTGTGGAGAGTGGAAAGCACCAGATGCCCGGTCAAAGAAGCCTGAACCGCAATTTGAGCGGTTTCGTTATCGCGAATTTCTCCTACCATGACGACATCAGGATCCTGACGTAAAATAGCGCGTAGTCCGCGGGAAAATGACATATCTACGCGGCTATTAACCTGGGTTTGTCCGATACCTTCCAGTTCGTATTCAATTGGGTCCTCTACCGTAAGCACATTGCGTTCGGGGCTATTTAGCGCGGAGAGAATGGCGTAGAGCGTGGTGCTTTTCCCGGAGCCCGTTGGCCCCGTGACCAGAATAATACCGTGGGGAAGGGCAAGCAGATTCTTCAGACTGTGTGTGTCTGCCGCTGACATATCCAGTTTATCGATGGATAAGCGCAGACTACTTTTATCCAACAGACGCAGAACAACACGTTCGCCATGCTGCGACGGGAGCGTCGACACACGGACATCCACATTTCGCTGACCAATTTTTAAGGTAATGCGTCCATCCTGCGGCAGCCTTTTTTCGGCAATATCCAGTTTGGCCATGATTTTGATACGTGAGATGAGTAAGGCCGCCAGTTTTTTATTCGGCTGAACCACCGGGCGCAAGATGCCATCAACCCGGAAGCGGATACTCATCGCTTTTTCAAATACTTCAATATGAATATCTGAGGCGTGTTCTTTAATTGCTTCGCTGAGCACGGCATTAATAAGCCTGATAACCGGCGCGTCCGACTGCTCGTTCAGCAGATCTTCATTCGTTGGGATCTCTTCAGAGAGAGTATTGAGATCGTCCGAGTTATTAATATCTTCGGCAATTAACTGGGCTGACCCGCTGTTCTGTTGGTAAATAAGCTCCAGCTTTTCGGCAAACTGCTGCGGGGGGAGCCGGGTAAAACAGGTGCACTCTGGCGCAACGGATGCGAACTCGAGCAGATGCTCAAGTGTGGCATCTGTCGAGTAGAAGAGAGTCTCTCCTTGTAAGGCAATGCCATAGCGCTGCGCTTTTTTCCATGCGTGCTGACTCATTCCGTTCGACCTTCCCTGAACGGATTTTTAGCGTCCGGTGTCGCCGTTGCATTATTAAAAGCCCGATCTTCAAGCTCTTTGATGTTATCGACGTTAATCAGTGTTTCACTTTGCTTTTCACGTCTCTCTTTTTGCAGATCTTTGAAATTAGTGTATTTCTCACGTGAGAGTGAACGATAGACCTCATCGTCTCTGATAATGGTCGGGCGGATAAAGACCATCAGGTTACGTTTGCTTTTCTCATTGGATGTGTAGCGGAAAAGCTGTCCCACCAAAGGGATATCGCCCAGCAGGGGAACTTTTGAAACTTCTTGCTTACTGGCGTCATCCATTAAACCGCCAAGCACAACGGTTTCGCCACTTTTCACCAGGACGGCATTCTGTATTGTTCGGGTGTTGAAGGTTGGGCCGAGCGAGGAAGAGCTTGTCGATGTGTCGACGCTGGAAACCTCTTGCTCGATCTCCATCAGAACAGAATCACCCTCGTTAATCTGCGGGGTGACTTTTAACTTGGTCCCCACCGTCTTACGCTCGACGGTATTGTAAATATTATCGCCGGAGGTCGTCTGGGAACCGGAAAGTACGGGCACATCCTGCCCGACGTTGAAGGCTGCTTCTTTATTATCAAGCGTAACGATGCTGGGCGTAGACAGGATGTCGTTTTTGTTGTCGGTATTGAGTGCTGTGAGGAGCACCCCCCAGTCGCCGTTGAAAAAACCTGCCGCAAGGCCGTTATAATTACTGAAGAGGTTGTAAGCTGGGTTATCGCTGGTGATCCCTCCGTTTGCTTTGAATTCACCCACGCCCTGTGCCGCGTTAAAGATTGGCAGGCCAGTTTTGGTAAACTGTTGTCCACCAACGTTTTTCTCAGCCCACTGCACACCCAGGTTCAGACCTTTACCGTCCTGCACTTCAACGATAATCGCTTCCACCAGAACCTGTGCACGACGAATATCCAGCTTAGCGATAACCTCATCGAGTTGCTGGAGAATACCCTGATCGGCGGTCACAACCAGTGAGTTGGTTTGTTCATCTGCAGTAATAGAGATATCGCGGCTGCTGCTGGCTGCCGTATTGGTTGTGCCACTTTTGCCCTCTTTCAGTTTTTGCGTGACACCGGTTAAAACGTCAACAAGCTTATCCGCTTTGGCATATTTCAGGTACCATACCCGCGTGTTTCCTTGCCCTTGCTCCTGGGTATCAAGACGTTTTACCAACTCAGTAATTCTTGCGCGGGCGCGTTCTGAGCCTCTGATAATCAGCGCATTGCTTCTTTTATCGGCAACGATGTGCGTCTGGAGTGTCGCAGGTTGTGCCTCTTTTGCGTTCTCACGCGACAGCGTGTTAAGGACATCGGCAAGATCGACAGCGGAAGCATATTTCAGCGGGATAATTTGCTCTTGCTCGTCACCCATGACATCGACACGTTTAATGACTTCCAGCATGCGATTGACGGTTGATGCTTTGCCGGTAATGACCAGCGCATTAGAGGGCTCATAATGCGAGACGTTACCGACATTACCGCCATCGAGCATTTGACGAAGCAGAGGAGACAGCGATCGCGCTGGAACATTTTCCAGAGAAACAATACGTGTCACCAGTTCATCACCCTTGCCGGGTTGCGTATTACTGGTAAGCTTTCCTGGAAGATTTTTCACGGTTTCTGAACGCACGACTTTCAGCAGGCCATTATCAAGAGTGATAAGTGAAAAGCCATAAAGGTCGAGTACGCTCAGGAAAAATTGATAGTATTCCTCTTTATTAAAGGTATCTACGCTTCTGACGGAAATGGATGCTTTAACATCGGGATCAATCAGAATCGTTTTCCCCATGTTTTGTCCCACGATGTTGACAAACGTTTGAATGTCCGCACCGTTAAAATTCGCCGTGTAATCAGCTGAATATCCGGGCTTAGCGGTGGCGATGAGCAAAAAAAACAGCGAAAGCGCTTTCAGTCGCTGGCTTGCGGAGGTTCCATCCATTTATTTATCCTGACCGTCCTGGAATTGTTGAACGGCAACATTAATTAGTTTTGGTGATGCATTTCGCAAGAGGGTAATCTGCGCCGTCTGCAGATGTCTAAGTGCCTCCTGCGCATGGGTTATATTCGCCTGTTGCGTTAAAGACATATTGTTAAGCTGAATAGCAATGTCACCAGGTGCAATGGCTGTCCGTGAAAATAATTCTGTATTACCGCGAGGTAAAAGGCGCAATCCTCGCAAGACATTTTTATCAACGACAGGAATCGCTTCAATAAAATCTGACAATGTGACATCTGTTGGTGCCGGCTGCTCGTTCACTTTTTCTGGCGTTGCGGCAGGTGGCGTCAGTTCGGTAAACAGCGTAAGCTGCGCGGTGTTTCCGCCTGAGGAGAAAAACACCTGGTTCTTAGTGATATCAATGATGCGCGTGCTGTTGGATGATTTAAGCACATCATCAATAGAATAGACATTCTGTTCCCCCCCTTCCTGCAGAATGGCCCGGGACGATAATTTATCCGAACTATGAATAATACCGCTTAAATGGATATTGGACAGAGTATCTACGTTGCCACTCACTAATGGGGGCGCGTCAATGCGATTATTGGCTGACGATGATAAATTCCATTTATATTTTTCATTGAAATTATTCAATGGCGTGATGATATCCTCATTAATCAGCGACGCTTTGTTATTACCCCACTGTATATATGCTGAGTAAATGAAAATAAAGATACCCATAGCGCTAGTCAATATAATCATAAGGCTCAGGGTGCGATACGATAACGCATTTTTCACTAAGGGAGAGATGGTTGCCATGAAATCACTTTTAAGAATGACTAAGAGTGAACGTGTTTCTTGTTTAAGTCCGTCATAATATAATCAGTCATTGGCACGCAGCAAGTCATATGCAATATATATCCCTGTTTTAGGAATAGAATAATTTTCGAGGTAATGCGGCTATTCATGGATGAGCTAAATACTTTTTATACTACGCGGCATTGTCTGATTCGGGACAGCATGTTTTCCACGTTAATTCAGGAACAATGGCTAATATTACAGGGCGGTAAAGGGTCAGGAAAAAGTGTGCTTGCGCAAGGGGTGTTTAGCGCGTGGCCTTATCGCGCGCTCACCATCAGCCCTTTGAACCGAAAAGGTTACCTGTGGGAGTGGGTGATTATTGCGGATTCGCAGACGGATAACAGTCTGGCGGGAAAAATATTCCCTGTTGAGAAGCTCTGGGAGGAACTGTACAGCGCGGGGACCGTGACACACGGCAGTATGCCGCTGTTTGTCCTGGAAGATGGACACCGAATCTCAAAGGGGCTTGTTTCAACGATTCTGGCGTTTATGACCATGATGCCGCAAGCCCGATTGCTACTTACAGGGATATTCAACCGTCGTCAGCAGCGCGAGTTACGGGTATTACAGCCCGTATGGTTTGAGATACCCGCGCCGGACAGTAAAGATTACCGCAAGGTGATCTCCTCTCATGCAGGCATTGGCCCTGAGACAACCAACACTCTTCCGGAACAATTTATCAGACGATGCATGAGACGTTGCGATGGCAATCTTCATCTTGCCGCACGACTGGGAGGGGTTATTCGTCGTAATAAGATGGAGGGGGAGGAACACCCCGCCTCTATTATTGACGCTTCTCTTCAGCGTGAGGCGTTGCGTTACCTGCCCGCACCGGGCCGTCAGGGCGTAACCTGGTTGCTGCTGTTGGTGTTAACGGTGTTATGTGGTGGAGGAGGCGCATACTTCGCCAGGCCTCTTTCCCGCTGGCTGCCACCGCTCACAACGTTGCTTCCTGTAGAATTCTCAAGACCTGTCTCAACTCATGCGCGACTGATGGCAGAGACGATGTCTACCAATGAATCGCTCAGTTTACTGTTTAGCGTCTGGGGGTATGAGGTAGACAAAGGGGAAGCCTGGTGCGATCAGGCATACCGGGGCGGGATGGCCTGCCTTTCCGGCACCGAAACGCTTGAAACACTGTTGTCTGACGGACTTCCCTGGGTCGCCACCCTGGAAGTTGATAGCGCCAGTTTCCCTGTCGTCGTGATCGGGGGAGGAGAGAACACGCTTACCGTGCTGTCAGGAAATCAAACATGGATCCTTGATAAGGCATGGTTCAGCCATGTCTGGACAGGGAATGTGACGCGAATGTGGAAGCCATCGCCCGACGGCAACGCAAGCATAACAAAGAAGAGTAGCACCGATGACATTGTCTGGCTTGATACGATGCTGAGCCGCGTGCTGAATGTCGAGGCGGAAGGGACGGGAGAATGGAGTTCGCTGCTAACTGAGAAGGTCCGCCAGTTTCAGGCGCAAAATAAGATTAAAGTCGATGGTGTGATGGGACAGTTGTCACTTATCAGGCTATGGCAATCCCTGGGTGAAAGTCCAACGTTGATTCAGGAAAGAGGGACGATATGAGCGAGCAAACGGAAACCTCTTTGCAGCCCAAAGTACGCTTTGTCCGGCCAGATATGCCGCGCACGCTTTGGGCGGGGATATGCATCGCATTGTCCTGGCTTTTATATAGTGTGGGTTGCGCGGTCGTCGGGTATTACCTGTACCGCGGGATTGCTCTGCACGCGTCTTCATCACCAGAGCCTCAGCATTATCGGCTTTCTGAGGAGCACTATATCTATAAGAAGCGTCCCTTGCCGGTGCCGGTGCCGGTGGAAGAGACGGATGTTAGTGTGTCGGAGGAAAGCGACGCTGCGCATCCGGTTGCTGCCGGAGAAAAGGGCGATCTTGAAGCGCGTGTTAAGCAGGCGATAGCAGATATTGACCAGTAGTGTACGTGTCTTGCAAAAGGTTGGTTATTATCGACACAGTCGACTTGCATTAAGCCTGTAAATACGTATAATGCGCGGGCTTGTCGTAATTGACGGCTGGTTCGATATGAACCTGGGTAGCGCATTTTGTTACTCAACAATGCTCCCAATTGGGGAGCTACGTAAGAACGGTTACACTCTCCCATCAATCGTAATGGGTTTGAGGAGTAATCATTTTCGTTTATAAAATAATTGGAGCTCTGGTCTCATGCAGAACCAAAGAATCCGTATCCGCCTTAAAGCGTTTGATCATCGTCTGATCGATCAATCAACCGCGGAAATCGTCGAGACTGCTAAGCGCACTGGTGCGCAAGTCCGTGGTCCGATCCCGCTGCCGACCCGCAAAGAGCGCTTTACCGTTCTGATCTCTCCGCACGTTAACAAAGACGCGCGTGATCAGTACGAAATCCGCACTCACAAGCGTCTGGTTGACATCGTTGAGCCAACTGAGAAAACCGTTGATGCTCTGATGCGTCTGGATCTGGCTGCCGGTGTAGACGTGCAGATCAGCCTGGGTTAATCAGGTCATCGAGCGATTGAGAGGTTGAAACAATGATTGGTTTAGTCGGTAAAAAAGTGGGTATGACCCGCATCTTCACTGAAGATGGCGTTTCTATCCCAGTAACCGTAATCGAAGTTGAAGCAAACCGCGTTACTCAGGTTAAAGATCTGGCTAACGATGGCTACCGCGCTATTCAGGTTACCACTGGTGCTAAAAAAGCTAACCGTGTAACCAAACCAGAAGCGGGTCACTTCGCTAAAGCTGGCGTAGAAGCTGGCCGTGGTCTGTGGGAATTCCGTCTTGCTGAAGGCGAAGAGTTCACCGTAGGTCAGGACATTAGCGTTGAGCTGTTTGCTGACGTTAAAAAAGTTGACGTAACCGGTACCTCTAAAGGTAAAGGTTTTGCTGGTACCGTTAAGCGCTGGAACTTCCGTACCCAGGACGCTACCCACGGTAACTCCTTGTCTCACCGCGTTCCGGGTTCTATCGGTCAGAACCAGACTCCGGGCAAAGTGTTCAAAGGCAAGAAAATGGCAGGTCAGCTGGGTAACGAACGTGTAACCGTTCAGAGCCTGGACGTAGTACGTGTTGACGCTGAGCGCAACCTGCTGCTGGTTAAAGGTGCGGTCCCGGGTGCAACCGGTAGCGACCTGATCGTTAAACCAGCTGTGAAGGCGTAAGGGGATAGCAATGGAATTAGTATTGAAAGACGCGCAGAGCGCGCTGACTGTTTCCGAAACTACCTTCGGTCGTGATTTCAACGAAGCGCTGGTTCACCAGGTTGTTGTTGCTTATGCAGCTGGTGCTCGTCAGGGTACTCGTGCTCAGAAGACTCGTGCTGAAGTAACTGGTTCTGGCAAAAAGCCATGGCGCCAGAAAGGTACCGGCCGTGCGCGTTCAGGTTCTATCAAGAGCCCGATCTGGCGTTCAGGTGGCGTGACCTTCGCTGCGCGTCCACAGGACCACAGTCAAAAAGTTAACAAAAAGATGTACCGCGGCGCGCTGAAAAGCATCCTGTCCGAACTGGTACGTCAGGATCGTCTGATCGTTGTCGAGAAGTTCTCTGTAGAAGCGCCTAAAACTAAGCTGCTGGCACAGAAACTGAAAGACATGGCTCTGGAAGATGTGCTGATCATCACCGGTGAGCTGGACGAGAACCTGTTCCTGGCCGCACGTAACCTGCACAAGGTTGACGTACGCGATGCGACTGGTATCGACCCGGTTAGCCTGATCGCCTTCGACAAAGTCGTAATGACTGCTGATGCTGTTAAGCAAGTTGAGGAGATGCTGGCATGATTCGTGAAGAACGTCTGCTGAAGGTGCTTCGCGCACCGCACGTTTCTGAAAAAGCGTCTACTGCGATGGAAAAAACAAACACCATCGTTCTCAAAGTTGCTAAAGACGCGACCAAAGCAGAGATCAAAGCTGCTGTGCAGAAACTGTTTGAAGTCGAAGTCGAAGTCGTTAACACCCTGGTTGTTAAAGGGAAAGTTAAACGTCACGGACAGCGTATCGGTCGTCGTAGCGACTGGAAAAAAGCTTACGTCACCCTGAAAGAAGGCCAGAACCTGGACTTCGTTGGCGGCGCTGAGTAAGTCGGAGGAGTAATACAATGGCAGTTGTTAAATGTAAACCGACATCTCCGGGTCGTCGCCACGTAGTTAAAGTGGTTAACCCTGAGCTGCACAAGGGCAAACCTTTTGCTCCGTTGCTGGAAAAAAACAGCAAATCCGGTGGTCGTAACAACAATGGCCGTATCACCACTCGTCACATCGGTGGTGGCCACAAGCAGGCTTATCGTATTGTTGACTTCAAACGCAACAAAGACGGTATCCCAGCAGTTGTTGAACGTCTTGAGTACGATCCGAACCGTTCCGCGAACATCGCGCTGGTTCTGTACAAAGATGGCGAACGCCGTTACATCCTGGCCCCTAAAGGCCTGAAAGCTGGCGACCAGATTCAGTCTGGCGTTGATGCTGCAATCAAAGCAGGTAACACCCTGCCGATGCGCAATATCCCGGTTGGTTCTACCGTTCATAACGTAGAAATGAAACCAGGTAAAGGCGGTCAGCTGGCGCGTTCCGCGGGTACTTACGTTCAGATCGTTGCGCGCGACGGTGCTTATGTCACCCTGCGTCTGCGTTCTGGTGAAATGCGTAAAGTCGAAGCAGACTGCCGCGCTACTCTGGGCGAAGTTGGCAATGCTGAGCATATGCTGCGCGTTCTGGGTAAAGCAGGTGCTGCACGCTGGCGTGGTGTTCGTCCTACCGTTCGCGGTACTGCGATGAACCCAGTCGACCACCCACATGGTGGTGGTGAAGGTCGTAACTTTGGTAAGCACCCGGTAACTCCGTGGGGCGTTCAGACCAAAGGTAAGAAGACCCGCAGCAACAAGCGTACTGATAAATTTATCGTACGTCGCCGTAGCAAATAATTTTAGAGGATAAGCCATGCCACGTTCTCTCAAGAAAGGTCCTTTTATTGACCTGCACTTGCTGAAGAAGGTAGAGAAAGCGGTGGAAAGCGGAGACAAGAAGCCCCTGCGCACTTGGTCCCGTCGTTCAACGATCTTTCCTAACATGATCGGTTTGACCATCGCTGTCCATAATGGTCGTCAGCACGTTCCAGTCTTTGTTACCGACGAAATGGTTGGTCACAAACTGGGTGAATTCGCACCGACTCGTACTTATCGCGGCCACGCTGCTGATAAAAAAGCGAAGAAGAAATAAGGTAGGAGGAAGAGATGGAAACTTTAGCTCAACATCGCCATGCTCGTTCTTCTGCACAGAAGGTTCGCCTTGTTGCTGACCTGATTCGCGGTAAGAAAGTGTCGCAGGCCCTGGACATCCTGACCTATACCAACAAGAAAGCTGCGGTATTGGTCAAGAAAGTACTGGAATCTGCCATTGCTAACGCTGAACACAACGATGGCGCTGACATCGACGATCTGAAAGTCGCGAAAATTTTCGTAGATGAAGGCCCAAGCATGAAGCGCATTATGCCGCGTGCGAAAGGTCGTGCAGATCGCATCCTGAAGCGCACCAGCCACATTACTGTGGTTGTGTCCGATCGCTGAGACTCTGGAGACTAGCAATGGGTCAGAAAGTACATCCTAATGGTATTCGCCTGGGTATTGTAAAACCATGGAACTCTACCTGGTTTGCGAACACCAAAGAATTCGCTGACAACCTGGACAGCGATTTTAAAGTACGTCAGTACCTGACTAAGGAACTGGCTAAAGCGTCTGTATCTCGTATCGTTATCGAGCGTCCAGCTAAGAGCATCCGTGTGACTATTCACACTGCTCGTCCTGGCATCGTTATCGGTAAGAAAGGCGAAGACGTAGAAAAACTGCGCAAGGTCGTAGCGGATATCGCTGGCGTTCCTGCACAGATCAATATCGCTGAAGTTCGTAAGCCTGAACTGGACGCTAAATTGGTTGCTGACAGCATCACTTCTCAGCTGGAACGTCGTGTTATGTTCCGTCGTGCTATGAAGCGTGCTGTACAGAACGCAATGCGTCTGGGCGCTAAGGGTATCAAAGTTGAAGTTAGCGGCCGTCTGGGCGGCGCGGAAATCGCACGTACCGAATGGTACCGTGAAGGTCGCGTTCCGCTGCACACTCTGCGTGCTGACATCGACTACAACACCTCTGAAGCGCACACCACTTACGGTGTAATCGGCGTTAAGGTATGGATCTTCAAAGGTGAGATCCTGGGTGGTATGGCTGCTGTTGAACAACCGGAAAAACCGGCTGCTCAACCTAAAAAGCAGCAGCGTAAAGGCCGTAAATAAGGAGCGTCGCTGATGTTACAACCAAAGCGTACAAAATTCCGTAAAGTGCACAAAGGCCGCAACCGTGGTCTGGCGCAGGGTACGGATGTTAGCTTCGGCACTTTCGGTCTGAAAGCTGTTGGCCGTGGTCGTCTGACTGCACGTCAGATCGAAGCAGCACGTCGTGCAATGACCCGTGCAGTTAAGCGTCAAGGTAAGATCTGGATCCGTGTATTCCCGGACAAACCGATCACCGAGAAGCCGCTGGAAGTTCGTATGGGTAAAGGTAAAGGTAACGTGGAGTACTGGGTTGCCTTGATCCAACCGGGCAAAGTCCTTTATGAAATGGACGGTGTTCCGGAAGAGCTGGCCCGTGAAGCCTTCGGCCTGGCAGCAGCGAAACTGCCTATCAAAACCACCTTTGTAACTAAGACGGTGATGTAATGAAAGCAAAAGAGCTGCGTGAAAAAAGCGTTGAAGAGCTGAACGCTGAGCTGCTGAACCTGCTGCGTGAGCAGTTCAACCTGCGTATGCAGGCTGCAAGTGGCCAGCTGCAACAGACTCACCTGCTGAAGCAAGTGCGTCGCAATGTTGCACGCGTTAAGACTTTACTGACTCAGAAGGCGGGTGCGTAATGACCGATAAAATCCGTACTCTGCAAGGTCGTGTTGTTAGCGACAAAATGGAGAAATCCATTGTTGTAGCTATCGAACGTATTGTGAAACACCCGATCTACGGTAAATTCATCAAGCGTACGACCAAACTGCACGTACATGACGAGAACAACGAATGTGGTATCGGCGACAAGGTTGAAATCCGTGAATGCCGTCCACTGTCCAAGACTAAGTCCTGGACGCTGGTTCGCGTTGTAGAGAAAGCGGTTCTGTAATACAGTACGCATTCTCAATACGAATAAACGGCTCAGCGATGAGCCGTTTATTTTTTCTACCCATATTGTAGAAGCGGTGTTATAATGCCGCGCCCTCGATATGGGGCTTTTTAACGGCTCTGATTTTAGAGTCTCAGGTAGTAGTTGACATTAGCGGAGCACTAAAATGATCCAAGAACAGACTATGCTGAACGTCGCCGACAACTCCGGTGCACGTCGCGTAATGTGTATCAAGGTTCTGGGTGGCTCGCACCGTCGCTACGCAGGCGTAGGCGACATCATCAAGATCACCATCAAAGAAGCAATTCCACGTGGTAAGGTCAAAAAAGGTGATGTGCTGAAAGCGGTAGTGGTGCGCACCAAGAAGGGTGTTCGTCGCCCTGACGGTTCTGTCATTCGCTTCGATGGTAATGCATGCGTTATTTTGAACAATAACAGCGAGCAGCCTATCGGCACGCGTATCTTTGGGCCGGTAACTCGTGAACTTCGTACTGAGAAGTTCATGAAAATTATCTCTCTGGCACCAGAAGTACTCTAAGGAGCGAATCATGGCAGCGAAAATCCGTCGTGATGACGAAGTTATCGTGTTAACCGGTAAAGATAAAGGTAAACGCGGTAAAGTAAAAAATGTTCTGTCTTCCGGCAAACTCGTCGTTGAAGGTATCAACCTGGTTAAGAAACATCAGAAGCCGGTTCCGGCCCTGAACCAACCAGGTGGCATCGTTGAAAAAGAAGCTGCTATTCAGGTTTCTAACGTTGCAATCTTCAATGCGGCTACCGGCAAGGCTGACCGTGTAGGCTTTAGATTCGAAGACGGCAAAAAAGTCCGTTTCTTCAAGTCTAACAGCGAAACTATCAAGTAATTTGGAGTAGTACGATGGCGAAACTGCATGATTACTACAAAGACGAAGTAGTTAACAAACTCATGACTGAGTTTAACTACAATTCTGTCATGCAAGTCCCTCGGGTCGAGAAGATCACCCTGAACATGGGTGTTGGTGAAGCGATCGCTGACAAGAAACTGCTGGATAACGCAGCAGCTGACCTGACAGCAATCTCCGGTCAAAAACCGCTGATCACCAAAGCACGCAAATCTGTTGCAGGCTTCAAAATCCGTCAGGGCTATCCGATCGGCTGTAAAGTAACTCTGCGTGGCGAACGCATGTGGGAGTTCTTTGAGCGCCTGATCACTATTGCTGTTCCACGTATCCGTGACTTCCGTGGCTTGTCCGCTAAGTCTTTCGACGGTCGTGGTAACTACAGCATGGGTGTCCGTGAGCAGATCATCTTCCCAGAAATCGACTACGATAAAGTCGACCGCGTGCGTGGTTTGGATATTACCATTACCACTACTGCGAAATCTGACGAAGAAGGCCGTGCTCTGCTGGCTGCCTTTGACTTCCCGTTCCGCAAGTAAGGTAGGGTTACTGAATGGCTAAGCAATCAATGAAAGCACGCGAAGTAAAGCGCGTAGCTTTAGCTGATAAATTCTTCGCTAAACGCGCTGAACTGAAAGCGATCATTTCTGATGTGAACGCTTCCGACGAAGATCGTTGGAATGCGGTTCTCAAGCTGCAGTCTCTGCCGCGTGATTCCAGCCCGTCTCGTCAGCGTAACCGCTGTCGTCAAACAGGTCGTCCACATGGTTATGTGGGCAAGTTTGGGTTGAGCCGTATCAAACTGCGTGAAGCCGCCATGCGCGGTGAAGTGCCAGGCTTGAAAAAGGCTAGCTGGTAATTACCAATTGAATCACGGGAGTAAAGACAGATGAGCATGCAAGATCCGATCGCGGATATGCTGACCCGTATCCGTAACGGTCAGGCCGCGAACAAAGTTGCGGTCACCATGCCTTCCGCCAAGCTGAAAGTGGCAATTGCCAACGTGCTGAAGGAAGAAGGTTTTATCGAAGATTTTAAAGTTGAAGGCGACACCAAGCCGGAACTGGAACTTACTCTCAAGTATTTCCAGGGTAAAGCTGTTGTAGAAAGCATTCAGCGTGTCAGCCGCCCAGGCCTGCGCATCTATAAGAAAAAAGATGAGCTGCCAAAAGTTATGGCTGGTCTTGGTATCGCAGTTGTTTCTACCTCTAAAGGTGTTATGACTGATCGTGCAGCGCGCCAGGCTGGTCTTGGTGGCGAAATTATCTGCTACGTAGCCTAATCGGAGGAAAGAATGTCTCGTGTTGCTAAAGCACCGGTCGTCATTCCTGCCGGCGTTGATGTTAAAATCGACGGTCAGGTTATTACGATCAAAGGTAAAAACGGCGAGCTGACTCGTACCCTCAACAAAGCTGTTGAAGTTAAACATGCAGATAACGCTCTGACCTTCGGTCCACGTGATGGTTTCGTGGATGGATGGGCTCAGGCTGGTACCGCGCGTGCCCTGCTGAACTCAATGGTTGTTGGTGTTACCGAAGGCTTCACTAAAAAGCTTCAGCTGGTTGGTGTAGGTTATCGTGCAGCGATCAAAGGGAATGCAGTAGGCCTGTCTCTGGGCTTCTCACACCCTGTTGAGCATCCGCTGCCGGCCGGTATCACTGCAGAATGTCCGACTCAAACTGAAATCGTGCTGAAAGGCGCTGATAAACAGCTGATCGGTCAGGTTGCAGCAGATCTGCGCGCCTACCGTCGTCCTGAGCCTTACAAAGGCAAGGGTGTTCGTTACGCCGACGAAGTCGTGCGTACCAAAGAGGCTAAGAAGAAGTAAGGTAACACTATGGATAAGAAATCTGCTCGTATCCGTCGTGCGACCCGCGCACGCCGCAAGCTCAAAGAGCTGGGTGCAACTCGCCTGGTGGTACATCGTACCCCGCGTCATATTTACGCACAGGTAATTGCACCGAACGGTTCTGAAGTTCTGGTAGCTGCTTCTACTGTAGAAAAAGCTATCTCAGAACAATTGAAGTACACCGGTAACAAAGACGCCGCTGCAGCTGTAGGTAAAGCTGTTGCTGAACGCGCTCTGGAAAAAGGCATCAGCAATGTTTCCTTTGACCGTTCCGGGTTCCAATATCATGGTCGTGTCCAGGCACTGGCAGATGCTGCCCGTGAAGCTGGCCTTCAGTTCTAAGGTAGAGGTGTAAGATGGCTCACATCGAAAAACAGGCTGGCGAACTGCAGGAAAAGCTGATCGCGGTAAACCGCGTATCTAAAACCGTTAAAGGTGGTCGTATTTTCTCCTTCACAGCTCTGACTGTAGTAGGCGATGGTAACGGTCGCGTTGGTTTTGGTTACGGTAAAGCGCGTGAAGTTCCAGCAGCGATCCAGAAAGCGATGGAAAAAGCCCGTCGCAATATGATTAACGTCGCGCTGAACAACGGCACCCTGCAACACCCTGTTAAAGGTGTTCACACGGGTTCTCGTGTATTCATGCAGCCAGCTTCAGAAGGTACCGGTATCATCGCCGGTGGTGCAATGCGCGCCGTTCTGGAAGTTGCTGGGGTTCATAACGTTCTGGCCAAAGCATATGGTTCCACCAACCCGATTAACGTGGTTCGTGCAACTATTGATGGCCTGGAAAATATGAATTCTCCAGAAATGGTCGCTGCCAAGCGTGGTAAATCCGTTGAAGAAATTCTGGGGTAATTGACCATGGCAAAGACTATTAAAATCACTCAAACCCGCAGTGCAATCGGTCGTCTGCCGAAACACAAGGCAACGCTGCTTGGCCTGGGTCTGCGTCGTATTGGTCATACCGTTGAGCGCGAGGATACTCCTGCTGTTCGTGGTATGGTCAACGCGGTTTACTTCATGGTTAAAGTTGAGGAGTAAGAGATGCGTTTAAATACTCTGTCTCCGGCCGAAGGCTCTAAAAAGGCGGGTAAACGCCTGGGTCGTGGTATCGGTTCTGGCCTCGGCAAAACCGGTGGTCGTGGTCACAAAGGTCAGAACTCTCGTTCTGGCGGTGGCGTACGTCGCGGTTTCGAGGGTGGCCAGATGCCACTGTACCGTCGTCTGCCGAAGTTCGGCTTCACCTCTCGCAAAGCAGCGATCACAGCGGAAATCCGTCTGTCTGACCTGGCGAAAGTTGAAGGCGGCGTTGTAGACCTGAACACGCTGAAAGCAGCAAACATTATCGGTATTCAGATCGAGTTCGCGAAAGTGATCCTGTCTGGTGAAGTTTCTACTCCGGTAACTGTTCGTGGCCTGCGTGTTACTAAAGGTGCTCGTGCTGCTATCGAAGCTGCTGGCGGTAAAATTGAGGAATAAGTAGCAGATGGCTAAGCAACCGGGATTAGATTTTCAAAGTGCCAAAGGTGGATTTGGCGAGCTGAAACGCAGACTGCTGTTTGTTATCGGCGCGCTGATTGTGTTCCGTATTGGCTCTTTTATTCCGATCCCTGGTATCGATGCCGCTGTACTTGCCAAACTGCTTGAGCAACAGCGAGGCACCATCATTGAAATGTTCAACATGTTCTCTGGTGGTGCTCTCAGCCGTGCTTCTATCTTCGCTCTGGGTATCATGCCGTATATTTCGGCATCGATTATTATCCAGCTGCTGACGGTCGTTCATCCGGCCCTGGCAGAATTGAAGAAAGAAGGGGAGTCTGGACGTCGTAAGATTAGTCAGTACACCCGTTACGGTACTCTGGTGCTGGCAATATTCCAGTCGATCGGTATTGCTACCGGTCTGCCGAATATGCCTGGTATGCAGGGCCTGGTATTAAACCCAGGCTTTGCATTCTATTTCACCGCTGTTGTTAGTCTGGTCACAGGGACGATGTTCCTGATGTGGCTCGGCGAACAGATTACTGAGCGTGGTATCGGTAACGGTATCTCAATCATTATCTTCGCCGGTATTGTTGCGGGTCTTCCGCCAGCCATCGCCCACACTATCGAGCAAGCGCGTCAAGGCGACCTGCACTTCCTCCTGTTGCTGTTGGTTGCAGTATTAGTATTTGCAGTGACGTTCTTTGTTGTCTTCGTTGAACGTGGTCAACGCCGCATTGTGGTGAACTACGCGAAACGTCAGCAAGGTCGTCGTGTCTATGCTGCACAGAGCACACATTTACCGCTGAAAGTGAATATGGCGGGGGTAATCCCGGCAATCTTCGCTTCCAGTATTATTCTGTTCCCGGCAACCATCGCGTCATGGTTCGGGGGCGGTACTGGTTGGAACTGGCTGACAACAATTTCGCTGTATTTGCAGCCTGGGCAACCACTTTATGTGTTACTCTATGCGTCTGCGATCATCTTCTTCTGTTTCTTCTACACGGCGTTGGTCTTCAACCCGCGTGAAACAGCAGATAACCTGAAGAAGTCCGGTGCATTTGTACCAGGAATTCGTCCGGGAGAGCAAACGGCGAAGTATATCGATAAAGTAATGACCCGCCTGACTTTGGTTGGTGCGCTTTATATTACTTTTATCTGCCTGATCCCGGAGTTCATGCGTGATGCAATGAAAGTACCGTTCTACTTCGGTGGGACCTCACTGCTTATCGTTGTTGTCGTGATTATGGACTTTATGGCTCAAGTGCAAACTCTGATGATGTCCAGTCAGTATGAGTCTGCATTGAAGAAGGCGAACCTGAAAGGCTACGGCCGCTAATTGGTCGCCTGAGAAGTTACGGAGAGTAAAAATGAAAGTTCGTGCTTCCGTCAAGAAATTATGCCGTAACTGCAAAATCGTTAAGCGTGATGGTGTCATCCGTGTGATTTGCAGTGCCGAGCCGAAGCATAAACAGCGCCAAGGCTGATTATTTCGCATATTTTTCTTGCAAAGTTGGGTTGAGCTGGCTAGATTAGCCAGCCAATCTTTTGTATGTCTGTACGTTTCCATTTGAGTATCCTGAAAACGGGCTTTTCAGCATGGTGCGTACATATTAAATAGTAGGAGTGCATAGTGGCCCGTATAGCAGGCATTAACATTCCTGATCAGAAACATGCTGTGATCGCATTAACTTCGATCTACGGCGTCGGCAAGACCCGTTCTAAAGCCATTCTGGCTGCAGCGGGTATCGCTGAAGATGTTAAGATCAGTGAGCTGTCTGAAGAACAAATCGACACGCTGCGTGACGAAGTTGCCAAATTTGTCGTTGAAGGTGATCTGCGCCGTGAAATCAGCATGAGCATCAAGCGCCTGATGGATCTTGGTTGCTATCGCGGTTTGCGTCATCGTCGTGGTCTGCCAGTGCGCGGTCAGCGTACTAAGACCAACGCACGTACCCGTAAGGGTCCGCGCAAACCGATCAAGAAATAATCGGGGTGATTGAATAATGGCAAAGGCACCAGTTCGTGCACGTAAACGTGTAAGAAAACAAGTCTCTGACGGCGTGGCTCATATCCATGCTTCTTTCAACAACACCATCGTTACTATTACTGATCGTCAGGGTAACGCTTTGGGTTGGGCAACAGCCGGTGGTTCCGGTTTCCGTGGTTCTCGCAAATCCACTCCGTTCGCAGCTCAGGTTGCAGCAGAGCGTTGCGCTGAAGCCGTAAAAGAATACGGCATCAAGAATCTGGAAGTTATGGTTAAAGGTCCGGGTCCGGGTCGTGAATCTACTGTTCGCGCTCTGAACGCCGCTGGTTTCCGCATCACGAATATTACTGATGTGACTCCGATCCCTCATAACGGTTGTCGTCCGCCGAAAAAACGTCGCGTATAACGCTCGTTTTTTAGGTTAGTTGGAGATAGAAAATGGCAAGATATTTGGGTCCTAAGCTCAAGCTGAGCCGTCGTGAGGGCACCGACTTATTCCTTAAGTCTGGCGTTCGCGCGATCGATACCAAGTGTAAAATTGAACAAGCTCCTGGCCAGCACGGTGCGCGTAAACCGCGTCTGTCTGACTATGGTGTGCAGTTGCGTGAAAAGCAAAAAGTTCGCCGTATCTACGGTGTGCTGGAGCGTCAGTTCCGTAACTACTATAAAGAAGCAGCACGTCTGAAAGGCAACACAGGTGAAAACCTGCTGGCTCTGCTGGAAGGTCGTCTGGACAACGTTGTTTACCGTATGGGCTTCGGCGCGACTCGTGCTGAATCACGCCAGTTGGTTAGCCACAAAGCAATCATGGTAAACGGTCGTGTTGTTAACATCGCTTCTTATCAGGTTAAAGCGAATGACGTTGTTAGCATTCGTGAGAAAGCGAAAAAGCAATCTCGCGTGAAGGCCGCTCTGGAGCTGGCTGAGCAGCGTGAAAAGCCAACCTGGCTGGAAGTTGATGCTGGCAAGATGGAAGGTACGTTTAAGCGTCAGCCGGAACGTTCTGATCTGTCTGCGGACATTAACGAACACCTGATCGTCGAGCTTTACTCCAAGTAAAGCTTAGTACCAAAGAGAGGACACAATGCAGGGTTCTGTGACAGAGTTTCTAAAACCGCGCCTGGTAGATATCGAGCAAGTGAGTTCGACGCACGCCAAGGTGACCCTTGAGCCTTTAGAGCGTGGCTTTGGCCATACTCTGGGTAACGCACTGCGCCGTATTCTGCTCTCATCGATGCCGGGTTGCGCGGTGACCGAGGTTGAGATTGATGGTGTACTTCATGAGTACAGCACCAAAGAAGGCGTTCAGGAAGATATCCTTGAAATCCTGCTCAACCTGAAAGGGCTGGCGGTGAGAGTTCAGGGTAAAGATGAAGTTATTCTTACTCTGAATAAATCTGGCATTGGCCCTGTGACTGCAGCCGACATCACCCACGACGGTGATGTTGAAATCGTCAAGCCGCAGCACGTGATCTGCCACCTGACCGATGAGAACGCAGCTATTAGCATGCGTATCAAAGTTCAGCGCGGTCGTGGTTATGTGCCGGCTTCTGCCCGAATTCATTCGGAAGAAGATGAGCGCCCAATCGGCCGTCTGCTGGTCGACGCATGCTACAGCCCTGTAGAGCGTATTGCCTACAATGTTGAAGCAGCGCGTGTAGAACAGCGTACCGACCTGGACAAGCTGGTCATCGAAATGGAAACCAACGGCACAATCGATCCTGAAGAGGCGATTCGTCGTGCGGCAACCATCCTGGCAGAACAACTGGAAGCTTTCGTTGACTTACGTGATGTTCGTCAGCCGGAAGTGAAAGAAGAGAAACCAGAATTCGATCCGATCCTGCTGCGCCCTGTTGACGATCTCGAATTGACTGTCCGCTCTGCTAACTGCCTCAAGGCAGAAGCTATCCACTATATCGGTGATCTGGTACAGCGTACCGAGGTTGAGTTGCTGAAAACGCCGAACCTGGGTAAAAAATCTCTTACCGAGATTAAAGACGTGCTGGCTTCACGTGGTTTGTCTCTGGGCATGCGCCTGGAAAACTGGCCACCAGCAAGCATTGCTGACGAGTAACCGGATCACAGGTTAAGGTTTTACTGAGAAGGATAAGGTCATGCGCCATCGTAAGAGTGGTCGTCAACTGAACCGCAACAGCAGCCATCGCCAGGCTATGTTCCGCAACATGGCAGGTTCACTGGTTCGTCATGAAATCATCAAGACGACCCTGCCTAAAGCGAAAGAGCTGCGTCGCGTAGTTGAGCCGCTGATTACTCTTGCCAAGACTGACAGCGTTGCTAATCGTCGTCTGGCATTCGCCCGCACTCGTGATAACGAGATCGTGGCAAAACTGTTTAACGAACTGGGCCCGCGTTTCGCGAGCCGTGCCGGTGGTTACACTCGCATTCTGAAGTGTGGTTTCCGTGCAGGCGACAACGCGCCGATGGCTTACATCGAGCTGGTTGATCGTTCAGAGAAAGCAGAAGCTGCTGCAGAGTAATCTGCAGTAACGTAAAAAAACCCGCCTCGGCGGGTTTTTTTATATCCGCAGTATCCCCACTTCTCTACAATGTCTGTATTAATTCTGTTCATCCCCTGGAGCTGACGATGTGGTTGCTTGACCAGTGGGCAGAACGCCATATTCGCGATGCCCAAAATAAAGGTGATTTCGACGATCTCCCCGGAAGCGGCGAACCTCTTGTGCTGGAAGATGATTCGCATATTGCGCCTGAACTGCGGGCCGGATACCGTTTACTAAAAAACGCAGGCTGTCTTCCTCCTGAGCTTGAGCAGCGCAGAGAGGCCGTTGAACTTATCGATTTGCTAAAAGGTATTCGCCGGGACGATCCACGACATACTGAACTTAGCCGCAGGCTTGCCCTTGTCGAGCTCAAGTTACGTCAGGCCGGGTTGAGTACTGAATTTCTGCATGGCGAATACAGTGAAAGATTGATGCAGAAAATAAACGAGGAGTAGCGATGTACCGTATCGGTGAACTTGCAAAGCTCGCGAACGTAACGCCGGATACTATCCGATATTACGAAAAGCAGCAGATGATCGATCATGAAGTACGCACAGAAGGCGGGTTTCGGCTTTATACCGATAACGATCTACAGCGTTTAAGATTTATACGCTATGCGCGACAGCTTGGATTCACGCTGGACTCGATCCGCGAGTTATTATCGATCCGCATCGATCCTGAACATCATACCTGCCAGGAATCAAAAAGCATCGTGCAGGCCCGGCTTGATGAAGTTGAAGCCCGTATTCAGGAGCTGCAAACCATGCAACGTTCTCTGCAAAGGCTGAATGATGCCTGCTGTGGAACGGCCCATAGCAGTATTTATTGTTCAATTCTTGAAGCCCTTGAACAGGGGGCCAGTGGAGAAACGCGGGGATGTTGATTTTTAATCCACCCGGGTCTAGACTTCCGTCGTCATAAACCATGCTCAGGAGAAAAGATGAGCCACTATCAGCATACGAAGGGACAAATTAAAGACAATGCCATTGAGGCCTTACTTCACGACCCGCTTTTTCGACAGCGTGTTGAAAAGAATAAAAAAGGGAAGGGAAGTTATCTGCGTAAAAACAAACATGCAAAACGGGGTAACTGGGAGGCCAGTGGCAAGCAAGCGAATCGCTTATTTACCACTGGCCTTCCTGCTTTAATTTGCTGATTAAACGCGGTTGTTCTGCTCTTTTAACAGATCGCGGATTTCAGTAAGCAAGACTTCTTCTTTCGTTGGTGCTGGCGCAGCTGCTGGCTCTTCTTTTTTACGGTTGAGTCTGTTGATCAGCTTGATAGCCATGAAAATAGCAAACGCCACAATCACGAAATCAAATACGTTCTGAATAAATACGCCATAATGCATCACTACTGCCGGGATATCCCCCTGCGCTTCACGCAGCGTGAAGGCGAATTGTTTGAAATCAATGCCCCCGATGAGCAACCCTAAAGGCGGCATGATGATATCTGCAACTAATGATGAAACAATCTTGCCGAATGCCGCACCAATAATGACACCCACTGCCAAATCAACCACGTTCCCGCGCATCGCAAATTCGCGAAATTCTTTAATAAAACTCATTATGTTCTCCTTGTGCCAGCTGACGACTATAAGTTTAACAAATGATTAGCTATTTGCCATTCGGGATAATTAAACGTTATGAAAAATAAAAGGCACAGGAATTAAGCGGTTAAAGCGTGGGTGCTCGTATGCGAGCACCCGACTCATTAAAGGAAGAAGGGACTTGGCTGGAATAAACGTTCGACGTCGGTAATAAACTTTTTATCGGTAAGGAACATAATTACGTGATCGCCTTGTTCAATACGCAAATTATCATTGGCGATCATGACATCATTCCCACGCACGACAGCGCCGATTATGGTGCCTGGCGGCAGTTTAATTTCGTCGATGGCGCGGCCCACAACGCGTGACGTGGTTTCATCACCATGCGCCACCGCTTCAATGGCTTCAGCCACACCGCGGCGGAGCGATGAAACACCGACAATGTCCGCTTTACGTACATGGCTAAGCAGGGCAGAAATCGTTGCCTGCTGCGGTGAAATGGCAATATCAATAACGCTGCCCTGAACGAGATCAACATAAGCCTTACGCTGGATAAGCACCATGACCTTCTTTGCCCCCATACGCTTGGCGAGCATGGCAGACATAATATTCGCCTCGTCATCATTAGTGACGGCAATAAAAAGATCTACTTGATCAATATGTTCTTCTGCCAGCAGCTCCTGATCCGACGCATCGCCATAAAATACGATCGTATTTTGCAACTTCTCCGCCAGTTCAGAAGCACGCTGTTGATCGCGCTCGATCAATTTCACGCTATAGTCTTTTTCCAGCCTGCGCGCGAGACCCGCGCCGATATTGCCGCCGCCGACCAGCATAATACGTTTATAAGGCTTTTCGAGACGCTGTAGCTCACTCATCACCGCACGGATATGCTGAGAGGCAGCAATAAAGAAGACCTCATCGCCAGCTTCGACGATGGTAGAGCCTTGCGGGCGGATAGGTCTGTCGTGACGGAAAATAGCGGCGACGCGCGTATCAATATGGGGCATATGTTCGCGCATGGTGGACAACGCGTTGCCAATCAATGGCCCACCGTAATAAGCCTTAACTACAGCCAGACTGACTTTCCCTTCGGCAAAGTTCACCACCTGCAGTGCCCCTGGATATTCGATCAGGCGATAGATATTGTCGATAACCAGTTGTTCAGGCGCGATGAGATGATCGATTGGAACCGCTTCTGAATTAAACAGTTTCTCGGCATCGCGAACATAGTCCGGAGAGCGGATACGCGCGATTCGGTTTGGTGTGTTGAAAAGCGAATAGGCCACCTGACAAGCCACCATATTGGTTTCATCAGAACTGGTGACCGCAACCAGCATGTCGGCATCGTCAGCGCCAGCCTCGCGCAGAACGCGCGGATGCGAACCGTGACCCTGCACAACGCGAAGGTCAAACTTGTCCTGCAATACGCGCAGACGATCGCCGTTGGTATCAACAATAGTGATGTCATTGTTTTCGCCAACCAGGTTTTCTGCCAGCGTTCCACCAACCTGTCCTGCGCCCAGAATGATAATCTTCATATCTTGTGACCTGTTCTCAACATCACTCTTTGATTAGCTTAGCGTAAAAGAAGCCATCACCCTCTTCCGCACCCGGCAGGTTCTGCTGACCCGGGTTTTCAGGTGTTCCCGTATCACGCAGCGTAGCGTCCGGAGTGCGTTTAAGGAAGGCCGCGATTTGCTGGCTGTTTTCTTCCGGCAGCACGGAGCAGGTCGCGTAGACCAGCGTTCCACCAGGTTTTAGATGCGGCCAGATGGCGTCAAGAATATCCGATTGCAGTTGGGCAAGTTCCTTGATATCACGATCGCGGCGCAGCCACTTGATATCGGGGTGACGGCGAATAACACCGGTTGCAGAGCAAGGGGCATCCAGCAAAATACGATCGAATTGTGTTTCACCACACCATTCTGCGGGTTTGCGTCCATCGCCATGCTTAACCTGTGCCTTCATACCCAGACGCTTAAGGTTATCGTAGACGCGTGAAAGACGCTGCTCATCAACATCGACTGCCATCACGCTGGCCTGCGGAGCCACTTCCAGAATGTGCGTTGTTTTTCCGCCTGGTGCTGCGCACAAATCGAGGATCTGCTCGCCATTTTTCGGCTCAAGGAAAGTCATACAACCCTGAGCAGAGGCATCCTGTACGGTCACCCAGCCTTCATCAAAACCGGGTAAAGCATGTACCGGTGCAGGGGAAGCTAAACGCACGGCGTCAGGATAGGCATCATGTGTGAATCCACTCATTCCGGCCTCTTCGAGCAAGCTCAGCCAGGCATCGCGGATATGATGATTCCGGTTAACGCGCAGCCACATCGGTGGACGTTGATTATTGGCTTCGGCAATGTTTTGCCATTGTTGTGGATACGCCTTTTTAAGGCGATTCAGAAGCCAGTCCGGATGCAGGTAACGTGTTTCGCTTTGCGTAAATTCAGCCAGCAGCTCTTCCTGCTGTCGCTGGAACTGACGCAGTACACCGTTGATCAACCCTTTCAACTGAGGACGTTTAATCGCAACGGCACCTTCCACCGTCTCAGCCAGTGCGGCATGAGGGGGGATTCGGGTATGAAGAAGCTGATAAAAACCCACCATAATCAAATAATGTATGGTGCGCTGTTTGCCGGTCATTGGGCGTGACATCAGCTTATTAATGAGCCACTCAAGTTGAGAGAGAGTGCGCAGGACGCCAAAACAGAGCTCCTGAAGCAGGGCTTTGTCTTTATCAGATACTTTTTGTTGCAGGGGAGGCAGGACATTACTCAATGACTGACCCTGCTCGATGACCTGCTCAACGGCCTGCGCCGCCATACTGCGAAGATTTTGTTTTTTCATAACCGTAAAAATAAAAATGCCCGGAACACCGGGCTTTAAGCAAATATTGGGTCAGGCAAGGCGATTGCCCGGTATAAACCATTCGCGACGGGAATTTAACAGATCCTGTGCACTCATGGCTTTCTTACCGGCCGGTTGTAACGACTCAAGATTCAGGATCCCTTCTGCAGTCGCAACCTGGATTCCGTTCTTGCTGGCGTCGATAATCGTACCGGGTTCAGCTGCTGTGACGCTGTTAATCACTGACGCTTTCCAGACTTTCACGGGCTGCTCATCAATCATCAGCCAGCTCATTGGCCATGGATTGAAGGCGCGGATGCAGCGTTCAAGTTGAGCGGCGGAGAGAGACCAGTCGATCCGGGCTTCTTCTTTGCTCAGTTTTTCGGCGTAGGTGACGAGAGACTCATCCTGAACCTCAGGCTTCGCCGTATTGTCAGCAAGCTGCTGTAAGGTCTTAATGAGCCCTTCTGGGCCGAGATCTGCCAGCTTGTCATACAGCGTAGCGCTGGTATCTTCTGCCGTAATGGGACACGTCAACTTATACAGCATGTCGCCCGTGTCTAAACCTACATCCATCTTCATGATTGTCACGCCGGTTTCAGCATCACCCGCCCACAGGGAGCGCTGTATAGGTGCAGCACCACGCCAACGCGGGAGCAAGGAACCATGCACGTTGATACAGCCCAGGCGAGGCATATCAAGCACGGCTTTTGGCAGAATTAAACCATACGCCACCACCACCATTACGTCGGCATTCAGGTCAGCAACCAGCTGCTGGTTTTCCTGAGGGCGTAAGGAGGCGGGCTGGAAAACGGGTAGCCCATGCTCTTCTGCCAGCACCTTTACGGGGCTCGGCATCAGTTTTTTACCGCGACCTGCCGGGCGGTCCGGCTGGGTAAAGACGCCAACAACCTGGTGACCAGAAGATAACAGCGCGTCAAGATGACGCGCTGCAAAATCAGGGGTTCCCGCGAAGATAATACGTAGTGTTTTAGACACGATGATCCTTGTATCCGGGGGGACGTTATGCGCGAGAGCGCAAACGATCCAGTTTCTCTACTTTCTGACGAATACGCTGCTGTTTCAGCGGCGAGAGGTAATCGATAAACAGTTTACCGACCAGATGATCCATCTCATGCTGAATACAAATCGCCAGCAGGTCGTCTGCTTCCAGTTCGAACGGATTACCGTCACGATCCAGGGCGCGAATTTTCACTTTTTCGGCACGTGGCACCAAAGCGCGCTGTTCAGGAATGGACAAACAGCCTTCCTCGATACCCGTTTCGCCGCTCTTTTCAAGCAACTCAGGGTTAATCAGCACCAGACGCTCATCGCGATTTTCAGAAACGTCGATAACGATAATACGCTTGTGAATGTCTACCTGGGTCGCCGCCAGGCCAATGCCTTCTTCAGCGTACATGGTATCGAACATATCATCGACGATACGCTGAATTTCTGCATTCACTTCTTTAACCGGTTCAGCGACGATGCGAAGGCGCTCGTCCGGAATATGTAACACTTGCAAAACTGCCATAAATTTCCAGAGTCGTGTTCAGGAGTTGATAAGAATATTACTTCTATTCTAGACAAATCCCCGTTCGATTGACAGCATCAGTGACCAATCGCAATGATTGCGCAGGCCGCTTATGGCAGGGGGAAAGGATGACGTCTACCGAGATATGGTTACGGCTTATCCACACGGGTTCTCTGTGTGGTGATGGGATGCTGGAAGCCGCTGCACGGTTGCACAAGCAGACAAATATAGATGTTCCTGCTGTCATAGATGCCGGGCTGTCAGCAAAACAGGCTATCCGTTTCTTTGCCTTAGAGGAAAGTGAACTGGAGCTAAGCCTTAAGTGGCTTGAAATGCCGGGAAATCATTTGTTGACGGCAAACCATCCCTTTTATCCCCCTTTGCTGCGAACGATTCCCGATTATCCTGGGGCATTATGTGTAAAAGGTAACTTAGCGACACTTAATACTGTCCAACTGGCTGTGGTGGGGAGTCGGGCGCCGTCATGGTACGGTGAGCGGTGGGGGAAAATCCTGTGCGAACAGCTTTCACAAAGCGGTTTCACAATCACCAGTGGGTTGGCCTGCGGTATTGACGGTGTCGCCCATCACGCTGCGCTGTCCGCAAAAGGACGTAGCGTGGCCGTGCTGGGGAACGGCCTGTTTAGCGTTTATCCCCGTCGGCATCAGGCTCTGGCGATGCAGATTATTGAATCTGACGGGGCGATAGTGTCTGAGTTTCCTCTCTCGGCACAGCCCCGACCGGCAAACTTTCCGCGCCGTAATCGGATTATCAGCGGGTTAAGCCAGGGCGTCTTGGTCGTTGAAGCGGCAGTGCGAAGCGGCTCTCTGGTCACGGCCCGGTGCGCACTTGAGCAGGGGCGGGAGGTTTTCGCCTTGCCCGGTCCGATAGGTAACCCCGGCTGCGAAGGGCCACACTGGCTGATAAAGCAGGGCGCAACGCCGGTAACCGAGGTAGGGGATATTCTTGAAAATTTGCAACATGGGTTGCAATGGCTGCAGGAAGATCCCGAAAAGCGACATTATTCGTCAGATCAGGGAAAGGTGGCATTGCCATTTCCTAAGCTCCTGGCTAACGTAGGAGATGAGGTAACACCTGTTGACGTTGTCGCTGAACGTGCCGGCCAACCTGTGCCAGTAACGGTAGCACAGCTACTCGAACTGGAGTTAGCAGGGTGGATCGCAGCTGTACCCGGCGGCTATGTCCGATTAAGGAGGGCATGCCATGTTCGACGTACTGATGTATTTGTTTGAGACTTACATCCATAACGAAGCAGAAATGCGAGTGGATCAGGACAAATTGACACAGGATCTTACCGATGCGGGGTTTGAGCGGGAAGATATCTATAATGCGTTGATGTGGCTGGAAAAACTGGCTGATTATCAGGAAGGCCTCGCCGAACCGATGCAGCTTGCTTCTGACCCATTGTCAGTACGCATCTATACCGCTGAAGAGTGTGAAAGGCTGGATGCCAGCTGCCGGGGATTCATCTTATTCCTTGAGCAGATTCAGGTGCTAAACCTCGAAACGAGAGAAATGGTGATAGAGCGCGTCATGGCGCTGGATACGGCAGAATTTGAACTGGAAGATCTCAAATGGGTGATCCTGATGGTTCTGTTTAATATCCCGGGTTGTGAAAATGCCTATCAGCAAATGGAAGAATTACTCTTTGAAGTGAATGAAGGTATGCTGCATTAATTCAAATGTGCAGCACCAAGAGTTGTTATGGCCAAATCCGCACTATTTACGGTGCATAAAAACGAGCCCTGCCCGCAGTGCGGGGCTGAACTTGTTATTCGGTCCGGGAAACACGGTCCGTTTCTCGGTTGTTCACACTATCCGGAATGTGATTATGTCCGTCCTCTGAAAAGCCAGGCGGATGGACATATCGTCAAAATTCTGGAGGGGCAGTTATGTCCTGCCTGTGGTGGTGAATTAGCGTTGCGTCAGGGGCGGTTCGGTATGTTTATTGGCTGTAGCCGTTATCCGGAATGTGGGCATACAGAACAAATTGATAAGCCAGATGAAACGGCTATTGCCTGTCCTCAGTGCCAACGTGGTCAACTGGTACAGCGTCGTTCTCGTTTTGGTAAGACTTTCCATTCCTGCGATCGTTACCCTGACTGCCAGTTCGTTATCAATTTCAAACCGGTAGCGGGTATCTGCGTGCATTGCCATTATCCGCTACTCATCGAGAAGAAAACCGCGCAAGGCATTAAACGCTTCTGCGCCAGTAAACAATGTGGAAAGCCGGTTCCGGCGGATCAAAACAGTGAATAATAACCTGCCATCAGGTTCCATTGCGTATGCAGTGGACGTACTGAAAAAAGAAGAAGTCATCGCTTATCCAACTGAAGCTGTTTTTGGGGTCGGTTGCGATCCTGACAGTGAGACGGCCGTTGGCCGATTGCTGGCACTTAAGCAACGGCCTGTCGAAAAAGGGCTGATTTTAATCGCGGCCAATTATGAGCAGCTTAAACCTTACATTGATGATTCCATGCTTACCCCGGCCCAGCGTGAAGCCATCTTCTCCGTATGGCCTGGACCGGTGACCTTCGTTTTCCCGGCCCAGCCGACAACACCGCGCTGGTTAACCGGACGGTTTGATTCGCTGGCGGTGCGCGTCACTGACCATCCGCTGGTGGTTGAGCTTTGTCTGGCGTTTGGTAAACCACTGGTTTCAACCAGCGCGAATCTGACCGGGTTACCTCCGTGCCGGACAACCGAAGAAGTGCTGGCACAGTTCGGGAATGATTTTCCGGTTGCTGCCGGCGAGACGGGAGGGCGCCTGAATCCGTCCGAAATTCGCGACGCATTAACCGGTGAACGTTTTCGCCAGGGGTAATCTCATGGAAACTTATGCTGTTTTTGGTAACCCGATTGCACACAGTAAGTCACCCTTGATCCATCAGCAATTTGCGGAGCAGTTGCAGATAGATCACCCTTACGGTCGCGTGCTGGCACCGGTTGATGCATTTATCCCAACGCTCGAGGCGTTTTTCGCTGCGGGCGGCAAAGGGGCGAATGTGACGGTTCCCTTTAAAGAAGAGGCATTTGAACGTGCAGACGAACTGACCGAGCGTGCTTCACTTGCTGGTGCAGTAAATACCTTAAAACGGCTTGAGGATGGCCGCCTTCTGGGTGACAACACTGACGGGATTGGTTTACTGAGCGATCTGGAAAGACTTTCGTTTATCAAGCCTGGTTTCCGGGTTCTGCTGATTGGTGCGGGTGGTGCATCGCGGGGCGTGCTGTTGCCCCTGCTTTCACTGGACTGTGCAGTGACCATTACCAACAGAACCTTTTCCAGGGCAGAAGCGCTGGCGGCGTTGTTTGCCCATACCGGTAGCGTGAGCGCCATCGCGCTTGAGGATCTCGAAGACCGTGAATTTGATCTGGTCATCAATGCCACGTCCAGCGGCATTAATGGTGAGATCCCGGCAATCCCCGTTTCTCTTATCAACTCTCATATGTACTTCTATGACATGTTTTACCAGAAAGGGAAGACACCCTTCCTTATGTGGTGTGAAGAACATGGCGCGAAACAGTTAGCTGACGGGCTGGGGATGCTGGTGGGCCAGGCTGCGCATGCGGTGCTGCTCTGGCATGGTGTGTTACCTGCAGTCGAGCCGGTGATAGAAAAGTTAAAGCAGGAGCTTTCGGCGTGAATCAGGCTATTCACTTCCCGGACAGAGAGAGCTGGGATGAGGATAAACAAGCAGTCTGCTTCCCGGTGCTGGTGCAGGGGATGCAGCTTACCTGTGCCATTCATGGGGAAACGCTGCTACGTCGTTTTGGCGGTTCAGATCCTTTAGACATATTTTGTGAAAATCGCTGGGACCTTGAAGAAGAAGCCAGCGATTTAATCCGCGACCAGCAGGAAGACGATCAGGGCTGGGTCTGGTTAACCTGATCCAGATAGTCATTCTTCCATTTAACGTAGTTGTTCGCCGAGTATTTTAATCCTTCGATCTCTGCCTCCTTCAGGGGGCGGATCTGTTTTACAGGACTTCCCAGATAGAGATAGCCGCTCTCCAGCCGTTTGTTCTGCGGGACCAGGCTACCAGCACCAATCATTACGTCATCCTCTACTATGACGCCATCCAGCAAAATCGATCCCATGCCAACAAGTACGCGATTTCCTATAGTGCAGCCGTGAAGCATCACTTTATGGCCAACGGTGACATCCTCTCCAATAATGAGTGGATTACCTTCCGGGTTATAAGAGGATTTGTGCGTGACATGCAGAACGCTGCCGTCCTGAATATTGGTACGTGCGCCAATCGACACAGAGTTAACGTCTCCCCTGATGGCAACGAGTGGCCAGATACTGACATCATCAGCCAGTCGGACATCACCTACGACTACGCTGCTGGCATCGATCATCACGCGATCGCCTTGTTTGGGGAACAGATCTTTATAAGGACGTAATACAGTAGACATAACTACCTCTAAGGATGAGCGCTAGACAGAAGACTTTGATCATAATATGGGATCGAGGCAAGGCAAAATACGTCAATATTTAAGCAGATCGGGCGGGATTTCAGCGAAAAGCGCGGAAAATCAGCAGTTGGAAAAAAAGATCTAAAAAATACTTGTGCTAAAAAATGGGATCCCTATAATGCGCCTCCATCGACACGGCAGATGTGAATCACTTCACAGACAACCCGGTCGGTTGAAGAGA
>NZ_JBMKHA010000033.1:0-35289 GCF_049238365.1 Enterobacter cloacae complex sp. IR53030
CTCATATCAGGAACTTGTTCGCACCTTCCCTAAGTCATGAACAGTTGAGTTCTTGCAAACAGCCAGCGCCGTTGAGATATACTGGGCGCTGGTTTCTTTTGCAAACAGGACTTTATGGAACGCTTCTTTGAAAATGCCATGTACGCCTCCCGCTGGATACTGGCTCCCGTCTATTTTGGCCTTTCGCTGGCACTTATCGCGCTGACGATTAAGTTTTTTCAGGAAATCCTGCATGTTCTGCCGAACATTTTTTCCATTGCCGAAGCGGACCTGATTCTGGTTCTGCTGTCGCTGGTGGATATGACCCTGGTGGGGGGATTGCTGGTGATGGTGATGTTTTCCGGCTACGAGAATTTTGTCTCCCAGCTTGATATCGACGAGCGCAAGGAGAAGCTCAACTGGCTGGGCAAAATGGATGCCTCGTCGCTGAAGAATAAAGTGGCAGCGTCGATTGTGGCGATCTCCTCTATCCACCTGTTGCGCGTGTTTATGGACGCGAAGAATGTCCCGGATAATAAACTGATGTGGTACGTGATTATCCACCTGACGTTTGTGCTGTCGGCGTTTGTGATGGGGTATCTGGATAAGATCAGTAAGAAGTAAAGTGCATATCCCTCTCCCCAGAGGGGAGAGGGCATCAATCTGCACTATTTATCCGACGACGCCTGCCACAGATTCAACTCCCCATCCGCAACATGCTGGTCAATCCGCGTGAGTTCGTCCTCTGTAAAGCGCAGGTTATCCAGCGCCCGGACGTTCTCCTCAAGCTGTTCCGGACGGCTGGCACCAATCAGCACTGACGTCACGCGCGCATCTTTCAGTAACCAGCTCAACGCCATTTGCGCCATGGTCTGGCCACGCGCCTGTGCCATCTCATTGAGCAGACGAAGACTGCTCAGGTTGGCGTCGGTCAGCATCTTCTCTGTCAGCCCGCGCACCTTATGCCCTTCTCGCTGCATGCGTGAACCTTCCGGAATGCCGTTCAGGTATTTCCCGGTCAGCAGACCCTGCGCCAGCGGGGTAAAGGCAATACACCCCGTACCGTTTGCTTCCAGCGCATCCAGCAATCCGGTCTTATCGACCCAGCGGTTAAGCAGGTTATAGGACGGCTGGTGGATGAGCAGTGGGATCTTCCACTCGCGCAGTAACCCGGCCATTTTTTGAGTGCGCTCCGTTGAGTAGGACGAGATCCCGACGTACAGCGCTTTGCCGCTCTGCACGGCGTGAGCCAGCGCTGAGGCCGTCTCTTCCATCGGCGTATTTTCATCCACGCGGTGGGAGTAGAAAATATCAACGTACTCGACCCCCATGCGTTTCAGGCTTTGATCGAGGCTGGCGAGCAGGTATTTGCGTGAACCGCCTGAACCGTACGGCCCCGGCCACATGTCGTAACCGGCTTTAGTGGAGATGATGAGCTCGTCGCGGTACGCGGCAAAGTCCTCTCGCAGCAGGCGGCCAAAGTTCTCCTCTGCGCTCCCTGCCGGTGGGCCGTAGTTGTTGGCAAGATCGAAATGGGTAATGCCGAGATCGAAGGCTTTACGTAGCAGTGCGCGCTGGGCATCGAGAGGCTGGACGTGGCCAAAGCTATGCCACAGACCCAGCGACAGCGCTGGCAGGCGCAGGCCGCTCTTTCCACAATAGCGGTACTGCATGTTCTCGTAGCGGTCAGGGGAAGGGTGCCAGGACATGATGTCTCCTTTCTTATTTAATGAATTTTCGAAACAGCGTTTTTATTCTGCGTTTATCAAATCATAAATTGTTCACAGAAGCGATGACAGGGTTTAACCCCTTCATATTGAAAGGTAATAATTAACCCTGGCTGTGCGACCTGTGAAGCCGCGCTAATTAAAAATAATCACAAAAGGTTATAATTTCCGCGCTGCCTGCCGATAAAGAGAGGAGTACTCGCCTCTGGGCGAATTCACCCTCACGGCAAGGAAATATTATGAATATGCTACGTAATTTCACGATCCGCTTCGTCATGCTGACGATTCTCGGGATCTTTTGTTTAATGTGGGCGGGCGTTGGGCTGTACAGCACCTGGTCTTTGTCACGCGTTTCAGAGGGCAATGAAGTTGATCGCCATCTGGTGAAACAGATGACGGTACTGAGCCAGGGCAACGATCAGTATTTCCGCTTCGTGACCCGCCTGAGCCGCGCAATGGAAGTCAAAGCCGCTGGCGGCACGCCCGATTTGTCCTCCGCCCAACAGGCGCTGGATAACATGGGCAAGAAACTGGCCGAGATGAAAGCGATGTCACCCGGCCCGATGGATGAGGCGATCGCATCCCGGGTGATCGACTCCTGGCAGGCGCTGCTCGACCAGGGCGTGACGCCGCAAATGGCGCAGGCGAAGCAGGGGGCTCTGGAAGGCTACCGCCAGCAGGCCAACAACGTCACGCCACCGCTGAGCCGTGCGTTCGGTGCGGCTGCCGAGGCGTTCAACACTGCCGCCGCGAATACGCTCGACAGTACCCGCGTGGTGGTGGACGGCCTGACCAGTATGACCCGCACGGTGATTATCGTCGCCACGATTATCGGTCTGCTGATTCTGCTCTTTACCGACCGTTACCTGGTGGCGATGCTGGTAAAACCGCTGGAGCGTATCCGCCAGCAGTTCCGCCAGATTGCCCAGGGCGATCTCAGCCAGCCCATTGCGCCGTTCGGCCGCAACTGTGTGGGACAACTGGTTCCCCTGCTGAGTGCCATGCAGGACAGCCTGCGTGAAGCCGTCAGTACGATTCGCTCGGGCAGTGAAAATATCTGGCGCGGGGCGACGGAAATCTCCAGCGGCAATAACGATCTCTCTTCGCGTACCGAAGAGCAGGCTGCCGCACTGGAAGAGACGGCGGCCAGCATGGAACAGCTGACCGCCACCGTGAAACTGAACGCGGAAAGCGCGCGTCAGGCCAGCCAGCTTGCCGATGTGGCTTCAACCACTGCCAGCCGCGGCGGTTCGCTGGTGGAAGAGGTGGTTACCACCATGAGCGGTATTTCCGAAAGCTCGAAGAAAATTGCTGAAATCACCAACGTCATCAACAGTATTGCCTTCCAGACCAATATCCTGGCGCTCAACGCAGCCGTTGAAGCGGCACGCGCGGGCGAGCAGGGCCGCGGTTTCGCCGTCGTCGCGGGGGAAGTCCGTAATCTGGCAAGCCGCAGCGCCAACGCGGCCAAGGAAATTGAGGGGCTGATTGCTGATTCGGTTAATCGCGTAGAACAGGGGGCACAGCTGGTGGGCGACACGGGCACGACCATGGATGCCATCTTACGCGACGTGACGGAAGTGACGACCATTATGAAGCAAATCGCTTCCGCTTCTGAAGAGCAAAGCAAGGGCATTTCGCAGGTCGGGATTGCCATTACGCAGATGGACGGCGTCACCCAGCAAAACGCCTCGCTGGTGGAGGAGGTTTCCGCGGCAGCCGCCGCGCTGGAACGTCAGACCGAAGAGCTTCAGCGTTCGGTGCAAAAGTTCCGCCTGACGGCATAACACAACGTTACAAGGCCGCCTGATGCGGCCTTGTATTATCGTTTAACCCTGCTGTTGCAATTCGGGAAATCGGATATCCCGTTGCAGATGCCACTTCTGCGATACGCTTAAATGAGGGGTTCCCGTTTGGTGAGAGTGATTTATAAAGTGATTCGCGAGAAATGCCAGCACGTTTTGCAATAACAGTCATCCCGCCAGAGGCTTCGATCACATGCCGTAAGGCGAGCATGAACGCCTCATAGCCTCCGGGCTCGTCAATTTCAATGAAAGCCTGGTGAAGATAGACGGGCGCGAAATCCGGAGAATCTTTCAGGAGTTGTACCATTGCGTCATCATGAAGTGCTGATTTAGCCATTGCGATTTCCTCTTATATTCTGCGCTTGTAGTCGTTGAGGTACTCAACGGCCCTTTCAATGTCTGCATTTTGCTTTTTTTTCGTTCCAGTCAATAGCACCAGACATACTGCGCCATCTGCCGGATCGGAGACTTCACTAAAATAGACACGATAACCGGGTCCCCGGTGAATTCTGAGCTCTGAAACACTCTCTCTGCATGGTTTGCAATCGCCATAGTTACCCGTCGACATTCTGGCGACACGCGTGGCAATCATGGCTTTTGCTATGGGATCTTTCAAACTTCGCAGATATGCATCAAAAGGATCATATCCATCAGCTGTAATGTAGTGTTTAACGTTAGCCATTATTGTAGCCTGTAGTTTACGATAAGCAAAGCATTGTAATCTTCAGGCTACGACAGGCAATTGTTTGCATCGTAATAACTGAGTGGGAAGATAATTTTCAGAAAGCGGATCGCAAAAACGAGAGATTTGGCAGGGGGGGATTATTGAACAACGCTGTGGCCGGGCAAAACGCAGCGCTGCCCGGCAATGCTTATCAATGGGTCGCTTCGCCAATCAGTGCACCCGTGCCCGCACCCACGGCCGCTCCTTTCAGCACACTCTTGCCCGTCACGGCAGCCGCTCCTGCGCCAACGACGGCACCCACGGCCCCCCCCTTACGTGCGTCTTTACCTTTTTCGCCGTTTTTGAACATGGCACCTGTACCTGCGCCAACAACGGCACCGCCGACGGTGGATTTCAGATCTTTGCCTGTGGCCGCGCCAATGGCGGCGCCCGCTACCGCGCCAGCGGCGGTTTTGTCGATGGCCATTCCCGAGGTGGAAAAAAGGAGAGCGCTGATGACCAGCGTTGTTTTAAGAAGTTTCATAACAGATCCTTTGTGACTGCTGTCGGTTGATACGTCGTTTCTCACATCTGCGCGAGAAAAACGGCCAGATAGTGCCAGCAATTGCGGCTCAACCTTTAGGCTAATCATGCCCCTGGCAAGGATCTCATCTGCCGGGCGGTGGCCCGCCCGGCAAAGCATTACGCCTGACGCTTGTCTTCCGTGTTGGTATCGAAGTCGCTCGCCGCGTGGCGTTCGTGCAGTTGCTCGTTCAGCTCGCCGCTGGTGCGGTTAACGATGCGTCCACGCTTCACGGCATGGCGGTTCGCCACGTCTTTCGCCCAACGCTGGACGTTGGTGTACTTTTCGGCATCCAGGAACTCGGCGGCGTTATAGACGCTACCCAGGGCCACGCAGCCAAACCATGGCCAGATCGCCATATCCGCGATGGTGTACTCCTCGCCCGCCACGTAACGGCCGCGCGCCAGCTGTTTATCCAGCACGTCGAACAGGCGTTTGGCTTCCATGGTAAAGCGATCGATCGCGTACTCAATTTTCACTGGCGCGTAGTTGTAGAAGTGACCAAAACCGCCGCCCAGGAATGGCGCCGCGCCCTGCAGCCAGAACAACCAGTTCAGCGTTTCGGTGCGTCCCGCCGGATCTTTCGGCAGGAAGTGACCAAATTTCTCTGCCAGATAGAGCAGGATATTGCCGGATTCAAAGACGCGCGTTGGTGGGGTCGTGGAGTGATCCCGCAGCGCCGGTATTTTCGAGTTCGGGTTCACTTCAACGAACCCGCTGGAGAACTGATCGCCCTCGCCGATGCGGATCAACCAGGCGTCATACTCCGCGCCCGTCACGCCCAGCGCCAGCAGCTCTTCAAGCATGATGGTCACTTTCTGGCCGTTAGGTGTTCCCAGCGAATAAAGTTGCAGCGGATGGGAGCCCACGGGGAGATCTTTCTCATGCGTCGCGCCCGAAATCGGGCGGTTAATATTGGCGAACGCGCCGCCGCCGTTCTTTTTCCATTCCCACACTTTCGGTGGCTGATAGGTGTTTTCGTCTGACATGTTGGCCTGCCTCTTTGGTGTTGTGTTGAGGCAGTTTAGCAGGTGGCAGGGGAACCGTTTAACGATGCGAGCGTAATGGACAGGGCAGGTGTATGATAATTCCACCTCTGTCAGGTTAATTACAACGTGCAGACGACAACCCTTCAAAAAATTGCCGCCTGCCTGTTTTAGGTTGGATACATGCGTAAAGGAAAGTTAAGCAGTGATGCGCCATTCGGGACGTTGTTAGGCTATGCGCCGGGTGGTGTGGCGATTTACTCCTCAAATTACGGCAGTCTGGACCCGCGAAAATACCCGGAAGATGCGGATTTTCGCAGTTATATCGGCAACGAATACATGGGCCACAAATGGCAGTGTGTTGAGTTTGCCCGCCGTTTCCTGTTCCTCAACTATGGTTTCGTGTTTACCGACGTCGGCATGGCGTGGGAGATCTTCTCCCTGCGCTTTTTGCGTCAGGTAGTGAACGATAACATTCTGCCCCTTCAGGCGTTTGCCAATGGCTCGAAGCGTGCGCCGCGCGCCGGGGCGCTGCTGATCTGGCAAAAGGGCGGAGAGTTTCATGAGACCGGCCACGTGGCGGTAATCACCCAGCTTCTGGACGACAAGGTGCGCATTGCAGAGCAGAACGTCCTGCACTCCCCGCTGCCGCTCGGGCAGCAGTGGACGCGCGAGCTGCGGCTGAGCGTGGAGAACGGATGTTACACAATCCATGACACCTTCAGCGACACGGAAATTCTCGGCTGGATGATCCAGACCGACGACACGGAACACAGCATTCCCCAGCCGGAAATCGACGGCGAACTGCTGAAAATTCGCGGTGCGCGGCTGAAAAACAAACGTCAGTTCGACGGAAAATGGCTCAACGAAAATGACGCGCTGCAGCAGGCGTATATCCGCGCGAACGGTCATGTGATCAATAAAGATCCCTGCCAGTACTTCACCATCACCGAAAGCGCCGAGCAGGAGCTGATCAAGGCCACCAACGAACTGCACCTGATGTACCTGCACGCGACGGACAAGGTGCTGAAAGATGACAATTTGCTGGCGCTTTTCGACATTCCAAAAATCCTCTGGCCGCGCCTGCGCCTCTCCTGGCAGTGGCGTCGTCACCATATGATCACCGGCCGTATGGATTTTTGCATGGATGAGCGCGGGATTAAGGTCTACGAGTACAATGCCGACTCCGCGTCCTGCCATACCGAGGGCGGGTTGATTCTCGAAGAGTGGGTGAAAAACGGTTATCGCGGCCACGGTCATAACCCGGCAGAAGGGTTGCTGGAAGAGCTGACCGGCGCGTGGAAACACAGCCACGCGCGTCCGTTCGTGCACATCATGCAGGACAACGATGTCGAAGAGGATTATCACGCGCTCTTTATTCAGCGTTCACTGCTGCAGGCCGGGTTTGAAACCAAAATTCTGCACGGGCTGGGGGCGCTGAGCTGGGATGCTGCCGGGCAGCTGATTGACGACGAAGGTCGCCACGTCAACTGCGTGTGGAAAACCTGGGCGTGGGAAACGGCGATAGAGCAAATCCGCGAGGTCAGCGAAACCGAATATGCCGCCGTGCCGATTCGGACCGGACATCCCGAGGGTGAAGTGCGCCTGATCGACGTCCTGCTGCGTCCGGAAGTGCTGGTCTTTGAGCCGCTGTGGACGGTGATACCGGGTAACAAAGCCATTCTGCCGGTACTGTGGCAGCTTTTCCCGAACCACCGTTACCTGCTCGACACCGATTTTGAGGTTAACGACCTGCTGAAACAGACCGGTTATGCCGTCAAGCCGATTGCCGGACGCTGCGGCAGCAATATCGATCTCATTAGCGCCCAGGACGAACTGCTGGATAAATCCAGCGGCAAGTTTATCGATCGCAAAAACATTTACCAGCAGCTGTGGTGCCTGCCAAACGTTGACGGCAAGTACATTCAGGTCTGCACCTTTACCGTCGGCGGGAACTACGGCGGCACCTGTCTGCGCGGAGATGACTCGCTGGTGGTGAAGAAAGAGAGCGATATTGAACCGCTGATTGTGGTGAAGGATAAGTAACTCAGAACCGCTCGAAATAGCTCCCCGCAGACCATTCTGCGGGGACGTTTCTTCACTCTTCTTCCTCGTCCTGTTGACTGATCTTTAGATCAATAATACGGCCAATCCGATCGTGATAGACCGTCAGCAGGTTGTACTGGCTCATCTCGGAGATGATCTGTGGTGAGACATTAAAGCTGCGGGCCAGCTCCTCCTGGTGAAAATAGCCCGGCTGACGCCGTCTTACATGCGTGCGGCGGCGGTTGTACTGATACCACAAAATCAGCAGCCATCCGTTAAGCGCGGCGAACAGCAAATAGATCAACACCGTATTAAAGGAGGCAAGAATGACGCTCCACCGGTGTTCACTCTCTTCGGTTAACTGCATCCACAGCCTGGCATACAGGAAAAACAGAAATCCTCCCCACGCCACCAGAGTTAACGCGGCATCGAAAAGACGTGGGAACAGCCGATGTTCAGTCAAAATTAAGGTATTTTCGTTCATTGAATGCTTCCTTTTCCCCGGTCCGGACTGATCCAGCGCGCGCGGGCACGCTGACGTTTAAGCATGACTTTCGGAAACGCGACGAGGGTAGTGAACAGGCCAATCATCCAGTACACCATCGGGAACCAAATCACCCAGAAAAGCGAGCTTGCCACCTTCTGCTCGTATCGTCGCTCGATGAACAAACTGACCAGGAACTGCAGCAGGCACATGACGCCCAACAGCAGACCGGTGAACGCGGGTGGGAACAGGGTCTCAACGGTCAGCCTGGCGGGAATCGGCGCGACCTGGCTGATAATGAACAGCAGTACCGTCATCGCGTAAGCGAACGCCCACAGCGTGGACAGCGCGTACTCCAGAAACAGGGGCCACATGCGATGATGTTCCCAGCGCACAACCTTGCGAAGGTTGACCAGAAAAACCTCCGCGCCGCCCTGAGCCCAGCGCAGGCGCTGTTTCCACAGGCCTTTGAGCGTCTCCGGCATCAGTATCCAGCACAGCGCCCGCGGCTCGAAAAAGATGTCCCAGTGGCGCAGCTGAAGCTTCCAGCTTATGTCGATGTCTTCCGTGATCATATCCGGGCTCCAGTACCCGACATCCGCCAGCGCCTGGCGGCGAAAGGCGGCGATGACGCCGGACACGGTAAAGACCCGGCCATAGATCCGCTGCGTGCGTTTGATAAGGCCAATAATGGACGAGAACTCGCCCACCTGAATGCGCCCAATCAGCGAGGATCGCGTGCGAATGCGTGGATTGCCGGTGACCGCGCCGACGTGAGGATACTGAATCAGCGGGGCTACCAGATAAACCGCAGTGTCGCGGTCGAGCAGGGCGTCGCCATCAATGCAGACCAGCAGATCGCCCCGGGCTGCCGCGGCACCCGCTTTTAGCGCGACGGCTTTTCCCTGATTTTCCGCGAGGTTAATTACCCGCAGGCGCGGCTGCTCCTGCGCCAGCTGCTGCAGCACGTCCGCCGTGTTATCAGAAGAGCCATCGTTAATGGCGATAACCTCTATGTTCTTATACCGCTGATCCAGCGCGGCGCTGATGGTCTCTCTGGCGTTCCTTTCCTCATTGAAACAGGGGATCAGAATGGAAATAAGCGGCTCGCCAGCGAGCGAGGGTGGTGGGGTCTCTTTATCCCACGACCAGTGGCGTTCAAGCTGAAACCAGAAATAGAGTCCGCCGGTGACCCAGAGCACGGACATGAACAGCGGCCAGAAGAACACAAAATCCAGAATCAGTTCGCCGGTAAAAAGGGCGGCCACGCCTAAAGGCAACCCGAATACCAGACACAAAATAGAAAAAGCGATGATGCGATCAGTCATTGTCAGGGTACCAGTAGGAAGAAAATTCAGGCCTGATGCGGGAGATATCAGGCTGGTTGTTGATGAAATCGTCGGGGTAGTAGCCGTAGTTTTTGACGCCGTTCAGCTGGAGAACGCGCATCCACTGGACAAGCTGTTTATCGGAAACGGCACGCTGCGGTTTTTGCTCCCAGTCTCTGGCCTGCAGTTCGAAAATGGTTTTATCGAGCGCGCCGGGACGAGCGGCGACCACGTTAACCAGACGCGTCAGCCAGGCGTCGCTTTCGTTCGCCGGAACGGACTCCATCAGCGGCATGGCCATCGGCACCGTCCAGTCATAGGCCGCCAGAAAATCATCAAGATTCTGTGCAAACCAGGCTTCGCTTTCAGGCTCCAGGATGGGTAAGACGAACATATTGCGTGCGGTTTTGATCTGCGGTCCCCGGATGTGCTTCACCGCCTGGCCCAGCGCACGGGTAAAGCCCATCAGCAGACGGCTTTTCTGACGCGTTGTGTCCTGAGCGGCGTCTTGTCCGGCATCGTCAACGTCCGTCAGCACCGCATCGTCATGGAACAAAATCCCATTGAAGGTGCTATAGCGGGCCAGATCTTCATAGATGTCCGTCACCTGCTGGCGAACCTGCGGGTTCCACGGGGAGAGCCGGATATAAGGTTCAGTGGCCTCGTGCAGCTGGCCCGTTTGACGATCCCGACGCTGCACGCGCGGCAGGGAGGGATCGAGATCGAACGAGAGCACCGGCATCCACGCGAAGACTTTCACCCCCGCACGGGTCTGGAGCTGCCAGGAGACAAAATTGAACAGATCGGCGCGGACCGGAAGCCGACGGTTGGGGAAATAGAGCGCTTTGATCCGGCCATCGCCCTGCGGGTCGGCAAACGCCTGCAGGAAAACATGGCTGATTTTCATGTCGTAGACTCGCTGGATCAGCCTGTTGATATTTTGGGTTTGCTGGGCCGGATCGGGATCGTAAACGTAGTCGAGGTCGACGTGCATGACGCGAACGGGATCGTGTTCCTGGATCTGGCTGACCGTACTGGCAAAGGTTTTTAGCGAAGGATTACCGGCGATCAGCAGACGGGGAATGTTGCCAGGGTCATTTACGTCCCCCAGACCGTCTTCCAGCGTAAAGGCCAGCTGGTAACCCTGTTGTCTGGCGATGGCGAGCGACGTACCGTTGGCGGCACCGTAAGGCCAGACCCAGGCGCGCGGTGCTTTGCCCGTCACCTGCGTGATTTTCTCGGTCACTTTACGCACGTCGTCGCCGATCCGCTGGCTAAACTGCCGATCGGTTTCATAGCGGCCCGTCGCCTTATCGTAAAAGCGATTGGCGATGGCAGGCTCGCGGCTTCCCTGAGGGTTAGCCACGATACCGTAATGGGAGGCCCAGGTATGTGAGCCGATCTCAATCAGCGGAGACTGGCTGAGCTCGCGCACCATGTCCCACGTTGCGAAGCGATCGCGGGGCGTCATCAGACCACCAAAATTGACCTTTTGATTTGCTGGCGTGTCCACCCAACTGCCTACTGGTGCCCAAAGGGCAGGGACGTTCCAGGCCTGAAGCAGTGGCCAGACGCGGGTATAAAAGCTGCTGTAGCCGTCGTCAAAACTGAGCAAAACGGCTTTCGGCGGCAGCGTTTTTTTTCCGTCATGGGCATCCAGAATGTCCTGCACGCTGATGGCGTGATAGCCGTTATGCAAAAGCCAGCTTATTTGCTCGTTTAACGCGCTGGTGCGAACGGAGAGGTAACGCTGATCGGCGGCATCATCTTCGACGTCGTGGTAGGCCAGCACCAGAAATCGATTCGTTGGCCAGGGCTTGCTCGCCTCCAGCTGGGGTCTCTCTTTGGGGGCAATAAACGGGAGTGCCTGGGCGCAAATGCTCGCGCTGAGGCAGAACCAGCCGATGAGTATCACACTCACGGAAAAACGTATGTTCAGCATATTCATCCTTAAAAGCGTAAAGTCGCATCAAACGTGACGGAGAGATTGCTCTCGCGCTTGCCGTCGTAAGGGCGTTTATCCCAGTTCAGCATCACGCCGGTATCGATGACGTTGTTCCACTGGATGCGTTGTCCGTAGCCCAGCAGGGTGATGGCCCCGGCGGACTGGTTTTTCTGCCAGTAGCTGCCGCCGCCTGCCACGAACTGCTGGCTCCAGAGGGTGTCGTAATGGCGATACATCTCATGATCGACGGACAGAGCGGCCGTTACGGACAGATCCCGCGCCGGGTTGTAATAGAGCGTGTCCCGCAGGCTGTTTTTACTGGCGGCGATCCCCGGTTCGAGATCCAGCGTCAGGGACGGGGTTTGCCAGAGACGCTCCTTACCCGTAAGGGTGTATTCCTGACGGCGGTTGTGGTCTGAGAAGCGGCTGACGGCGGCGCTAAACTGATACTCACGTCGCTCGTTTTGATACCAGCGCACGCCGCCTTCCCCCCGGTTGGCGCTAATCCCGTTGCGTAATGCCCGTAAGGGCGTGGTGCGAGCTACGCGTTCAAGGCTGCCGCTGAGCTGCCAGTTATCGGTGAGAAAGTAAGTTGTGGAAAGGCGAGCCCCCGGCTTGTTCGCGCCGTGATAGAGGTTACTGGAAAGCTCGGCTTCGAGCTGGAGGTCACGAGGCCGCCATTCCACGCCGCCCAGGAGGTGGCGGCTGGTGCCTTTGCCTTCATCGAAATTACCCTCTGCATAGCGGGTGCCGGCAAACAGCCGCCAGTTATCCGCAACTGGCGGGCCATAGATCGTGGCGTCCCAGTTCAGGTCGTGCGTACCGCTGACGGGGTTATCGGAGTGCAAACCCTTGCTCGCATTGAGGCGAAGCTCGGACATATGATGAACCGTTCTGAGCCTGTCCAGACGACGGGCACTGCGATCGACCGGTGCGCGAGCAAGCACGTCGTCGGCCAGTAAATCCATCTCTTGCCACTCCTGTAGATCCATGGCGACGTAAGCCTGCTGCTGCTCAAGCTCCAGATTTGATGGCTCCAGTGCCTCCGCCATTTTCAGCTTCTGCTCGGCCGCACGCGGCAGGCCCCGCGCCTGTAGCAAAGTGGCGTAGTCAATCTGCAATCCCTGGTTGCCCGGCGCCGTTGTCGCCAGACGCTGAGATAGCTTTTCGGCTTCAGGCAGGGCGTGGGTCGCCAGCAGATAGTTAAAACGGAGAGACTGCCCGGTGAGCCATCGATCGTTCGGCTGAGGGGTAGGGGAACCGAAATCGTAGCGGGTCCAGGGGACGTTACGGGTCTGGCGCTCTACATACTGGCGGGCGGCCCGATACTGCCCGGTATCCAGCCAGGCGTAGAAAAGCGCGTGCTCATCGTCCTGCGGATCGGCGGCATATTGCGGATAGCGTTGCAGAAGCGAGAAGGCGGCATCGGCGTTTTTCTCCTGAAGATACGCGGAGATAACCCAGCCGATTGCCCAGTCCGGCACCGGGTGCTGCGCTGCCATAAGATCCTGATACTCGCTGATGACCCGCGGATAATCAGCATGGGCGTACAGCGCGCCGAGCCGGTCTATACGCGCAAGGATGACATCTTCCGCCGCCTGCGGCTCGCTTTTCCAGCGAGAAAGCAGAACGTCGTAACGATTCAGCGCAGATTGCGCAAGCTGCAGGCGCTCCTTTTCTGTTCTGCCTGGCACATCGGCAAGGCGAACCCTTTCGGCGGCGGCGTTACGCTCAAGACGGCGACGCTCCGCCGGGTACAGCGGCACCCGCTGTGAAAGTACGAGCGCGGGGGTATTCACGCGGTTATCCGTCAGGGCGTCGACAAGCTCGCTGAGCAGGACATTATTCTCTGGCGCGGTAGCCAGTGCGCGCGTGTCCACCAGAAGCCGATCCCAGCTTTTTCCCTGGCGTAACCAGACATACGAGAGCGTCCGAAGATGCGCCTGAGTGGGGTTTTGGGTGACCAGCTGCCGGGCTTCCTGCAGCGCGAGTGCATCCATGCGGGCATCGGCCAGGGTTTTGATATAGCCGATACGATAATCATCGTTATTCGGCGCAAGGCTGCACGCCTCTTTCCAGAGCGATAAGGCTGGCTGCCACGCTTTTTGATTTCTCCTGGCCTGGGCAACGGCAGCAACGCCGCGAGCGGGCAGCGGCATATAAATGCCATAACGCTGCCAGACCTCAATCACCTCATCATCATGACCTGCCCAGGATGCCACCTGTAACCAGTCTGCGACCTGTTCAGGCGTCAGGGCGTGCTGTTGCTGATAATGCTGCAGATAATCAAGAAACGGCGTGTAATTACCGTTACGCGCCTGTTGAATCTGTTGTTCATAAACGGATTCCGTTGCCTGAACCAGAACAGGAAAGAGTAATAACAGTAACAATAATCCTGGGGTGCGATAAAAGAATAACGTATTGAAGCGAAGCGATCTTTCCATATCTATTTGCCATTTGTTTATCATGAATCCATTGCATAACACGGCTGCCTTTTAACTGTGCGTTAAAGGCGATAAATGAGAACATTAAATCTGAATGCAGTAACGTTATGGGGTACTTACTAAAAGGTAATTATGGATCCTTATCTCGGTGGATTGGGTAAACGGTAATGTACACCTGATATGTTGCCGGATAAATATGGTGAATAGAGGCTGGGTGGTTTTGAGATAATTCTGTAGTGAGCGGTTTTTTATGATTATATTGAAGGGGCTTTGTATTTATAACATTATGATATTTAAGTGTTTTATTTTTATTGTGACAAATTTGTTTATATTTTTAATGAGGCCTGGAAGCATCAATTAAAGTACTTTCTTGTGCATGTTTGGGAAGTTTCATGACAAAAATTCTTAATGTTTAGCGAAGTGTCTTTTCTGAGATTGTTTTTTTATTTATAATTAATGTCAGACATTGAATGATGGTCTACAGGAAGTCTTACTCATCAATGTGTGTATTGAGGGATGTTCAAAGCCAGAATACATTTGTCGTTAATATAACAGCGCTATAAAACGAAGGCGGCCTTCTCTCGGAAGGAGCGTTCTTGCTTTAATCTAAAAGGGATGGTTAGTGGCAACTTCAATAGTGTTAGTGACTCAGGATCGCTATCTTGTCAGGGGCATGAGGCTTTTTTTTCCAGATATTATCCTGCTCGACTCGATTGACAGAAACATATTTGATAATGGTGCCGACGAATACTCTGTATTGATTGATAGTCGTTCTCCGCTCCGTTTATATGATTACCTGATACGCCATCCGGCCAGAACAAGGAAAACGATCTGCTGCGTTATGCTGGATATGCGACATCGCGAAGAGAATCTACTCAGTATGAAGTTGTTTATGAACACGTCGCTCACCGCGCCGGATATGGCGTCGCTGTTTAATCTGGTGCTCAATATGAAGGGCAGGCGTCTGACAACCAAATGGCTGCTTAACTTACGGCTTAGCACGCACGAGGCGATCATGCTGCGGTTGCTGAGGGCAGGGATGTCGATGGAAGCCGTTGCCGATGAGCTGAATACGTCGGTGAAAAGCCTCTACCGCAAACGAACGGCGCTTTCGGAACGGCTGGGGGCGGAGAACTTCAATGAGGCGTGTTTGTTTATCTTTAAAAATAAACTGCTGGATGTGATTGGGAACGATCCCTAGATTGAAAAGAGATCAAAAGCAAAAACCCGCCTTTTGGGCGGGTTCTTTAAATAGTGGTGCCCGGACTCAGAATCGAACCAAGGACACGGGGATTTTCAATCCCACCCTGACTCTGCGCAGTTTTCAACGCCAGCCACGCCGCCAGGTCCGGGCAGTGGGTGACCAGACGGCCTTCTTCGCGCCAGTGTTGCAGCAGATCTGAGGAACAGGATTTATCGGTACCGTTGTAGCGGACAAGGTGCCCTGACAGGCAGGCGCTAAGCAGGATTATATCTTTGATGGGCATGGGAGATACCTTTGATAAGGTGCGTAGTAACGCGCTTATCTCGATACCGGCGGATATAAGGTGGCAGAAAATGAGCGGGTGGCGGTTGGATTTTGGGGAGAGGAAACGCGTATTATAATGAAAAACGAACAGTATCTTCTGCTCTTTAACCCCGTTTCTGAACTGCCAGAGGCTAAGCCATGTGTTTTATCCTCAGCGGGTGATACCAGAAGGGGACTCCTGGAAGTGATTGAAAAATTTAAAAGGACGTTAGAAATGAATAAATATCTGTCTGGTCTGTGTGTTGTTTCTTTTTTTTATTTTTCTTCAATAGGTTACGCGCACTCTGCGGGGCTAAATAAAGTTCAGGTTAGTATCAAACCCAGCAGCGCTAATGGAGGATATATCCCGGTAATTTCTGATGCAGATGAAATCGAGCCTTCTGATTTCAGGGAGTCGGACCTACGGGAGATGCAGGATAGCCTGAGGAAGATGAAGTCCGACAACCGCAAAGTCGATGAGCTAACTCAGAAGGTTTTACAGCTTGAGAGAAAGAATTCTGAGCAGGAGAGTAAGATCGAGCGATTGCAAAGAAGCCTTGATGACATGAAGCGGAGCAACGACAACCTTTCAAATCAGGTCAGCAATTTATCCGGCAAAATTAAGTGATAAAAAAGAGCCACCGCCTGTATTAACTTATCGGGCTATTAGCGTAAGCGTGCCTGCATTAAAGCCACGCTTATCAGCGCACAGAAATCGGCCGTAGCCATAAAGCAAAAACCCAGCCATAGGCTGGGTTTTCTAAATAGTGGTGCCCGGACTCGGAATCGAACCAAGGACACGGGGATTTTCAATCCCCTGCTCTACCGACTGAGCTATCCGGGCAACGGGGCGCATTAAACCTGATCTGCTTCCTGCCGTCAACGAAAAATGTTGTTTTCGTTACGGACTGCGCAATCTCTCGCCATTTCGCCGCACTCTTAAGCGAAAAAGCGCGTCCAGAGCGCTGAGAGCGGCATGGCGATCAGCAGCGCGGGCAGCATATTCACCACGGCAAACATCTTAATCCCGCAGATGCGTAACCCGGTCGCCAGCAACAGCAGGCCGCCGACGGCAGTAAAGTCCGCCATCATTGCCGGCGTAGTCAGCGGGAGTATCAGCGCGGCGCAGGTGGCGAGAGCCAGCTGAATCAGCAGCATCGGGACGCAAATTGCCGCGACGGCGATACCGAGCGTGGTGGCAAAAATGGTGGCGGTGAAGAAATCGAGAAACGCTTTCGCAATTAATATGCTCGGATCGCCCGTCATCCCTTCCTGCATCGAACCGAAAATCCCGGTGCCGCTGGCACAAAACAGAATAATGATCGCAACGTAGTTCTGAATAAACGACTCGTGCGAACCGTTTTTCGCCTTACCGGGTCGGGCAATCAGGTTTTTGGCTTTGCCTACCGCGTTATTGATGCCCTTTTCCAGATAGCAAAATTCGCCAATCAGTGCGCCGAGCAGCGTTGCCAGCACCATGACGGGCAGGTTGGCGCATTTGATGACTAAAAGGATGCCGATGCCCAGCGAGGCCAGGCCAAAAATAGACGGCATGGAGGTACGAATACGCTCCGGTAGCCGCTGGCTTACCACGCCGCCAAGTATGCCGCCCAGCAGCACTGCGCCGGCGTTGATAAAGGGTCCAATTACCACCGCTAACTCCTGTTACTTAATCATTGGTATTGCATGATTATGACACGCAAAGCGGGCATTACGCTTAGCTTTGGAAGGTTTTGTGCATATTGATTCCTTCTTGCACCTCAAAATAAAAGGTGACATTATTGCGCGAATTTTCTCCTCCCTGTCTCACCGTTCGGTGAGGGTAACTAGCGCCTATGAAAACCATGAAAATTGCCGTCAGCCGCGAGCTGCTCTCCACTGTCTCAACCCACCGTGAAAAGGTGACGCTGGATAACACGGATTTTACCGATGTGGCGGCAGTCGTCATGACAACTGCTGAAAGTCGCAGCGGTATTCTCGCGTTGCTGAAACGCACGGGCTTTCAGTTACCGGTGTTTATTTTCTCGCAGGAGCAAACGGACGTGCCTGACGGTGCTACCGCGGTCATCTCGGGGAAAGCGCAGGAGTTTCTGGAACTGGAGACTGCTGCCAGCCGTTACGAAGAGAATCTGTTGCCGCCGTTTTTCGACACCCTGAGCCAGTACGTGGAGATGGGTAACAGCACCTTCGCCTGTCCTGGTCACCAGCACGGGGCGTTTTTCAAAAAGCATCCGGCGGGACGACAGTTCTTTGATTTCTTCGGTGAGAACGTGTTTCGTGCCGACATGTGCAATGCTGACGTAAAACTCGGGGATTTACTGATCCACGAAGGGTCCGCCAAGCATGCGCAAAAGTTCGCGGCGAAAGTGTTCAATGCCGATAAAACCTACTTCGTGCTGAACGGCACGTCGGCGGCCAACAAGGTGGTGACCAACGCGCTTCTGACCCGCGGCGACCTGGTGCTGTTCGATCGCAATAACCATAAATCTAACCACCACGGGGCGCTGATTCAGGCAGGGGCCACGCCGGTGTATCTTGAGGCAGCGCGTAATCCATTTGGCTTTATTGGCGGGATTGACGAGCACTGTTTTGATGACGCGTACCTTCGCGATCTTATCCGCGAGGCTGCGCCGGAGAAAGCCGACGAGGCGCGTCCGTTCCGCCTGGCGATCATCCAGCTTGGCACCTATGACGGCACGATCTACAACGCCCGTCAGGTGATCGACAAGATCGGCCATCTGTGTGATTACATCCTGTTTGACTCTGCCTGGGTGGGCTACGAGCAATTTATTCCGATGATGGCGGAAACGTCTCCGCTGTTGCTGGAGCTGAACGAGAACGATCCTGGCATTTTTGTGACCCAGTCGGTGCATAAGCAGCAGGCCGGGTTCTCGCAAACGTCGCAGATCCATAAAAAGGATAACCACATTCGTGGCCAGGCGCGGTTTTGCCCCCATAAGCGGCTGAACAATGCGTTTATGCTGCACGCCTCCACCAGCCCGTTTTATCCGCTGTTTGCAGCGCTGGATGTGAATGCCAAAATTCATGAAGGCGAGAGTGGGCGCAGGTTGTGGGCGGAGTGTGTTGAGCTGGGCATTGAGGCGCGCAAGGCGATCATTGCCAACTGCCATATGATTAAGCCGTTTATCCCGCCGGTGGTGGCGGGGCGGCCGTGGCAGGATCATCCGACGCACGCCATTGCCAGCGAGCGCCGCTTCTTCAGCTTCGAGCCGGGGGCGAAATGGCACGGGTTTGCGGGTTATGCCCGCGAGCAGTACTTTGTCGACCCGTGCAAGCTGCTGCTGACCACGCCGGGTATTGATGCGGAAACCGGGGAATATACCGGGTTCGGCATTCCGGCGACCATTCTTGCGCACTACCTGCGCGAAAACGGCATCGTGCCGGAGAAATGCGATCTCAACTCAATCCTGTTCCTGCTGACGCCAGCTGAAAGCAGCGAGAAGCTGGCGCAGCTGGTGGCAATGCTGGGACAGTTCGAGCAGCATATTGAAGACGATACGCCGCTGGCGGACGTACTGCCGACCATCTACCAGAAATACCCGGTGCGCTACCGGGATTACACCCTCCGCCAGTTGTGTCAGGAGATGCACGATCTTTATGTCAGCTTTGACGTAAAAGATCTGCAGAAGGCGATGTTCCGCAAAGAAAGCCTGCCTGAGGTGGTGATGAATCCACAGGATGCGAACCAGGCCTACATTCGCGGTAACGTGGAGCTGGTGCGCATACGGGATGCCGCAGGGCGCATTGCTGCCGAAGGGGCGCTGCCCTATCCGCCTGGCGTGCTGTGCGTGGTGCCGGGTGAAGTCTGGGGCGGGGCGGTACAGCGTTACTTCCTGGCGCTGGAAGAGGGCATCAACCTGCTGCCGGGCTTCTCGCCGGAGCTGCAGGGGGTATACAGCGAGAAGGATGCGGACGGGATTAAACGGCTGTATGGGTATGTGTTGAGGTAGTGCGGGCTGCTGCCCTCACCCTAACCCTCTCCCACAGGGAGAGGGAACGTTTCATCAAACCGCACTACGCTTGTACATCCTCCTTGGATGCCCAATCTTCCCGTACAGCATCTCCACGCTCAGAAACCCCGCCTCCACGCAGTGCTCCAGATAGCGCCGGGTAGTGGTTTTACTCAACCCCGTTTCGCTCACCACCTCATCCACGGTAAAGCAGTGCGTCGCCTTGTCGTTGAACAGCGCCTGCACCCGGGCCAGCGTATTCTCCTCAATCCCTTTGCTGCCGTTGTCCTGGCGGTAGTTCTTCGCCTGGAGTTGATACAGTGAGTCGACGTTTTGCTGATCGACAATCTTCCAGACGCGCTGCTGTTCAGCAAATTGCACAAAGCGCTCCAGCGACTGGCTGAGGCGCTTCCAGGAAACTGGCTTGAGGATATAGTCAAACGCGCCGTTGCGGATGGCCTGGCTGCAGGTGTCCATATCGCTGGCGGCGGTGATGAAAATCACCGAGCAGTTGGCGCGGGTCAGCATCGGGTTACTGATAAGGGTGATGCCTTTGCCGTCCGGCAGATAGTTATCCAGCAGCATCAGCTGAGGCTGTTTACGCTCAAGCTGTATCTGCGCGTCGGCCAGTGACGAGGCAATCCCCACCAGTCTCAGACGCGGGTGTTTGCTGACGAGCTCCGCGTGCAGCTGTGCCAGTTCGTTCTCGTCTTCAACAATCAGTACGTCGATAAGTTCATGTTGCATAGTCGGTGTCTTCCAGTTGCCGGACGGTTCCCGAGGCCGGGATAAACAGTGAGAAAATGGCGCCGCGTGGGGTATTATCGGCAACTTCTATCGCGCCGCCAGCCTGCGTAACGTAGCTTTCGATCAGATACAGACCAATCCCATGATCGCCGCGTGTTTTGGTGGTGATGCCGCGTTCAAAGATCCGCTCACGGATCTCCGGTTTAATGCCTACGCCCTGGTCGGCGACTTCAATAATCAGCTCCTGCTCGCTGAGTTTTATCAGGACTTCCACCGGCGCATGGGGAAGCGGCGAGCGCTGTGTTGCTTCGATGGCGTTATCAAGCAGGTTACCAATAATCGAAATCAACTCTTGCTCCCCAAGCGGCAGGAACGGCTTATCCAGCCGACAGGCCGGGTCGAAACTCAGCTCGACGCCTTTTTCCCGCGCGCGGGCGGCTTTTCCCAGCAGCAGGCCACACAGGGTGGGGGAACTGAAGCGCGACGAGATAAAGTCCAGCAGCTCCTGGGCGTGTTCCGACTGCGCCTGTATGTAGCCAATCGCCTCCTCATAGCGGCCCATATGCAGCAGGCCGGAGAGGGTGGTCATCCGGTTTAACTGCTCGTGGCGCATAATGCGCAGGTTATCGACATAGCGTTTTACCTGGCTGAGCTGGGCGCTCAGGGAGTCGATTTCGTTGCGATCGCGGAAGGTGATCACCCAGCCCTGCAGCGAGCCCTCAAGCATGATGTGAACCCGGCTGGCAATCACCGTGAGATCGTTAAAACGGCAAATCTCATCGTGGGTATCTTTAGCCAGCATCGTCTGGGTGTCGAAGAACGGGACCGGATCGATCACCTGGCTTATCAACTGTCCGCGCAGTTCACGCGCCGGCTGGCTCAGCCCCAGCAGTTTGCGCGCCGCCTGGTTGATCACTTCTATGCGCCGCTCGTTATCAATGGCAATCACCCCTTCGTAGATAGATTCCATCATCGCCTTTTGCTGACGTACCAGCAGGCCGATTTCTCGCGGTTCGAGGGAGAAGATCTGCTTCTTTATACTGCGGGTAAAGAACCAGGAGAAGATAAAGAGGGCCAAAAGCAGCAGCACGGCGGCAATCAGGATATTGACCACTTTACTGACGGTAATGGTATCCAGGTAGCTGGTGAGATAGCCCACGGAAACAATGCCAACCACCTGCCCGGCATCGTTGAAGATAGGGGCTTTACTGCGCAGCGAAATACCCAGTCCGCCTTTACGGATGGTTGTCGTGCTTTTCCCCTGCAGGACAGCTTCATTGTCGCCGCCAACCAGCGTCGTGCCCACTCTGTCGGCAAAGACGGAATGAAAAAGGTGCTTTCCCGTGTTATCCCCAATGGCAATAAAGCTGGCATCGCTATGGGCAGCCATTTTCTGCATAAAATCATGGATCGCGGTGATATCTTTTTGTTCAACTTCATTGCGTAATGACGGAATAAGCGCAATCTCCTCCGCCTGTATTTTTGCGCGCGCACTCATTTCCTGATAAAGCTGCTTACCGACATCGGCATAATAATATCCGCCCAGCAACGCAAAAAGCACTGAGAAAAAGGCAACCAGCGAAATAAACAACTTAATCTGGAAAGAGACTTTCATAACTATCACGCAAGGTAGCGACAAAGATCGCCAATATATCATCTTTTTTTCTATGGCCGCCTGCGCTTTGCCGAAAACTTGTGATCCCTTGCACAGCGGGCGCTGTAAAAGATTTATCCTGAGGGCTTACCTCGTTCAGGCTATATGAATAAATGTTATTTGTTTGTTCAATTCAGAAAAGAAACCATAAAAACCACGATAATAAATAAGGCATAAATCACATTAAATAAAAGAAACCATTAAAACCATAGTGGCCATTAAAACTTCGCTTTTAATATGTCATCCCTCACATAAAGTAAGCCTTTGTGACTCTAAGCTGAACGCACAAAATAACCAAGGGGCTTATTATGAGCACAACTGACGATTCTTTCTCTGTTACCCACGAACCGATTGAAATTCAGCGACCCTCGCTCAAAGAGCGTTGGTGGCATATTATGGATACCTGGAAAATCGGGATTATCCCTCTGCCGCTGTTTGTTCTGGCGGGCGCACTGATTGCGATTGATTGTCTGGGCGGAAAGCTGCCGAGCGACATCGTGGTGATGGTAGCGACCCTGGCCTTCTTCGGCTTTGCCTGCGGTGAGTTTGGCAAGCGCCTGCCGATTGTCGGCAAGCTCGGTGCGGCGGCGATTTGCGCCACCTTTATCCCTTCCGCGCTGGTCTATTACGGCCTGCTGCCGGATGTGGTGGTCGAGTCCACCACGAAGTTCTATAAATCCACCAATATTCTCTATCTCTACATCTGCTGCATTATCGTCGGCAGCATCATGAGCATGAACCGCACGGTGCTGATTCAGGGCTTCCTGCGCATCTTCTTCCCGATGCTGTGCGGTGAAATTGTCGGCATGCTGGTGGGGATGGGCGTTGGTCTCGCGCTGGGCCTGGAGCCGTTCCAGATCTTCTTCTTTATCATTCTGCCCATTATGGCGGGGGGTGTCGGGGAAGGCGCAATTCCGCTTTCCATCGGTTATGCCACCCTGCTGCACATGGACCAGGGCGTAGCGCTCGGCCGCGTGCTGCCGATGGTGATGCTCGGCGGTCTGACCGCGATCATTATCTCCGGTTGCCTGAACCAGCTTGGTAAGCGCTACCCGCACCTGACCGGTGAAGGCCAGCTGATGCCTAACCGCGCCAATGCCGATACCACCGTCTCTCAGCCTGCGTTCTCTGGTAAAGCGGACGTGACCACAATCGCCTCTGGCGCCCTGCTGGCGGTGCTGCTCTACATGCTGGGCATGCTCGGCCACAAGCTCATTGGCCTGCCAGCCCCGGTCGGCATGCTGTTTATGGCGGTGCTGGTGAAGCTCTGCAACGGCGCCTCTCCGCGCCTGCTGGAAGGCTCACAGGTCGTCTACAAATTCTTCCAGACTTCCGTGACCTACCCCATCCTCTTCGCCGTCGGCGTGGCTATCACCCCGTGGCACGAACTGGTGGCGGCGTTCACCGTCAGCAACCTGCTGGTGATTGTCAGCACCGTTTCTGCGCTGGTGGCGACCGGCTTCTTCGTCGGCAAAAAGATCGGTATGCATCCGATTGATGTCGCCATCGTCTCCTGCTGCCAGAGCGGGCAGGGCGGTACCGGCGACGTGGCGATCCTGACCGCAGGCAACCGCATGAGCCTGATGCCGTTCGCCCAGATTGCTACCCGTATCGGCGGAGCGATTAACGTCTCTATCTCTCTGCTGATTCTGGGCAACTTCCTCGTTTAAGTTTTCAGGAAAGAACAATGAAACTCGCAAGCTTTTTATACCAGGGAAAACGCAGCTACGGCATCGTCCAGGCCGACGGCGTGATTGATTTAGGCCGCCGTCTCGGCGACCGCTACAGCGACCTCAAGGCGCTGCTGCAGGGCAACGGGCTGGCGCAGGCCACCCGCTACCTGAACGACGCGGTGGACGTGCCGATGAGCGCTATCACCTTCTTACCGGTGATTGAGCAGCCGGAAAAAATCCTCTGCGTGGGCATGAACTACGCCGACAAGCGCAAGGAGTTTGACCAGCATAACCCGGCCCCGACGCTGTTTGTCCGCTTCCCGGATTCACAGACCGGCCATAACGAACCGGTGCTGAAGCCGCGCCACTCCAGTGAATTCGACTACGAAGGCGAGCTGGCGGTGATCATCGGCAAAGGTGGGGAGAACATCAGCCGCGACGACGCGCTGCGCCACGTGGCGGGCTACAGCTGCTACATGGACGGCTCCGCCCGTGACTGGCAGCACACCTGGTTTACAGCCGGAAAAAACTGGCGTCAGACCGGCGCGTTTGGCCCCTGGATGGCGACGGCGGATGAGATCCCGGATCCGCACCAGCTGGCAATCCGCACCTGGCTGAACGGCCGCATGGTGCAGGAAGACAACACCAGCAGCATGATCCACAAGGTTGCGGAGCTGATCGAGTACATCAGCATCTTCACCCGCCTCAGCCCGGGCGATGTGATCATCACCGGATCCCCGGGCGGGGTGGGGAAAAAGCGTAACCCGCCGCTGTTTATGAAAGAGGGCGATCGCATTGAGGTGGAGATCGAGCATATCGGCCATCTGAGCAACGTGATCGTGGAAGCGCCCGCCGTCGGGCTTGCGGCAGCACACTGAGTAAAACGGCATGAACAGTCAACCCATCGATTTTCGCCACACTCTGGTGGCGAAGCATCCGGAACGCTTAAGCCAGATCCGCTACCTGCTGGCAGACAGCGGCCTTGGCCTGGACAACGACATCACGCTGTTTGTCGAAGCCTGGTCCGGCTCGCAGCTGGTGGGTTGCGCAGGGCTTGCCGCCAACGTCATCAAATGCGTGGCGGTCAACGAGCAGCTTCGCGGCGAGAACCTCAGCGCGCGGCTGCTGGCTGAGGTGGAAAATGCGGCGCTGGAGCGCGGCCATTTTCACCTCTTCCTCTGCACCCGTCCGTGCAACCGGGAGCGCTTTGCCCGCAGTGGCTTCTGGCCGATTGCCCAGAGCGGAAACAACGCGGTGCTGATGGAGAACACCCCGCAGGGGATCGAACGCTACTGCCGTTCACTGCGCGCGAAGCGCAAAAGCGGGGAGAACATTGGCGCGATAGTGATGAACGCCAATCCCTTCACCCTCGGCCATCGCCATCTGGTGGAGCAGGCGGCGCAGCAGTGCGATGCGCTGCATCTCTTCGTGGTGCGTGAAGATGCGTCGTTCTTCCCGTTTAGCGCGCGCATTGAGATGGTGCGGGCGGGCGTGGCGCATCTGCCGAACGTGGTGGTGCATGAAGGCTCGCAGTACATCATCTCCCGCGCCACCTTCCCGGCCTACTTCCTGAAGGAGACCGGCAAAGTGCAGCAGGCGTGGAGTGAAATCGACGTGCTGATTTTCCGGGACTTTATTGCCCCGGCGCTGGGCATCACCCACCGCTTCATCGGCTCGGAGCCCTTTTGCGACATCACCCGGCAGTACAACCAGACGCTGCACGACCTGCTGGCCTCGCATATTGAGGTGGTGGAAATGCCGCGCATCAAGGCCACCGGCAACGCCATTTCCGCGTCCGAAGTGCGCCGTTTACTCAAGACACAGCAGTTTTCCCGGATCCGGGAGATTGTCCCGGACTCCACCTTCGCGCATCTCGAAACGCATTACCGTGCGAGTGCCGAAGTCGCATAACTACCAGGAATTTATCATGAATATTGTAAGGGAGGCGCTGGCCGGCACGCAGGAGTCCAGCGACCTGATGGTGAAAATCGCTCCCGCTCACGGCGAGCTGGAGATAGTCATCCACAGTGAAGTGATTAAGCAGTTTGGCGAGCAGATTCGCCAGGTGGTCAACGACACATTGCGCGCCATGAACGTGCACCAGGGACTCATCATTATTGAAGATAAAGGGGCGCTGGACTGTGTTATTCGCGCCCGCCTGCAAAGCGCGCTGATGCGTGCCGCCGATGATCAAACCATCAACTGGGGGGCGCTGAAATGAGCAAACTCCGCCGCAGTATGCTGTTCCTGCCGGGCGCCAACGCCGCCATGCTTTCCACCGCCTTTATCTACCGGCCTGATTCCATCATGTTTGACCTGGAAGACGCCGTTGCACTGCGCGAGAAAGACACCGCGCGCATGCTGGTGTTCCAAGCGCTACAGCACCCGATGTATCAGGATATCGAAACCGTGGTGCGCATTAACCCGCTGAGCACGCCGTTTGGCCTGCTGGATCTGGAAGCCGCCGTGCGGGCGGGCGTGGACGTAATTCGCCTGCCGAAAACCGATACTCCGGACGATATCTACGAGCTGGAGGGGCACCTGGCGCGTATTGAACGCGAGTGCGGCCGCGAAGTCGGCTCTACCCGCGTCATGGCGGCGATTGAATCGGCCATTGGCGTGATAAATGCCGTGGCGATTGCCCGCAGCTCCCCGCGCCTCATCGGCATCGCGCTGGCCGCCTTTGATTATGTGATGGATATGCAGACCGAGCGCGGCGATGGCACCGAGCTGTTCTACGCCCGCTGTGCCGTATTGCACGCCGCCCGCGCGGCGGGCATCGACGCCTTCGACGTGGTGTGGTCAGACGTTAACGACGAGGCCGGGTTCCTGCGCGAGGTCGATCTGATCCGCAAGATGGGCTTTAACGGCAAATCGCTGATTAACCCGCGCCAGATTGACCTGCTGCATAACGCTTACGCCCCGACGCAGGAAGAGGTGGAACACGCGAAGCGAGTGATTGAGGCGGCAGAAGAGGGCGAGCGTAACGGCCTGGGCGTGGTGTCGCTCAACGGCAAAATGGTGGATGCACCGATTATTAACCACGCGCAGGTGGTGCTGGAGCGCGCGGCGGCCTCCGGCGTGCGTCGGTAAGGATGACAGAATGAACCAGACTGAACTTCTCCATATGAATTTCCCCCATCTGCGGGGCTTAAAACCGTTTGATACCGCCCACAGCGCGACGCCGTGGCTGGCGGATGCTGACGCGAAGCACAGCCGCAAACTCTGCGCCTCCGTTGAAGAGGCGGTGAAGCGCTGCGGCCTGCAGGACGGGATGACCATCTCTTTCCACCACGCGTTTCGCGAAGGCGACCGGGTGATCAACACCGTCGTGGCGCTACTGGCGCGAATGGGTTTCAAAAACCTGACGCTGGCCTCCAGCTCGCTGATGACCTGCAATGACGCGCTGATTGAGCATATTGAAAGCGGCGTCATCACCCGCATTTACACCTCCGGAATGCGCGGCAGGCTGGCGGATGCCATCTCCCACGGGCTGATGGACGAGCCGGTGCAAATTCACTCCCACGGCGGGCGCGTGAAGCTCTTGCAGGACGGCGAGCTGAATATCGACGTGGCGTTTCTCGGCGTGCCGTGCAGCGATGAGTTTGGCAACGCCAACGGCACCCACGGTAAATCCTGCTGCGGCTCGCTGGGCTACGCCATGGTGGATGCGCACTTTGCCCGCAAGGTGGTGCTGCTCACCGAAGAACTGGTGCCGTTCCCCAATATGCCCGCCAGCCTGGTGCAGGACCAGGTGGACTACATCGTGCAGGTTGAGAGCGTCGGTGACCCGGCGAAAATCAGCGTTGGCGCGGCGCGCGTCACCAGCAACCCGCGCGAGCTGATGATCGCCCGCTATGCGGCGGACGTGATTGAACATTCCGGCTACTTTAACCCGGGCTTCTCAATGCAGACCGGCTCCGGCGCGGCGGCGACCGCCTGCACGCGTTTTATGGAAGAGAAAATGGAGTGCAGCGGCGTGAAGGCGCGCTTCGCGCTTGGCGGCATCACCGGCAGCCTGGTGGATTTGCACGAGAAGGGGCTCATCGAAAAGCTGCTCGACACCCAGTGCTTTGACGGCCAGGCGGCGGCGTCTCTGGCGCGCAACCCGAACCACGTGGAGATCTCCACCAATGTTTACGCCAATCCCGGCAGCAAGGCGGCAAGCTGCGACCAGCTCGACGTGGTGATCCTCAGCGCCCTCGAAATCGACGTTGATTTCAACGTCAACGTCATCACCGGCTCCGACGGCGTGATGCGCGGCGCGTCCGGCGGACACTGCGACGTGGCCGCTGCGGCGAACCTCACCATCGTCGTCGCGCCGCTGCTGCGCAGCCGCATTCCGACGGTCGTGAAGCGCGTCACCACGCGCCTCACGCCGGGTGAGAGCATCGACGTGCTGGTCACCGATCACGGCATTGCGGTTAACCCGGCGCGCCCGGAGGTGCGTGAGCGGCTGATGGCTGCCGGGCTGAAGATTGTGGATATCAACGCGCTCTATGAACGGGCGATATCGCTGACGGGCGTACCGAGGCCGATTGAGTTTACCGACAAAATCGTCGGGGTGATCCGCTACCGCGACGGCAGCGTGATCGACACCGTGCGACAGGTGAAGGAGTGATTATGACAGTAGCGACACCCGTGCGGGCGGGTGTCAGCCTGGACGAACTGCTGGCGGCGAAAGAGCGCCGCGCAGCGCGTCAGGCTGACATGCTTGAGCACTATCAACAACCGGTGATTTCCCTCACGCTGGTCACGCCAGGGGAAATTAAAGACAGCCTGCGCTATCGCAACACCATGGGCGTAGCGCTCCAGACGTGCGACCAGCTGCTATGGGAGAACCGCTGGCAGGTGCTGGACCGTCAGGTGCTGTGGCTTCCGACCGGGCCCGAGGCCCTGTGGTGCGTGGCTCATCCGGCAGCGGAAATTAAAGCGCACTGCGCGGATCTGGAGCAGACGCACCCGCTCGGCAGGCTGTGGGATCTGGATGTTATCTGCCCTCAGCATGGCCACGTCGGGCGTCAGTCGCTGGGGGCAAATCTCAGACGCTGCCTGATCTGCGACGAACCTGCGCATGCCTGTTCCCGCTCGCGGAACCATCCCGTTGAGCAGGTGGTTTCCCGGGTGGAGAAGATGATTGATGACTGGTTTGCTCGCGACTAAACCCCGCATTGCGGACGTGCCCGCGCTTGCCGAAGCGGCACTGTGGCAGGAGCTGGAGCTGACGCCCAAACCGGGGCTGGTGGACAAGCTCAATAACGGTTCCCACCGCGATATGGACCACGCGCTGTTTGCCCGCAGCATTGTGGCGATTACGCCGTGGTTTGCGCGCTTTGCTGAACTTGGTAACGCGCATGCGGATAAGCCCGCTGACGCACAGCTACGGATTATCCGCCCAATGGGGATGGCCTGCGAGCAGGCGATGTACGCCGCGACGAACGGCGTGAATACGCACAAAGGCGGGATTTTTGCCCTGGGTTTACTGTGCTTCGCCGCCGGACGTGTGAACAATCTTTCTGCGGACAGCCTCTGTTGTGAGGTGGGTAACATCTGCCGCGGGCTGGTGTCGCGAGAGTTGGCCGCGCGCAGCGGGCAGGCGACGGCGGGCGAGCGGCAGTTTCAGCAGCACGGCTTAACCGGCGCGCGCGGTGAGGCGGAAAGCGGCTTTGCCACGGTGCGTAAGGCGTTGGCTCAGTGGAACGGACGGTCGCTTCACAGCCTGCTGTTACGCCTGATGTCAGTCAATCAGGACAGCAATCTGGTGTCGCGCGGTGGCATGGAAGGGCTGCGCTACGTTCAGGACTACGCGCGGGAATTGCTGGCTAACGGCTGGGACCGCGAAGCGTTGCTTAAAATGGATATCGCATTGATAGAACGCAATCTGAGTCCGGGCGGCAGCGCGGATTTGCTGTCGGTGGGGTGGGTGCTTTCTGCAATAAAATAGCCGGGTGGCGGCTTCGCCTTACCCGGCCTACGGTTGGGTTTTGTAGGCCCGGTAAGCGTTAGCGCCACCGGGCACAACACACCAAAGATTAGTGCGCGATCGGCTGCACACCGTTCGGCACACGCACGTGCTTGTACTTGAACAGCGCGATGAACGCGAAGAACAGCACCAGCGAGTATGCGGCGAAGATCAGCCACACCGGCTGCCAGTTGGTGATGCCGTTGGTGGTGTACATCTCTACCACTTTACCGCTCACCACGCCGCCCAGAATACAGCCGAAGCCGTTGGTCATCATCAGGAACATGCCCTGTGCGCTGGCGCGGATTTCAGGCTTCACTTCTTTTTCCACGAATACGGAACCGGAAATGTTGAAGAAGTCGAAGGCACAGCCGTAAACAATCATCGACAGCACCAGCAGTACGGTGCCGAATGCGCTCGGGTCGCCGTAGGCGAACAGACCAAAGCGCAACATCCATGCCGCGATACTGATCAGCATGACGTTCTTGATGCCGTAGCGGCTCAGGAAGAACGGGATGGTCAGGATGAACAGCGTCTCAGAGATCTGGGAGATGGACATCATCACCGACGCATGCTCAACGATAAAGCTTCCGGCAAACAGCGGATTGTTATCGAAGCTGTGCAGGAAGGTGTTGCCGAACATGTTGGTGATCTGCAGCTCTGCGCCCAGCAGCATGGAGAAGATAAAGAAGATCGCCATCCGTTTGTTTTTAAACAGCGCGAACGCGTCCAGACCGAGCATGGTGCTCCAGCTCTGGTTTTTCTGCTGGTTTGAAACCGGAATGGTTGGCAGCGTCAGGGTGAAGATCGCCAGCAGCACGGAGAGCGCGGCACCGATGTAGAGCTGCATATGGCTCAGTTCAAAGCCTGCGAAGCTCACGCCCCACATTGCCATGATAAAGCCGATGGTGCCCCAGATACGGATTGGCGGGAAATCGGTCACGATATCCATCCCGGCAGATTTCAGGCGGTAGTAAGAGATGGTGTTGATCAGCCCAAGCGTTGGCATATAGGCCAGCGAGTTAAGCAGGATCACCATAAACATTGCCCCTGGCGTGGTCACTTCGGCCGCCATAAACAGCGTCCCCGCGCCCACCAGATGGCAAAGCATGTACAGCCATTTCGCACTTAACCATTTATCCGCCACGATACCGAGCAGTGTTGGCATGAAGACCGCCGCGATACCCAGCGAGCTGTAGACGGCACCGATTGACGCACCATCGAACTTGAGCGTCACAAACATATAGGAGCCGAGTGTAGTCAGCCAGCTACCCCACAGGCAGAACTGCAGAAACGACAATATTTTAAGCTGCAGCTTAAGGTTCATGTTACTTTCCTCACAAGTGAGCGGGAGATATGTTGTTTTTGGAACATTCAGGGTTGTTATTTGATGCAATTCTATCAGTTGGCAACGATATGTTTTGTTACCTCCCGCAAAAAAATGCAATCCACATTAATTTGCAGTTTGGATTGTGATGCAAATAACATTTTCGTATGGGTGGGGTGAGTGAGTGCGGCCTAATGCCCTCACCCTGACCCTCTCCCACGGGGAGAGGGAAAGCAGAACACCTTCTCCTTGCAGGAGAAGGTGTGTTGATTATCGACGACGATAGTTCTTCTGCGCCGTATTGACCTTATACAGATAGCGGCGGGACTCCGCTGATGGGTGGCGGGTGGTGAGGGTTGAGTAAACATCCCCCGGCGCCATGCTGTTGATGATGTTTGCGGCCTGCACTTTGTCGTTCGAGAAGACGCGCAGCACGCTGCCCGCGCCGCCGTTATAGGCGGTGATTACGGCATAGCGGCGTGAGGTCGGGTTATCGATGCCGCCGAGATAAACATTGTTCAGCATCGCCAGATAGGCCGTGCCGGTATCAATGTTGCTCTGGGGATCGAACAGATAGCTACGGCTCGGCGTGCCGGATTTGCCCTGCGCGCGGAAGACATCTTTACCGGCGCTGTGCTGGACTACCTGCATCAGCCCCAGGGCGTCGGAACGGCTAACTGCGTAAGGGTTGAACGACGATTCGGTCTGCATAATCGCCAGGATCAGCGACTCATCCACGCCGTACTTACGTGATGCCTGACGCACCATGCCAAGATACTTATGCGCACGCTTGTCGAGGTGGTTCGGCACGAGGTTGATGGTGACGCTATAAATTATCTTCAGGCCGTTAGAACGGCTCTTCAGTCGCGTCTGCAGCAGATAGTCGGCAAATTTCGTGGCGCGACCTTCCCAGCGGATTGGCTGGCCGGTTTGATCGACAACCTGACCGTACAGGAACGGCTCTTTCGAGATGGTGATATCGTCGGCATCGGAGTAGAGATCGATAGATCCCGGGTCGTCACCCATCAGCAGGGTTTTGATAATCGCCTGACGCAGTCGTGCCGCAGGGTCAGTACCCGCGATGGTTTCAATGGTGATCGTACCCTCATCAAAGTTGATGTGGCTACGGGTCAGATAGGCGTCGGTGTACTTAACGTAGTCCTTCGGTCCGGCAATAAGAACTTCGTTAAATCCCCATATGTTCTCGATGTTGTGGGCAAACTGCCCCATCAAAATGTCAAAACCGTTGGTGTCCTTGATCCAGGCTTCGTTGTAATCATCGCCTTTTTTTGACGAACAGGAGACCAGCAACGGCGCAACAAGGGCTAGCGCTAAAAGTTTTTTCATCATTCCGGGCGTGCGTGTTGTGTTTGCTTAGTCGTTGCTATTGCCCGGCGGCGCTTCGCTTGCACGGGCCTACGGTTTTGTAGGCCGGGTAAGCGAAGCGCCACCCGGCAACAGCCGCTCAATATTATTTTTCTGGAGGCGTATAGCCTTCGATGTGCACGTCTTTGCCTTCAAACAGGAAGTTCACCATCTCCTGTTCCAGCAGCTTGCGGTGTTCCGGGTTCATCATGCTGAGCTTTTTCTCGTTAATCAGCATGGTCTGCTTTTTCTGCCACTGTCCCCAGGCTTCTTTGGAGATCTCGTTATAAATGCGTTTACCCAGATCACCCGGATAAAGCTGGAAATCCTGGCCTTCAGCGTCACGCTGCAGGAAAGTACAAAAAATCGTTCTGGCCATACTCATTCCTCTTTTTATTGTCGATGCTAAACCATTGCACCGGCACGTAATTGCTGTAACAGGCGCTCCACGGGAGCCGCCAGTCCGACTGATGGCGGTTGCGCTAAGTTATACCAGAGAGCGGTGCCTTCATCCATGCACGAGGCAAATGAGGACACGGGAAGCCACATCGGCACAATATCCAGGTGGAAATGGCTGAAGGTATGGCGAAACGCGGTCAGCTGCGTCAGGTTATCGGCAGCAATACCGCGCTGTTTAAGCCATTCACGCAGCAAATCTTCATCTTCAAACTGTGGGAAGCAGTATAGACCGCCCCACAGGCCGCTCGGTGGACGCTGGGCCAGGAACACCTCGTCGCCGTGCTGCATCAGCAGCATGTAACCGGTGCGCTCCGGTAGCGTCTGCTTCGGTTTTTTCCCCGGGTATTGCGCCCATGAATGGTTGGCGTAGGCCACGCAGAGAGTATTGAGCGGGCAGAGTTCGCACTTGGGTTTTGAGCGCGTGCAGACCATCGCACCCAGATCCATCATCGCCTGGTTAAAACGTTCGACGCCGTTGGCCGGGGTAACCGCTTCACTGATCTCCCACAGACGTTTCTCAACCTCTTTTTTACCGGGCCAGCCGTCCACGGCATAGCAACGTGCCAGCACGCGCTTCACGTTGCCGTCGAGGATCGGGAAATGCTTACCCAAAGAGAGGGAGAGAATGGCTCCCGCCGTTGAACGCCCGACGCCGGGTAAATCTGCCACTTCATCGAAGGTTTCCGGGAATTTACCGTTGTGGCGCGTGGCGACCTGCTGCGCGGCCTTGTGCAGATTACGCGCGCGGGCGTAATAGCCCAGGCCTGTCCACAGGTGCAATACCTCGTCCAGCGGGGCATTCGCCAGGTCTGTTACCGTCGGGAAGCGTGCCATAAAACGCTCAAAGTATGGGATCACCGTGGCGACCTGCGTTTGTTGCAACATCACTTCGGAGAGCCATACTTTGTAAGGCGTTTTTTCAATTTGCCAGGGCAGGGTTTTACGCCCGTATTTGTCGTACCAGTCCAGCACCTGGGCTGAAAATTGAGAGGCTTGCATGGTCATCGATTCACATAATCAGGGACGCAGATTGCAGCACAGCGTCAATCTGCTGTAAACCGGATCTTTCCCATGCTTGCATAGACGCCTTAACTTTGGATAATGCCCGTTTCCCGAACATTCTCACAAGCAGACAACTCTTTTATGAAAAACGACGTCATTTCACCGGAATTTGATGAAAACGGTCGCCCGCTGCGCCGTATTCGCAGCTTTGTCCGTCGTCAGGGCCGCCTGACAAAAGGGCAGCAACATGCGCTGGACAACTACTGGCCGGTGATGGGCGTTGAGTTCAGCGAGCAGCCGCTGGACTTTGCCGGGCTGTTTGGCCGCGAAGCGCCAGTCACGCTGGAGATTGGTTTTGGTATGGGCACCTCTCTGGTGACCATGGCGCAAGCTCGCCCGGAGCAGAACTTCCTCGGTATTGAAGTGCACTCCCCGGGCGTCGGCGCGTGTCTCGCAACTGCCCATGAAGAGGGTGTAGAGAACCTGCGCGTCATGTGTCATGACGCGGTGGAAGTGCTGCACAAAATGATTCCTGACAATTCTTTAACCATGGTTCAGCTCTTTTTCCCTGACCCGTGGCACAAAGCACGTCATAATAAACGCCGTATCGTTCAGGCACCGTTTGCCGAGCTGGTGAAAAGCAAGCTGAAACTGGGCGGCGTCTTCCATATGGCGACCGACTGGGAACCTTATGCGGAACATATGCTGGAAGTGATGTCGTCTCTGGACGGGTATAAAAACCAGTCTGAAAGCAACGACTATGTTCCGCGTCCGGATTCACGTCCGGTAACGAAATTTGAACAGCGTGGCCATCGTCTTGGTCACGGTGTATGGGACTTAATGTTCGAGAGGGTGAAATAATGGCAAAGAATCGTAGCCGTCGTCTGCGTAAAAAAATGCACATCGAAGAATTCCAGGAAGTGGGTTTCTCCGTTGCGTGGCGTTTCCCGGAAGGCACCAGTGTAGAACAGATCGATCAGGACGTGGATGCGTTCATCAACGACGTGATTGAGCCCAACAAGCTGGCCTTCGACGGTAGCGGTTACCTGGCGTGGGAAGGTCTGATCTGCACCCAGGAAGTGGGTAAATGCACCGAAGAACATCAGGCGCTGGTTCGTAAATGGCTTGAAGACCATAAGCTGGAAGATGTCCGCGTCAGCGAACTTTTCGACGTTTGGTGGGACTAATAAAGCAGTCAAGGGCCAGCATTAGCTGGCCCATTTTGTCTGAGGGAGTGTTTAAGATGCGCAAAACGTTGCTGGCTGTTGCTTTGATGGCAACCGGATTCACCGCCCATGCGGAGTATAAATGTAGCGTCACCCCGCGTGATGACGTGGTGTTAAGCCCGCAAACCGTGCAGGTCAAAGGCGAGAACGGCAATCTGGTGATTACGCCGCAAGGGAACGTCACCTTTAACGGCAAAGAGTACAATCTGACAGCCGCACAGCGTGAGCAGGCGAAAGACTATCAGGCCGATTTGCGTACCGCCCTGCCATGGATTAATGAAGGTGCCCTGACGCGCGTCGAAAAGAGCCGTGTTGCGCTGGATAAGATCATTACTAAAGAGGTGGGGGAGAGCAGCAATATGCGCTCCCGCCTGACGAAGTGTCCGAGGACAATAAAGTTGTACA
>NZ_JBMKHA010000034.1:0-31433 GCF_049238365.1 Enterobacter cloacae complex sp. IR53030
ATGAAAGCCTGTCCTCAGCATAGTACCGGGAAGGAGGGAGTGACCATCTCATTAAATAAAGCACGCTAAGCGTGCGTGGAGGCTGGCACCCAGCGGTACAGCGTCGGAATGGACACGCCGAGGTTCTTGGCCACGTCCTTGGGCGGCACCCCGCTGGCCAGCAGCTTCTTGGCCGACTCGATCTTGCTGTCGGTCATCTTCGGCTTGCGGCCGCCTTTGCGGCCGAGCTGCTTGGCGACTTCCAGCCCGGCGCGGGTGCGCTCGACGGTCAGCTCGCGCTCCATTTCGGCAAGGCTCGCCATGACGTGGAAGAAGAACCGCCCGGATGGTGTGCCGGTGTCGATGGAGTCGGTGAGGCTCCTGAACTGGACACCGTGCTTGTGCAGATCGCCGACCAGATCGACCAGTTGCTTGACCGACCGGCCCAGCCGGTCGAGCTTCCAGACGACCAAAGTATCGCCTTCGCGCAGCATTTCGAGCGTCTTGGCCAAGCCAGGCCGGTCTGCCCGCGTGCCACTCACCTTGTCCTCGAAGACCTTTTTACATCCGGCCTTGCTCAAGGCTTCGCGTTGCAGCTCCAGGTTCTGATCCTGCGTCGAGACGCGCGCATAGCCAATCAACATGGCTTGTCTCGCGCCCGGTCGATGCGTTCCTGCATCGCCTGCATCACTTCTTCGTGGGTGTACGATCTGGCGTTGGCGTCGGTGGCTTGCCGCAGGGCTTCCTCAACCTCGCGCGTCATCCGCTCGTAATCCTCCGGCCACAGCGCTTGCTCCATGCGCAGCGACGCCTGACTCAGCAGGTGCAGCAGGCTGAACAGCCGCATGTCGTTGGTGGCGACGATGCGCTCCCGAATCTGCTCCTGAATAGCTTCGCTAGCCCGATGCGCTTGTGGTGTGGCAGTCCCCTCGTAGTCAGCGGGGAATTCCGCTTCCTCGGCAATCCTTGCCCAGGCGCTGGCCAGCGCCTCGATGGTTGACGTGCTCATTTCCGCCGCTCCTGTGCTCTTTGGCGAATCAACCGGCCAAGGGGCCTCGACGCGAAAACCAGCAGCATCACGCCTATCGGATACCAGGTCGAGAAGACCACCAAGGCATCGAAGGCTGGCCGTCCGGTGTTGGTAGGCAGTACGGCGGTCACAGCCATCAACCCGCCGACCGTCCAGATGATGCGCCACACGTAGGGCATCACGCGGGGCACGTAGCCGTCATCGAAAGCGGTCTGGTAGTAGCGGCGCAGGCCGCGCTCGGCAAGCGCCTGGCGCTGCCGCTCCGACAGCGCATCCGTCCGGCCATACCAGCGCCGGAATGGTGGACAGCGCAGCAGCAAAGGGGTGAAGAGGATCATCACCGCCACGATCGCGACACCCCACGCCATGACGGCGCCGGCATCGGGCCGCTTGGCGTTCTCGATCACGGGCGCGAAGACGCCCGGAGCACCGATCATCCAGAACAGCGCAATGTGCTGATGGAAGGAGAGCTTCATTTGCTCATCCACTTGCGCAGCAGGCGCTTTTTCAGGGAGGCGCGTTCTTGCGGGTTGCGTCCCTTGTGATTGGCGATGCGATCCGCCGTGGCGGCCTGGCGCTTGACGGGCCAGTAGGAGCGGCCATCCTTGCCCATCGACCAGACGCTGCTGGCCTGGTTTTCCAGCAGGGGCAGATGGGCGCTCAGGGCTTCGGGCGACGCGCTGGTCAGCGCCGTGCGCTCACGGGTGCGCCAGCGCTGATGCCAGAGCTTCTTGTCCTCGCGCTCGCTGCCGCAGGTCGTGTGCCCGACGATGGGTGTTTTGCGGCGGCTGCGGCTCATAACGTAGTGGTCTCCAAGAACATTCAGGACTGATCCCAGGCGTCGATGGTCAAGACCTGATCGGCAGGACAGGCGGCTACGCGGTCGGGAACTGGATGGTGTTCAGTCTCATGCCGACCCCATTCGATTGATCGCGTCGCTTGCGGCACGCTGCGACGCAAGGAGGTTTGCGACCTGGTTTAGCAGCCGTGTCCGCTGCATGTCTGTTACCTATCTCCCCGACCGCTCATTGGACCAACTCCAGAGATTGGGCTCTATCGCTCAGCCAATACGAAACCGGCATTGGCTGATGCCACAACCGAGACTAACACAAATGGCTCGGTACCTGTATTTCGCGCCCCGTGCACTTGGCCCGGTCTTGCCACGGCTATCTCACCTTCCCTGAGGGCACGAACAATCCCATTGCCCTGAAAGTAATCAGCCATTCCCGACAAAACAGTCCACGTGTCTTGGCCGTGAGGATGAATGTGAGCCGCAATTTCCTGCCCGGGATGGACATGCCAAACCACGATAATTGAGTCTCGGGTTTCAAGCACAACGGAACGAATAGGCTCGCCTTCGGACGGCTGAACATACTCGGCTACAGAAAATATTCTCGATTCAACAGTCATCGGAGATCCCTCTTTCACAGTTGTCGTTACGGTCTTCATCGTCGGCATCCTGACGCACGGCGGGCAATTGCTGGAGCAACGCCGGCAGCCATTCCTGTACCGTCTCCCACACCACATCGAGGTTGATGTCGAAATAGCCGTGAGCCATGCGATTACGCATATTGCGCATGCTGCGCCACGGCACGTCGGCATGCGCCTGGGTGAACTCGACGTAGCCATCCATCACCTTTGTGGCCGCCTCGCCGATGACGATCAGGCTCATGATGACGGCCTGCTGGGTGCGCTTGTCGGCCAAGAAGTCGTCCTTGGCCATCCCTTCCACGAAGCTGCGCGCATCGGTTGCGGCCTGCTGAATGTGGTCGAGGTAATCGGGCAGGCGGTTCTCGCTCATATCGGTTGCGCCTCCGCGAGCACCTTGGCCCGGAACTTCGGCGGCAGGTCGCCGGGAGTCAGCAGATCGACGTCAACGCCGAGCAGCGATTTCAGTTCTTCTTCCAAATCGCCCAAGTCCAACAACGTGGCACCGGGCAGCGCATCGACCAACAGGTCGAGGTCGCTGCCATCCCGGTCGGTGCCATGCAGCACCGAGCCGAAGACGCGCGGGTTCGCGGCGCGAAAGCGGCCTACCGCTTCACGCACTGCGCTTCGCTTCATGTCAAGCACAACAGACGGTCGCATGCGCATCCTTTCTTATCGAAACTCGTTGAGATGATATGCAATCAAGAATAGAATTTCAAGAACTATTTTCGAGAATCGCAATGCCTTGATTCCCGTGCCGCGCTGTCGTTTTCAGAAGGCGACTGCACGAAATATCAGGAGTCGGCTGCACTGCCAGAACTGGCCGCCTGCAAGGCAGCGTAGAGAGCGGTTTTTCCTACCTTGAGGCGTGCGGCGGCCTCGCGGACATTCAAGCCGTTGGCGACAAGCTCCCGCGCTCGTTGCAACTTGTCGGCAGTGACAACCGGCTTGCGTCCGCCTTTGCGCCCGCGTGCGGCGGCAGCGGTCAACCCGGCCTTGGTGCGCTCGCGGATCAGGTCGCGCTCGAACTGGCCCAGCGCACCGAACACATGGAAGATGAGCCGTCCGCCCGGCGTGGTGGTGTCGATGTTTTCAGTCAACGAGCGGAAGCCGACGCCCCGTGCTTCCAGCTTGCCGACCGTCTCAATCAGGTGCGGCAGGGAGCGGCCAAGCCGATCCAGCCGCCAGACGACCAGCACATCGCCATCGCGCAGATAAGCCAGCGCATCGGCCAAGCCGGGCCGGTCTGCCTTGGCCCCGGATGCCGTGTCCTCGAAAACCCGTTCGCAGCCTGCATTGCGCAGCGCATCCGTCTGCAAGGCGGTGTCCTGTTCCGCCGTCGATACCCGCGCATAGCCGATGAGTGCCATTTCCGCCCATTTGTCCGTTATACCGTCCGCCTATCTTATTGTCCGTCATCCCGTTGCGCAAGATGTTTTCGGACAGGCGTCCGGTTTGGCCGCCTAATGATCGTTTGGCGGACAAGGCGACTGGCATCAGCCGAACAGCTCGCTATGGGAGCCAAGCCGCGCCAGTCGCAGGGTGTCGGCGTCGGACTTGCGGTAGATCAGCAGCAGGTCGGGCTTGATGTGGCATTCGCGGTAGCCCGCCCAATCGCCGGAAAGATCGTGGTCGCGGTATCGCACATCCAGGGGCTGATCGGTCGCCAGCGCGACCAGAACCGGCTTGAGGTCATCATTCGTGCAGCGGACTCCTGATACTGTTCGTTCAATAGACGACTGCACAACAGCCTTCAAACCGCGTTGTCTGGTGCAGTCGTCTTCTGAAAATGACAACAGCTGCACACGTCGGCTGACGGTGGATTGCGATATCGATAGGCGCTCCGCCGCTCGGCGGAAGCTGCCGGCCTCGGCGACCTGAACGGCGTACTTCAGGTATCGGAGATCAAGAGTCAGGTCGGGCATGAGACCCGTCCTATCATACCGGCGGTCTCATCGGCGAACCGCCTGCGCCCGGTGAGCGGCACCCATGCACGTCCACTTTCATCGAGCCCACCCCCGCTAGCGCCTGGGGAACGAGCACGTCCGTTGATCTCAGATGTGGAATCCGAGCTGAGCCCCTCAATGAGCATGACCATGTCCGAATCTGTCATAGATGCATGCGGCGGTCATACATTTTCACACGCTTGAAGTCTATGCGCGAAGCATATATTCTTGCGGTATGGAGCCTGAGGTTGCCAAGTACCATTTAGGTGCACTCGCGTTGGCCGTTGCAGACAGCATCGCCAGTGTCTCGGCCTCGTTTTCACCAAGCGGCCCGGGGACCGCCGTGATGGTGTTACTCAGCATGGAGCCCGGACTGCCGATCAGCGTTTTGGCTACCTCGATCGGGCTTTCTCATGCCGGGACGGTGCGATTGATCGAGTGAGGCAGCGAAGCGCGAGCCAGCCGCTCGACATATCTCGCTTATTAGTATATGCGTCGCGCATATACTGCAACGCCTGCCCGAAGCACGTAGACGACGTTCGTGACGTTCCCACGGGACCACTGTTGAGGAATTTTAGATGAGCATTTTCGACCGTTATGAATTTCTTGTCCCCGAGCACGGTCGGAGGGATCTTGGCCTGCTTAGATGGGCTCTCGTGATCGTATTTCTGTGGTTCGGCGCGATGAAGTTCACAGCGTACGAGGCCTATGGTATCGCCCCGTTTATCGAACACAGCCCGATCATGAATTGGCTCGGCATGTTCGGGACGCAGGGGCAAAGCTATTTCATCGGCGTTATCGAGTTATCGACCGGTCTCGTTCTGATCCTTGGTGCATTTCGTCCACTCTTCTCTGCGCTAGGCGCACTAATGTCAGCAGCGACCTATCTGATCACGCTGACCTTTTTCATCACCACTCCAGGTGTCGCGGAGCAGACTGCCGGCGGCTTTCCTGCGATTTCGGCTGCACCAGGGCAGTTTCTACTGAAGGACGCAGTTCTGCTAGCGGCGTCCCTCGTGCTGCTGCGTGCTTCGGTCCGCCACAGAGGGGCGCTTGTGCTCTCGTGACTGTGGTCCTCTCGTGACGGCGGGCGTGCAAATCCTGCAGAACCTCCGCGGGGCATGGATGCTCCGTCGCGATATCGAGCCCGGAGGCGCTCAGCTGCATGGCGACGCGGTCTTCGCCCGTTTCGCCGCAATCCCCGACGTCGTGGAGCACGGACTGTTCCTCAATGGGATTGATACAATCGTGATCGCGCGCGGTGACACGATGGAAGTGCGACGCCGGGGGCAAGCTAGGTCTCGCTGATCTGCACCTGCGCGGCCTGGATGACAGCGCTGACGCGGAGTGATTCTCGGGCGCGACCTACGGCGATTCCGAGCGAAAAGGCTTGCCCTATAGCCGCCAGGTATCAACGGTTCCGCGGCCTTAACGAGCCGGACCCGTTTTTTTCGGCGCGCTCGATCAGTCGAAATCCTCCGAAACCCTTCTAAAACAGGACATTTTCCACAAGCCGCGCGGAGGAAGAGGACCACGGTATGGCTTGCTGTCTATGCTCCGCGCACATATAGATGTGGCAATGGATGGACCTCGAGATCGAAACATTTTCGGGGCGTTCGCACTCATGATCAGCGACGACATCGTTCGCGCTAGTTCATCGCGGGCGCCGGAAGCTGGACCCGCCGCCTCAGCGCTGGCGTTGCTCGCGCACAAGCCCGGGCTCTCGATCCGTATGCTTGCGATCGGGGTGGGCCTTTCACATGCTGGAACTGTTCGCCTGGTGGATAGATTGGTAAGCGAGGGATTGATCGAGCGTAGGGAGCATTCGACAGACGGGCGCGCGCGATCCCTCTATCTTACTCCAACTGGCAAGGTCGCGAGCGACGAGGTCCTGGCCTCGCGCGATCAAGTGATTGCCGAAGGGCTATCGATCCTTAATCCAGACGAACTGAAAACCTTATCGGACATCGCTGAACGCGTTCTCCGAAATCGCTTGGAAAACCTCGAGCAGTCATACCGCATCTGCCGCTTGTGCTGCTACGAGGGCTGCACGAACTGCCCCGTCGATGCCGAATTGCATGAGCGAGGTGTGGACCGCGAGAAGAACGACGACGCGTAGGAGACTCGCAATTGCGGCAGCTCAACGCTGCTCAGATGGCGGGGCTTCATAATGTCAGCGAGCCTACCATCAGCCGCATTCTTTTGGCTACGCGTCAAGCCGGCCGATCGGGCATGGCGGTCTCATTCTAATATGTCGGTGATCGCCCCACTTTTAGCCGCTCAATTGATCGGAACGCGGTTTCGGAAGCGGCCGTTCAAACCACTCGCTGCATTCCCATTTCTCTATGTCCGATAGGTAGTTTCGGGGAAAAGCAGTCGGGAACAGGTTTCGGGAACGCATGCTCCGGCAGGAGCGCAGCGCGCGTCCCAAACGCGTTTTCCCGGTAGAGCTTCCCAATCGGCAAAGTGCGGGCCACCTCAGACTGCGAACGCGAAAAACCGCCTGGCTGGTCACTCAAGGCAGGGTAACGACGATTTTCGCTGCGGATACACCCGCCTTCAGGGCTTCCAAGGCAGCCTGGAGCATTTCAAGGCCCTGGCCCACGATCTTCGCCGGAGGGGCGGGGACGAACGTGCGCGCCGCGAGAGCCTGCGGCAGGAATTCGCGGTAGATCATTGGACCAACCTCGTCATCCTTGAGGCTCGTCCCGGAGATGTGCGTCGCCTCGACTCCAAATGAACGCTCGTCGGGCGGGGCCAGCGTCGCTGCCACCCGGCGCGAGCCCTCGCATCTCGCAACTACGGCAAAACAGTCTTTCATGTGACCGGTCGCGTGAAGCGTTCCAGCGAGACTGCGCCCGCGCATTGCCTCAATCACGTCTTCCACGATGGCTGGACTCGAGTGGTCAAGAACCTCGCTTGCACCCAGCTCCTTCAACAGGCCGACGTTGCGCGCCGAAGCGGTGGCGACGCACCTGTAGCCCGACGCCACCGCGAGCTGGATGGCGTTGCAGCCAACGCTCGACGATCCACCCCAGACCAGAACGACCTCTGGACGCGCGGTCGGCGAGTGTAACGGTGGCGCGAGAGCCAACTGTGTCCGTCCGTAGAGCCCGCTTGCGGCGGTGCCAAGGCCAAGCGGGAGGACTGCCGCATCAGCGAAGGCAATGTTGTTGGGGATCGGCGCCGCCATGTGGTCCAGCACGATCGTGTGGTGCTGGAACGCACCCTGCGCAGGTTGATTTACGGTTGTCCCGACCGCCTGTCCGATGACTCGATCGCCGACCTTGAACCGCTCGACCGCGCCACCGACCGCCGCGACCTCACCGGAGACGTCGCTGCCGAGAATCGCGGGATAGTCGAGCCATGGCAAAAGCGCGACGTCCTGCAGAATCCAGTCGAGTGGGTTGATCGCGATGGCCGCGTTGCGGATCAATATCTCGTTCGCCGCCAGATGCGGCAGAGCGGTGACACCGATCCTCAGTGGCTGCCCCGGCGCTTTCTGCCAGGCGGCCTGATTAGTCACGGTTTCGGTCATCATCAACTCTTTCTGTCAAGTATTACAGCTGGGCGTTCGTCTGAGCGGTCCAACCGCCAGGTCGGGCGCACGAAGTGGCAGCTATAGCCCCCAGGATAGCGCACCAGGTATTCTTGGTGCTCTGGCTCCGCCTCCCAAAAGGGTTCTTCTGGGTTGATCTCCGACACGACCGGGCCTGGCCAGCTTCCTGATGCCTCGATTTCCGCGATGGTTGTGAGGGCGACTTCCTTCTGCACTTCGGTGGTGTAGAAAATCGCCGATCGATAGCTCGGACCGACATCGCTGCCTTGTTGCTCGTAGGTCGTGGGGTCATGTATCTGGAAGAAGAGTTCCAAGAGCGAGCGATAGGCGAGAACGGAAGGGTCGAAGGTCACTTCCACTGCTTCCGCATGGCCGTAATGTCTCGCGTAGGTCGGATCAGGCATTTCTCCGCCTGTGTAACCGACACGCGTCGAAATGACTCCCCTGGCTCGGCGCAGCAAATCCTCCATGCCCCAGAAGCAGCCGCCTGCGAGAATTGCTCGCTCTGTCGCGGCCGCCCTATTGCCGGTAGGCGATTGGCTCACAGTCCGTTCGCCCTCCTCCGTGTGCGCCACGGTCAAGCCAGCCTCGCGGGATCCGCAGCCTGACTGGCGCTCAAGAGCTCGGTCTGCACGTCCGAACCCCGGATGAGACTCAGATCGACGGGACACCGATCAGCGATCGCGAGGATCCGAGCGCGCTGATCATCACTCAGCGGCCCATCGAGGACAATGGTGCGGGTGAACCGGTCGGGTGGCATCATGTCCGGCACCTTCTCGTGCTGCACGGTCGTGCTCGCCCGTTCGAGCGGAAAGCCCTTGCGGTTCGCATAGAGACGCATCGTCATCACCGTGCAGGCTGCGAGGCCGGCAGATACGAGTTCGTAGGGAGATAGTCCGGTCCCGAGGCCACCGACCGATGCTGGCTCGTCGGCGAACAGAGTGTGCTCGCCGCTGCGGACCTTGAGCTGGAACGTCCCTGCAAGAGTTTCGGTGGAGACGACGCCCTCCGCAACCTCGACCTGCGGAAGATCCGCGCTGAGTGGTGGGAGAAAGCGGCTCGCCCAAACCGCCACCATGGCCGCGGCGTAGTTCGCGTCCGCGACGTCGGTGAGAAGGTGATCCGCGTTGTCGAGCGAGATGAAGCTTTTAGGGTGCCTGGACGCGACGAAGATGCGCGACGCGTGGTCGATGCCGACCACCTGATCCAGCGGAGAGTGCATGACCAGCACCGGCCGTCGCAGGGAGGCAATGGCCTTCTCGACGTCGATCCCCTCAACCGCCTCAAGGAACCCTCGGCGAATGAGGAAGGGCCTACCGGCAATCTCCACCGAGGCCTCGCCCTCGCTCGCGATGGTGTCCAGATCATTCGGTCCGAAGAGGCGCAAGATATGCTGAAGGTCGGCCGGCGCACCAATCGTCGCTACCGCCGCAATATCAGGCATGTCGGCGGCGGCTACGATCGCAGCGGTGCCACCCAGGCTGTGCCCGACGAGGAGGGACGGTGACATGCCCGCCGCCGCCATCGCATTTGCGGCGGCCCGAAGGTCCTCGACGTCCGACGCGAAGTTCACAGGTTCTCCCGTCCCACCGCCGATCCCGGTCCCGGCGAAATCGAACCTCAAGACCCCGATGCCCGCACGCGACAGCGCGCGCGAGATGTGAACAGCGGCGCGACTGTCTTTCCCGCACGTGAAGCAGTGGGCGAAGATCGCCCAGCCCCGCGGCGTCCCTTCCGGCGGTTCGAGGTGCCCGGACAGCGGAGAGCCAGCCCCACTGACAAACGTAAATGATCTTCCTGCCATGTCCATCAAACCTCCAGCACGCGGCTTGGCGGTTGCGCTCTCAGAACCTTCGACGGAGCTGAGCGGAGCGCACCGCCAACCGGTAATCGTCATCTCAGGCTATCATTTATATGTCTGGCGCATATAGACAAGCCCCTATACCATGATTATATGCGCCAAGCATACTTCTGCGACCTGCTTTCCAAAGGCGGTCTCACGGAAGAGGTATCAGTCAGGCGCGTGGGCCAAAGGACTATGGAACTCAATCAAGTCAGCTATTTCATCAACTTGGCCGAGACGCTGAATTTCACAGCGGCCGCTCGCTTGAGCGGTGTGTCACAGCCAAGTCTGACCCGCGCGATCCGCCGCTTGGAAGATGAGCTTGGCGGGCCGCTGATCTATCGCGACGGGAAGAACAGCCGCCTGACTGGCCTTGGCCATGACGTCGAGGCAGAATTCCGGCGCATGGTGGTCGCGATGAAGAGCGTTCGCAATCACTCGGAGCACTGGGCGATGGGGGGGCACCGCGTGCTGGATGTCGCCGTCGCGCCCACCGTCGGACCAAAGGAATTTACGGCATTCTTCGAGAGCGCATTGGCGGAGATGCCATCCATCGAAATCAAGCTGCACTCGCTCCAGTCGAACGAGGACACATCGGAGGTGCTTTCAGGAAAATACCACGCGTGCATCATGCCGCGTGAAACAAGACCGGAACGCAAGCTGGATGTGCATCCTCTATTTCGGGAGCGCTTCGTGCTCGGCTGTTCTGCAAACCATCCCTTGGCTGCCAACGAGATCGTGCGCGGCGAAGACCTGCTCGAGTTTCCTTTCGTCGATCGCCTGAAATGCGAGTTTCGCGATCGGATCCTCGATCACTTCGCGCGACGGGACTTGCTCATGCGACCTCGCTTTCGATCAGATCGCGAGGACTGGGTGCAACGGGTCGTCGCTGACGGCCACGCCATATGCATTCTTCCGGAACGATCGCCGACCGTGCAAGGCCTCGTCACTCGGCCGATCGACGGATTTGTCTTGGAGCGCGAAGTCGTGATCGCGACAGTATCCGGCTCCACGGCAACGGTCGAGATACGGAACATCGCGCAGCTGGCAGCCCGGTATGAGTGGAACTGAATCACGACGTGAAGAGCTTCGGCGCTATGGAAACTATACGCGCAGCGTATTGGATAAATCTGGGGCGCACTGCTATAGTCGGCGCAATGACTGCAAAGATAAATGACAGTGTGTCGAGCTCTCTAGATTAATTATTGGAGACTATCATGAAGTTTGAGAAGTCACAGGCAGCAGTTGACCGCCTGACCCCCGAGCAACGCCGGATTACCCAGGATTCGGGGACCGAAAGGCCCTTCACGGGTGAGCACAACGACAACAAGGAGCCTGGCATCTACGTCGACATAGTGTCGGGAGAGCCGCTGTTCGCTTCAACGGACAAGTTCGCTTCAACGGACAAGTTCGATTCGGGTACTGGCTGGCCCAGCTTCACCAAGCCGATCGTTCCGGCAAACGTGAACGAGGTGCGGGACAGTGCACACGGCATGGTCCGGACGGAGGTCAGGTCGGTACACGCCGACAGCCATCTGGGCCACGTTTTCCCGGACGGTCCTTCCGACCGCGGCGGTCTGCGCTACTGCATCAACTCTGCGTCCCTTCGCTTCATCCCGCGCGACGAGATGGAGTCCGAGGGATACGGTGAATATCTCGATCAAGTAGAGGAGGCTTAACATGCATCAGCGCGCTGTTCTCGCAGGAGGATGTTTCTGGGGCATGCAGGATCTGATCCGCAAGCGGCCCGGCATCATCTCGACCCGTGTGGGTTACACGGGCGGCGATATTCCGAACGCCACGTATCGTAATCACGGCACGCATGCCGAGGGGATCGAGATTGTCTTCGACCCGACAGTGACGAGCTACCGGCACATCCTGGAATTCTTCTTCCAGATCCACGATCCGACGACGCTGAACCGCCAGGGCAATGATCGTGGGCTCTCCTACCGGTCGGGCATCTATTATGTCGACGAGGAGCAGAAGCGCGTCGCCGAGGATACGATCGCCGATGTGGATGCCTCGGGGCTGTGGGATGGCAAAGTGGTGACCGAGGTCCAGCCGGTCGGCGAGTTCTGGGAGGCCGAGCCCGATCACCAGGATTATCTGGAGAAGCGGCCGGGCGGCTACACCTGCCACTTCGTCCGTCCCGACTGGGTTCTTCCAAAGCGGCATGAGGCCGGCGATGTGAGCCCTGCGGCCGGGGCTGCAGCGGAATAGGCTTCGCTGCCGTTAGTGCCGCGCCGATCCGGTTCGCAACCTCCGACGACCGCGTCAATCGACGCGGTCGTCGAACCCGGCCTTGAAGCAGATCATTCCATTCAGCCGCCGTCGCAGTGCCAGGATCCAGATATGACAGACCTCTCCTCCTTTCCCATCACGCAGCGCTGGCCAGCATCTTATCCGGATCGCTTGCAACTATACGCGGCCCCCACGCCCAACGGCGTCAAGGTCTCGATGATGCTGGAGGAGACTGGCCTGCCGTATGAGCCCCACTTCGTCGACATCTCGAACAACGAGTCGAAGGATCCAGCGTTCGTGTCGTTGAATCCCAACGGCCGCATACCCGCGATCATCGATCCGGCTGGCCCTGACGGCCAGCCCATTGGCATATGGGAAACCGGTGCGATCCTCATCTATCTGGCCGACAAGACGGGGCAGCTCATCTCAACAACACCCGCCCAGCGGTACGAGACTCTGGCCTGGGTGTTCTTTCAGGTGTCGGGCGTTGGGCCGACCTTCGGACAGCTAGGCTTTTTCCTGCGATTTGCCGGCAAGGACTATGAGGACAAGCGACCTCGGCAGCGCTTTGTTGATGAATCCAGGCGTCTTCTCGGGGTCCTGGATCACCGGCTGGAGGGCCGCGAATGGATTGTCGATGATTACTCGATCGCGGACATTGCGACGTTTGGCTGGGTGAATGCGCTGGTCGAATTCTACGCAGCGGGCGACATCCTCGGCCTAAGCAGCTATTCGAACGTGCAGGCATGGCTCGAACGCGGGCTGGCGCGACCGGCTGTACAGCGTGGCCTGCGAATTCCTGCGAGGCCTGCATGACCATTATCGCCGCATATTATTACAACGAAGGTAAGCGAGTCCGTGAAATCAGGCTCGATGAGCACGTCGAACTAAACGAGAATCGCTCGGGCTTCTGCTGGATCGCGCTTAGCGAGCCCACCGCAGACGAACTCAGCGCGATCCAGACGACGTATAACCTCCATCCTTTGGCGATCGACAACGCCATGCACCCGCTGTGCCCGCCCAAGCTCGAGGTCTACAACGATGAGTTGTACGTCGTCGCCCAGACCGCCGAGCTGGTCGGCGACCGGATCAGCTACGGCAAGATGGCGATCTTCACCGGTCACAATCACCTTATCACCGTGCGGCACGGCAATGCCGGAGCGCTGGGCAAACTTCGGGAGCAACTCGAGGCATCGCCGACGCAGTTCGGCAAGGGTGTCGACTATGTGCTGCACGCGATCTTGCACCGAGTGGTCGACCAGTATCTGCCCATCTTCGAAATGATCGAGGACGACGTCCTGGCGATGGAGCGACGGTCGCTGCACGATTTCCTCGGGCCAGAAGAGGTGGCGCGAATCTTCGAACTAAGGTCCGAACTCACGCGGTTCCAGCGCACGCTCGGGGCTATGGCCGAGCTGGTGCGAAAGCTCGTTCGCGGCCACTTTCCCTGCATCAGCGCCGAAATGACACCATATTTCCACGACGTCGCGGACCATGTCCACCGCGTGCAGTCCATGGTCGACGGCCTCCTGCTTATCCTGTCCACGGTCTTCGAGGCCAGCAGCCTTCTGGAAGCGCAAAGGATCGGTGTGGTCACTCGCCAGCTCGCGGCCTGGGCGGCGATCTTGGCGGTCCCGACGGCGATCGCCGGAATATATGGCATGAACTTCAAGCACATGCCGGAACTGGACACGCCATATGGCTACTTCGTCGTGCTCGGAGTGATAGCGGTGTTCTGCCTTCTCCTATTCATGCGCTTCAAGAAGGCCAAGTGGCTATGAGTAACGCACTTCGCGAGCTTCTCCGTCCGCCGAGTCACAGCGCGCTTTGTGCGCGAGCGTGTCCAATCCAGTTCAAGATGAAGGTGCTTCCATGACCTCCCAGGTGACCGACGTTCTAGAAGCAGTCCAGTCATTCATCGCCAAAGGCTATGACCGCGAATACCGCGTCAAGGACGGCAATCTCGTCGATCTCGAACTAGGGTCAACCCTCGATGCATGCAGCATTCGCGTCGATGCGGCGTTGCGCCTCGAGAGCGGGGACGACGGCGAAGATGCCTCCAACATCTACGCGATCACCGATCCGGCGACAGAGCATAAAGGCCTGTTGATCGACGCCTTCGACGTGTTCCACGAAATCTGCCCCCGCGACTTGTCCGAGCGCCTTGTGGCGCATCGGGAAACAGCACCGGCAGGTGACCAGGACGCGCCGAGCAAGCACGGACTACGGAAAGTCTACAAGAGCGAGTTTCACAGCGATCCCGAGCGTTACGTTCTGCGCGAGGGCTTTCCAGACTTCCCGCCATGCCCTTTCGGCCAATCCTTCAGCATCCTCGGCTTCGATACCGCCGAGCAGGAATATGTCTGGCTCGTCACGAGCATCATTCGAGATCCTCGGCTGATCAGGGTTCCATACCAGGGCGAAGACGTCATCAGCGACGAATAGCGGTGTCGCTTAGCCGGAAAGGCTGGCCTTCCTGGCCCACACATCTGCAGGCTGAACTTTAAGAACATCGAAAATTAGGAGGTGATTATGGACTGGAACAAGGACCACATACGAGAAACTATGCTCTTGCTGGAGACAGCAGCGTTGCACAGCGCTCGCGAAAACTACCTGGACTATGTCTCTACCGCTCGGCTCGATCGGAGCGAACCGATCGAAAACGACGAACTAGCTCAGGCCGAGGTCGCGAGCGACTTCGCTGAAGCGCTCGATGACACGCTCCATGACTACGCCAATAAACTCGAAAAGCTCAGGACGATCGATTTCGGCCCCAAGTTGGCCGTCAACGAAGGCGCTGTCGTCAAGCTGTCCGGCCGCCACTTTGTGATCGCGGTGTCAACGAGCAAGTTTACCTGTCAGGGGCGTGAGCTCATGGGCATTTCCACGATGGCGCCGATCTTCGAAGCGATCGAGGGTGCCCGAGCCGGGGAGACCGTGCAGTTCAACGGCCGGGACCTCACCGTAGAAGACGTGGAATAAAGCCCTCCACCGCAGCCGGCGCGCTAGTGCCGAACGCCCTGCATCTCTTTCTGCATGCATACGGTCACTTGCAGCCGCGTTGACCTGGCTCATCAAAGGCAAACTCATGACAACACCTTCATTCTTCATCACCCCCGGATACGGGACGCGCCTGCATGACGCGCTTCATTATTCTCAGGCAATGCGCATTGGTGACCGCGTGGAGATCTCCGGACAGGGCGGATGGAACGACGATCTCGTCATTCCGGAGTCGATTGAGGAAGAGATCGAGCAGGCGTTCAAGAACGTGGAACGGACGCTCGCGACCGCCGGAGCACGCTGGCCGCATGTGGTCCACGTCAATTCCTATCACGTCGGTGGATTCCCTCCCGTGATCAACGAAACAATGGCCAAGCTGTATCGCCACTACATGCCCGACCGCGCTCCAATCTGGACGCAGTTGGGAATCGAAGCGCTGGGGCTTCCAACCATGCGTATCGAAATTCGCGTAACAGCTATCATCGCCTGACCCCGCGGTTCGTGCAGGCGCCGTGCCGCGCTAATCCCGCACGCCCTGCGCCCGCTTCTCCATGCATATCATCGTATCGAGAGATCCGGTTATCATCGGCGTGCTCGGAGAACGGGGGGCCGCCTTGGCCTGGTTGGTGCGCCTCGGCTGCCTGCGGGCGATGGCCAGCACTGCCAGGAGCGTGAGCAACGCCGCCGCATAAAGGAACAGGCCGCCAGGGCCGACGATATTCATTGCAGCTGCTCCTATTAGGGGGCCAGCGGCTGTCCCGATCCCGTTGAGCAACAGAAGCCCGCGCGCGGTGCCGAGTAGCCGACCGGCCGGAAGATCGTCGTTTGCGACGGCGAGACACAACGAATAAATCGGGATGCCAAAGCCGCCGAACAGCGCACCTGCCGCAAGGAGCAGCGGCAGAGGCGCTTCCACCGCCAACGCTACGCCGATGGCAGACGCTGCGGACGCCAGCGCCGCACCGGCGATGACAAGATTCCGGGGCACTCGATCCGAAAGCCAACCGAGTGGCCAATGGAAGGCGAGCGTTCCACCAAGAACCGCAGCCATGAAGGCGGAGATACCGCCCACATCGAGGCCGATGCTCTGGGCGAAGTTCGCGCCCATGCCCCAGAAACCACCGATAGCCAGGCCGGCCAGGAAAGCGCCAGCCGCAGCGAGAGGTGATACGAGGACGAGGTCCCTGAACGCGACCCATTCCTGTTCCACCTGGGCCGGCGGATGACTGGGCAGCAAGGTGATCGGAACCACCGCCGCTGATATCAGCAGCGACACGATGAGGAACAATGTCACGTCGGCGGGCGGTGCGATGTTGAGTAACGCCTGCCCGATTGCCCATGAGCCCATAGAGACAACTCCGAATATCGACAGGAGCTGCCCGCGTGTGGATGGCAATGCGTGGGCGTTGAGCCAACTCTCCGTTGCGAGGATCATGCCCGCGTAGGCGAAGCCGGTAATCAGGCGAAGCGGCATCCAGGCGATCGGCTCCACGAACGCCACATGGAGAAGGGCGGTCATCGAGGCAATGGCCGCGAAGCCGGCGAAGGTTCTGACATGTCCCACGGAGACGATGATCGGTGGCAACACGAGCGCGCCGATCGTGAAACCCGCGAAATAGAAGGACATCATCGCGCTGATCGCGCCGGTCGAGAACCCCTTATGGCCGGCTCTCACGATCAGGAGCGTGCTCAGCAGGCCATTGCCCAGCAGCAGAGCGGCGACGCTCAGCAGCAGCGCCGCCACCGGCGCGAGAACGAGGCCGCGCTTGCCCGCCGACCTCATGGTATCCATCGCCGGGCTCGTTCTCGGGCCTGACTTGAGGGTTGATACTCTGCCGCACTGATGAACTGGTCGAATGCTTCGCACCAGATGACGACCGTGTTGTAGTCACGGACATCGATGCCGGCAGGCACCTCGACGATGAAGCCGTTGAACGTCTTCACATCGCCCACGCGGACTGATCTGTCCTTGATTAGGAGAAAGGCCTCCTTCGTGTCGACGAAACGTGGTGCGAGGTAGAGCTTGTAGTCGGGACCAGGGGCGAGGCGCCCGATATGGGCGATACGGTCGCGCGAGACCCGGATCTCGCCTTCCCCCCAGTGAAGCAGGTCGCTGCCTTTGAGATCGCGGGCCAGACGCCCTGCGTAGAGCGTCTCGGCTGAGATGGTCCGCAAGGCCGCCGCGTCCGGGGCCTGGGGGGCGGTCAGGATCGGCAGCGTGTAGACACCGCCCGCGAAGCCCATGGCGAGCATCGCGAGATGGGTGGCAATCAGGATGACCCAGCGCCGCATCGGTTACACCAGCTCCAGTCCCTTCACGAGCTGATCGGCGTCGAGATGGAAGTCCGAGAATACGATGCGGCCGCCAGCGTCCATCACGGAGAACCAGGGCGTTCCCCGCGTGCGGTAGTCCTCCATGAAGGTGGGAAGCGTCGCGCCGGCAGGTGGCTCGTCCTGACCGAACGCGACAGGAAGCGCATACTTGAGCTGGTTCACGCGCAGCTTCTCGAAGGTGTTCTCATCCGCTCCTTCGAAGACGGTCTGGATCACCGCGAAGCCCACGCCCTTGGCGCTCAATGCACCATGCAACCTTTGTAGCGTCGGAAATCCATGCAAATGGCAGCCACGGCACCAGTGCTGGAAGGCGAAGAGGACTTTCGGGCCGGTGCCGAGATCCGACAGCTTGAGCGGCGCGATGCTTTCTCCATCCGCGCCAATCCATCTCTGCACCCGCAGCTCGGGGGCTTGTCGTTCGTCGACGCTCATCTGATCCTCCAATTCCGATGCAGAAGTCCGATGAGTGGTCGCGTGTGGCGATGGCACGCGAACCTCACCGCCTTGATCCCCTACAGGTTGTAGGATGCGAGTTCGCCGACCGATACCTCGTGGCCAGCCCCGCCGTTCTTCCGTCGGTGTGTCACCGCCGCCCCTCAATGACAAAGGCGCGATAGCGGGAACCGGCAAAACGGTGCGCAGCGATGGTTTGGTAGGCGGGGCTATGATACCAATCACGGGCGGCCTGCATCGTCGGGAACCGCAAAATTACGGCCCCTTCGACGGGCGGCCCCTCCAAATGCTCCATCGCGCCATAAGCGGCGAGAAAGGTTACGTCGTGGCCATCGAACGATGGGCCGACGCCTGCAGAATAGGTTGCGAGTTCTTCCGGATCGGTGGTTTCTTCGCGGGTGAAGACGACGAACGCTTCCATCTTAAAGTCTTTCATAAGGTCGCATCTGCAGGCCACCGCCGCTGGCGATGGCCTTAAAGTCGTCAGGCTGGCAGCTCGAACCCGATTTTCGTGAGTGCCTCGACGCACGCATCCTGATCCTGCTGATAGTTGCCTCCGGAGATGCCGATCCCGCCGATCAACTTCCCGTCTTCCAGGATCGGATAGCCTCCGCCGACAGCGACCATCCGGGGGCGATAGGCCAGCGGCGCCACTTTTGGATCGTTCGAAACATAGTCGTTCCAGACATGGGTGGGGTACCCAAACGAGGCGGAACTCCAAGCCTTGTCGATGGCAACATCGACGGTGAGAAACGGCGCGTCATCAGTGCGCTCGAACGCGCGCAGGTTACCGGTGGCGTCGACGACGGCGACCGCAGCCGGGATGCCGATTGTACGTGCCGCGGCGATCGCCGCGTCGATGAGGGCGACGGCGGTTTCGCGGTTGATCGAGGCGGTGGCAATGGATTTCGTCATGAAATTTCCTTCGCCGTGGCGTAATCCGTCCGGCGTTCTTGAGGTTAGAAAAGACGTTCGGCGGTGGCAGTCATCAGAAGCCTTCGAGGACAATCTTGCCTCTTGCCGCGCCACTTTCGATCAGTGCGTGCACCGTCTTCAGATTGGCGGCATTAATTGGCGACAATTTTTCGGTTAGCGTCGTGCGAATTTTGCCGTCGTCCACCAGCACCGCCAGCGAATTGAGGATCTTGCCCTGCTCATCCATGTCGGGCGTGCCGTAGAGCGACCGTGTGAACATCAGCTCGTGGTGGATCGACACTGCCTTGCGCTTGAACAGCATGACGTCGAGCGCCTTGGGATCGTCGATGAATCCGAACCGTCCTTGCGGGGCGATCAGTTCGGCGATGTCGGATGCATGCTGCTCGGTATGCGTGGTCGAGAACACGAAAGCGGGAGCGCCGATGTTGAGCTCGGCAATCTGTGGCGCGAGCGGCCGAGAGTGGTCGATGACATGATGAGCCCCAAGCCCTTTAACCCACTCCTGGGTTTCCGGCCGAGAGGCGGTGGAGATGACGATGAGATCCGTGCGCTGTCGAGCGATCTGGATGGCGATCGACCCGACCCCACCCGCACCACCGATGATGAGGATCGCCGCCGCCCCGGGAACGGGCTTCGTCACGTCCAGGCGATCGAACATGGCTTCCCAGGCCGTCAACGTCGTGAGTGGCAGCGCCGCCGCTTCCGCCCAGTCGAGCGACGCGGGTTTACGACCGACGATCCGGGCGTCGACGAGATGGAACTCCGCATTGGTGCCAGGCCTTATGAGCGATCCGGCATAATAGACCTCGTCGCCTACCGCGAACTGCGTCACGTCGGGGCCGACCTCTTGCACGATCCCGGCCGCATCCCATCCCAGCACTTTCCAATCGCCATCAGCGGGCGGCGTGCTGCTGCGGATTTTGTAGTCGACCGGGTTGACCGAGACAGCCTTCACCTCAACCAGGATATCGCCTCCTTCAGCGACAGGCCGAGGCAGATCAATGTCGACCAGAGAGGCGTCCTCGGCGATGGGTCCCGGAACCTTGTAACCAACGGCTTTCATCGGTGTCTCCAGCTTGCTGTATCCTGAAGTCTTATCGATCAGATCGAAATTTCTTCCGAAATATACTCAGGATTTAAAGATTTCGCGTGTCAGACTATGAAGGTATGCGCGCAACATATCCAATAGCGGTACGACATAGTTTCCATACCTCGGAGCCGGATTCAGAAGTTTATCGAAAATAGCGGTTTATTGCTGTTCGGCGGGTGAGCATCCGGATGGAGGCGATAAGCGCCCAAGCGGTTGAGGAGTCGACCTCTCAGCGGTCGCGTTGGCAGGGGCGATCTCGCCCGCCGGTCTCACACCAACGTTGGCAAGCGACGGCGTCCGCTCGAAATCCGCTGACGGGGATACGCCTGCAATGCCGATTCGAAGCTATCGAAACTATAGCTACAGGGTATTGGGAAATCATACTGGACTGACGCTATAGTCTTCACGCATAACCACGACTCAAAATGGTCCAACACTTTTCTCTACGCTAATAGGGGAGCCCGCAGAATTCGGAAAAAATCGTACGCTAAGGTTTTCCGGGCATCCGTAAGGGCCGAAACTTCCCGTCTTCCAGTCTGCGGCTCTGCCGCCAGACGTAATCGCCGGTTCATGTACAGGACCTTAAGCGGCGAGTCCATTTAAAACGCCTTCCAAGGTCCTGTTCTGTATCGACTTTCTCTGCTTGGTTCGGCAGGCGTTCTTGGCCAAATAATCGGCAGCCCATTCCAATCTTTCCCTTATTTCTGTCAGCGCCCTATGGGCCACTGCTTCCAATAGCGGTAGCCACCACGTCGCACTGTTCTTCGACGCTTTCAGCATCGATAGCGCCCCACTCATCACACTCTGCGCGACCCGTCTCTTCATCACCAGCGACAGCAGGCTCGTCCACACCAACCCCTCGGCAATCGCTTTCTCGCCCGTCACAAACCCCTTGAGCCGGTTGTGCGATTTCCACTCTTTAAATAACAACTCCACCTGCCAACGGCAGCGATACAGGCTCATCACCTGCTCTGCTGACCATGCTGCTCGCGGTAGGTTCGTCATCCACAGACAGAACCGCTTTTCCTCAGCAAACCAGCGCCGGATCAACCGGTACTCGACCTGGCCGGACTTCACCACCATATCCAGTACCTCGGCCCGACAGCGTCGCCGTCCGGCCTCTCTCAGAGATAGTCCCGCCAGCTTGGGTACTTCCCGTCCATCACCGCGCCAGGCTTGGATTATCTTGGGGTTCAGGCTTTTCGTGCCGCGCACCAGATAAAATCCGCCAGCGTCGTTCACCTGCTCAAACCAAGCCCTGTCAATGTAACCTGCGTCAGCCAGCAGCAGGCAGTTGGTCAGCGTGTGGGCTTCAGGCAGAAATTGCCGTTCCCCTGCGGTATCGGCAGACACACTCATGCACAACGGGCTCTGCTCCGACAGTGACATGGTCATATGGCACTCGATAGCTGCCGGACTGATGGTCTTGAACCGGCCGGGAAAATCAGCAGCAAGGCGCCGATGCACCGCAAAGGAGGTGCCATCGTGCAGTAACACCTGCTTGAACGCGCCGAGGGAGGCTGCTTTGAGTTGATGGTCGATACGCAAGGCGATGGCCCGCTCGACCAGGGCTTTCATAAACAGGGCAAAGCTCTCTTTGCGCAGCTGATTGTGAAACGGTTTGTAAGAAACCTGATGGGTGTTTACCAGTTGCAAGGCATTGAAATGGCGGTGTAAACCGGCAATGTCATTGACCTGGTCGCCTCCCATGGCCCGCAGCAGTGCAGGTACGAGCATGGCTGGGGTAATGGCACGCTGACGCAGACAAAACTTGCAGAGCCGAGCAATGCGCTCGAGTGCGGCGGGAGCCAAGAGTTGCTCCAGATAGTAATTAGCGTTGATAATAGTCATAGGCTTCGCGCGTGTTGATTTTGTTTGGCGATAAAATCAGATCACAAACGAAGCCTTTTTTATATCTATTTCAATTGGTTGCCGCTAAAGATCCTGTACATGAGTGAGGGTTATGGTGGCTATATGCTGGATATTGCTATTCAGATGACAGCCATATGGGGAAGATTACAGGCGCCTGAAATAACAGCAGAGTATGGAGTGACTACCACGGCTGGAGGTTGGCACGGGCTGATCCCCTCTCCCTTTGGGAGAGGGTTAGGGTGAGGGGAGCTGGCTGACCGGGTGTAGCAACCAGGCGGCATTACACCGCTGAATCTTCAGTTATTGAAATTCCACGCGATCGGCAGTTCGACGTCGAAGATAAGTGCATCCCCGTCGAGGCGAAAGGCCAGGCTGGTCTGGTGCTGGTCGTATTCGTTGATAATCAGGCAGCTCTCGGCGAAGTTGGACTCGTAGTTGATATGGGCCACTCCTTCACGGCCGTCAGCGAGTTCGATGCTGAGCACCCGCAGCGGGTTCTCCTGACTGAGGTTGACCCGGGTGTCCCCCACGTCCACCAGCCGTTCCAGCAGAGGGAAGAAATCTTGTCTGTGGGTCGTTATGGCCTGGGTGATGGCCTGCTCCAGCTCAGCCTGGGTGGCGAAGGGGCCGCCGAGTGGGTAGCGGGTCTGGATCCTTTCCTGAGTCATTGCGTTTCCTCCTGAACTGAGATGTGGCAACAGTTTGGCCGCTGCAGTGACCTGTCATGTACAGGATCTTTAGCTACAACCAATTGAAATAGATAGAAAAAAGGCTTCGTTTGTGATCTGATTTAATCGCAAAAAAAAACCGACACGCCCGAAGCCATGACTATTATAAATGCAACCCAGTACCTCAAGCAACTTCTTAGCTCTTCTGAACTCAACCGGATCGGTAAATTTACCGGTTTTTGTCAGCGACTCCGGGATATCCAGCCTGCGAGACTACTCCCGGCTCTGCTCTCAGGGCTTGGTTGCGACAAGGTGGATGGTATTGCTGGTTTGCATCGCCATTTCAATGCGTTGCAGCTCCATGATACTGACCAAATAGCGTATAAACCCTTTCACAACCAGTTACGCAAGCAGGGTTTTCCCTTGTTCATGCGCGCACTGGTTGAACGAGCCATCGCCTTACGCCTCAAGGAGTGTCTACCGGACGCCCACGGACTGGCAGGCTTTGAGCAGGTACTGCTGCAGGACGGGTCGTCATTCGCGTTACATCCGCAATTGGCAGAACATTTCCCGGGCCGATTCAATAAGCACAGCCCCGCTGCGGTAGAGTGTCATATGACCATGTCCTTGCTGGACCAGTCGCCGATATCGATGAGTATCACGGCGGATACCGAATCGGAGCGCAAGCATCTTCCGGCCGAAAATTCGTTAAATAACAAACTGTTATTGGCGGATGCCGGTTACATCAGCCGCGAGTACTTTGCTGATGTGACCAAAGCCAAAGGAAGCTATCTGGTCAGAGGGAGTCAAAATCTCAATCCCAAAGTACAGGCAGCTTACCGACAGGACGGCAGGGAAATGCCCAAGTTACTCGGAAAAAAGCTCAAGGATATCGATCGGAGAAGCTGCAGAGCCGAGGTTCTGGATCTGGATGTGAGTTCGGGAAAGTATAAATATCGACTCATAAGACGTTGGTTTGCAGAGGAAAAACGGTTCTGTATATGGATGACCAATCTTCCGCGTGAGCGATGGCCAGCCGAGAAGGTGATGGCATTGTATCGTTGCCGTTGGCAGATCGAACTGTTGTTCAAAGAGCTGAAATCACATAACCGGTTGAAGGCGTTCGCGACACGACAAAAAGCGATAGCGGAAGGCTTGATCTGGGCTAGTTTGCTGGCCTTGCTGGTCAAACGTCGGCTGGCGCTGACGCTGATTGGCAGCGCGGAGTTATCGATGCTGAAGATTGCCAAAAACAGCGCGCTTTGGTTAATGCGGGGTTCGAGGTCCAATGATGTAAAAAACCACGCTAAGAGGTTAATTCATTGTTTGTATTCAAATTTAATGGTCTTAACTCGCCCTTCAGAATATCTTCCGGTAACGAAAACGTATAATGTCCCAGCATATTTATATGGCCATGTATCAGCGGCGATAATCTTGCCAGATGCTCCTCTTCAGGTGTTTCCCCCGATTTGCGAAGATGTGACAACGCCTCCTGCATGTAAAGTGTATTCCACAGCACAACCGCATTGGTCACCAGACCCAGAGCACCGAGTTGATCTTCCTGCCCTTCACGGTAGCGTTTTCTAATCTCACCACGTTGTCCGTAGCAAATGGCTCGAGCCACTGCATGGCGTCCTTCTCCCCGGTTGAGCTGAGTGAGGATCCGACGCCGGTAATCCTCATCATCGATATAGTTGAGAAGATACAACGTCTTGTTGACCCGGCCCACTTCCATAATCGCCTGAGCCAGACCAGATGGTCGGCTACTTCTCAACAGTGAACGAATAAGCTCTGATGCATGGATGGTCCCAAGCTTCAGTGAGCCCGCCATTCGCATCATTTCATCCCATTGGGATTCTATTTTTGACAGTTCAACACATCCCCGGGCCAGCTCATTCAGGGCACCATAATGTGCCGTTTTATCTGCCCGCCAGAATATCGCCCCGCCTGCATCGGCCAGACGAGGGGAAAACTGGTAGCCCAGTAACCAGAACAGGCCAAAAATGATATCGCTGGATCCTGCCGTGTCCGTCATAATTTCTACCGGATTCAGCCCGGTCTGCTGCTCCAGAAGCCCTTCCAGTACAAAGATGGAATCACGAAGCGTCCCGGGAACTACAATGCCATGGAAACCGGAGTATTGATCGGAGACGAAGTTGTACCAGGTGATACCGCGTCCTGAACCAAAGTATTTACGATTTGGTCCGGAATTAACCGTTTTAACCGGTGTGACAAAACGCATACCATCTGCGGAGGCAACCTCACCACCTCCCCAGTACCCCGCGAGCGGCAGCGTGGACTGAAAATCAACCAGCCGTGCATTAGCGGTGACCAGCGTTTCTGCCCTGAGATAATTTTGTTTAACCCAGCTCAGACGATGGCGAGTAAGCGCGGGAATATTATGCTTTATCAGGGGTTCATGCCCTATATTGCATGCTTCTGCCAGCAGTGTTGCGCACAGACTGACCTGGAGATCCTGCGCCCGAGCACCTGATTCACTGACGTGGCTGAATTCGCGGGTAAAACCGGTTCGGGCATCTATTTCAAGCAACAGCTCCGTCAGATCAACCGGAGGGATCAATTCTCTTACCCGACGATTCAATTGTATCAGTGCCGGTGGCTCATCCAGTTTATCCAGACTGCTAATCGTCAGTGAGGGATGCTTACCTTCATTGCTTATGCTGACCGCTGCGTTGCAGGCAAAACGTGAAGCCACTGATTTCCATGTGTCATCAAGCCGCGTAGCCAGTTGTTCTGCTGCTTTAGTTCCGTCTGATGGATGACCCAGCGCCCGACATACCGGGATGCGTTGTGCCTGCCATTCAGCTCCCTGAAGCAATTTTTGACGCGGGTCCCCCCACCGATCACTGTTCTCCAGCCAGAGATCACGACGGCGCAAAGAATCTTGAAGGCGCTCGAGAAGACACAGCGAGTAACCCGCTCGTAGAATCCTACCATCTCTGTCGTAGACCAGACGTTTCCATGGGCCGGAAATGATTTGCTCTGGTGCATCGTCGAGAATTCGCTTTTTTGAGCCACTCAGTTCGGCCAGATAATGGATTGCTGACAACGTGAGCTCCCCGGCCGGGGCGGCCTGAAAGTGTAAGTCACGCAACATCGCGGACAGGAAACGCTTCACCCGTCCATATTGTTCCACCATTTCATCCTGAAACTGAGTATCTTGCGGGCGCGCCAGCTCATTTACCTTGCCGACGGATTCAGCCAGTTTGTCCTTTGGTATGCGGCGAAAAATAGCCTGCCGCAGAGCTGCTTCATCGGTGTTCTCATCAAGTAATAACGTGCATGCCCGTGCCAGTAATAGCGCGGCACGATCAAGATCTTTCAGGGTCCTGGGTAATGACTCCAACTTACTGATAGTGTTTTATGTTCAGATAATGCCCGATGACTTTGTCATGCAGCTCCACCGATTTTGAGAACGACAGTGACTTCCTGCCCAGCCTTGCCAGATGCTGCCTCAGATTCAGGTTATGCCGCTCAATGCGCTGCGTATATCGCTTGCTGATAACGTGCAGTTCTCCCTTCAGGCGTGATTCATACAGCGGCCAGCCATCCGTCATCCATACCACGACCTCAAAGGCCGACAGCAGGCCCAGAAGTTGTATGCGTGAGTTTACCGACTGCGGCCTGAGTTTTTTAAGTGTCGTAAAATCGTGTTGAGGCCAACGCCCATAATGCGTGCACTGGCGCGACATCCGACGCCATTCATGGCCATATCAATGATTTTCTGATGCGTACCGGGTTGAGAAGCGGTGTAAGTGAACTGTAGCTGCCATGTTTTACGGCAGTGAGAGCAGAGATAGCGCTGATGTCCGGCAGTACTTTTACCGTTACGCACCACGCCTTCAGTAGCTGAACAGGAGGGACAGCTGATAGAAACAGAAGCCACTGGAGCACCTCAAAAACACCATCATACACTAAATCAGTAAGTTGGCACCATTACCCGTGAAGCTGATTCAACTCGTGCCTCAGTTGCTCCTTCGTATATTCCTTTTCGATTTGCTGATGGAGGATGCCATTAGCGTCAATCTGAGCTTTTAACACCAGAAAGAGAAGCACTGAACCCAGAATTTGTACAAATGGGCTTGAAATACCTCCAAGAACATCTCCTATTTCGCCATAACCTTTCAAATATTGCAGCGGAAGAAGAGGTGCAAACAAAGGGATAAGCAGGCAAGCCGCACCACCAATGACTATGACCCAGAAAGCTATTTTGGTAACAGGAGAGTTATAGATATTCATTTTTACACCTTTTCAGAATTTTCTTTTCTGTACGCGCTAGGAGTTTTGCCAATTTTTTTCTTAAACAACTTTTGAAAGTGTTCATGTGCCGGATACCCAATGGCTTCACTCACTTCGGGAACAGACTTACCGGATTCTTTAAGCAGCTGCTTTGCTTTTTCAAGCCGACAATAGGTTAAATAATCAAGAGGTGTCATGCCTGACAGCTCCTTAAATTTGACGCTGTAGTTCGTACGCGACATCCCCGCAATCCCGGCGAGATCGTCAAGACCCCATTTTTTATCGAGACTATGATGAATAGCTTCCAAGGTTTTGCTGAGTTGCGGATTTTCGATCAGTTTGAAGAATCCAGCATTTTTATTGGATTTGTACATGTGGATTCTTAACGCTTGCACGAAGATAATTTCGGTCAGCTTTCTGACTAACGTGTTGCTTCCAGGAAGCCCTGATTTTGCTTCCTGCTCTATAATACTTAAAAGCATGGCAAGCCAAGGCGAGTGGGAGTTATCAGCACTCTTGATATGCACGACATTTGGCAGCGAATTTAAGAATGGATGATCGGGTCCGCCATTAAAACAAAAATGTCCGCAAACGACGTTGGCTTTGAGCTTGCTCTGATCACCGTATTCCAAAACTTGAGCTTCGGTGAGGTTGGCTTTAGCTCTAAATTCGACCGCAGGCTCGGCCTTGATTTTTGGTGCACTGGCCATGGTGTGCTCCATCCCTTTGAAAAAGATCAAAATATCGCCCTGCTCCGCCAATGCTTTAAGTTTAAGTTTTGGCACCTCATACCAAAACTCGCCATGAGTCACGATGTGAAATCTCGCTAGATTCTCTTCCTGCGGGAGGCTGATGCCCCAGTCTCCCGCAAATGAGGTTCTATACCAGTAGCTGCTAGTAAGCTCTACCTTATCTAAAATTTCACTGAGAACATCCATATGTAGCTCCTACGTAAACTGTCCAATAGGTCATGTTATACGAACTATTGAACATATTATATCTATTTTACATGCTGTAAAGTCAGTCTAATCAGTAAGTGGATGAAAACTAAGGAGGCTTTATGAAACTAGATTATGTGATCGTTGCCGGAGGGTGTTTTTGGGGTCTCGAAGACCTCCTTAGGAGTCTGGACGGTGTGACGTCAACGAAGGTGGGCTACTCTGGCGGAGATTTTGATGATCCTACCTACGCCGATATTATAACAGGGAAAACGGGGCACGCCGAAGCGGTTCGCGTGGAATACGACCAAGACGAAATATCTCTCGAAGAGATTCTACATTACTTTTTCAAAATCCATGATCCGACTACGAAGAATCGCCAAGGAAATGATGTTGGCACTTCGTATCGCTCGGCAGCGTTCTATCGTGACGATGCACAGAAAGCGATTATCGAAAACGTGATTGATGAGGTCAATGAGATCGGTCGCTTCGAGAATGAAGTGGTCACGACCGTCACCCTGGAAAAAGAATTCTACGACGCTGAGGCATATCACCAAAACTATTTGCAGAGGAATCCCAGCGGATACTCTTGCCATTTTGAAAGAGACTAAATCATGAACCAAATGAACGAGGAAAAAATGAAAGCACTTAAGAATGTTGTTATTTATACGAAAGACCATTGTCCATTTTGCGCACGCGTGAAGAATTACCTAACTGCTGAAAAGGTCGATTTCAAACAAATTCGCGTAGACGACGATCCGAAGACTTACCTGGAGTTGAAGGAAAGAACAAATCTCCAAACTGTACCGCAAGTTTTTGTGGATGGAGAATTCATTGGTAGTGCTACAGACTTCTTCTCGTGGATTGATAGCTAAAGAGTGAACCCTAAAATAAAGGAGCAAATATATGTTCAATTGGAAAAGCATTTACAACTACCTGGATAACGGCACTCCCGCGCCTCCCAAAAAAGTAGAAAAGAGCGAGGAAGAGTGGAAAGAAATTCTGACGCCAGCGCAATTTCGGGTCATGCGGATGAAAGGCACCGAACGCGCGCACACCGGAGAACTCTGTTCATTTTATGAAGCTGGAAGGTACGCCTGTGTGGGCTGCGACACCGAACTCTTTGACTCGAACCTAAAGTTCGATTCGGGAACGGGATGGCCGAGTTTTTCTGAGCCAGTCGCAGACAACGTAATTCAATATGAACTGGATACGACCTTCGGGCGCAGAATCGAAGTGCTATGCAATGTGTGCGAAGCCCATCTGGGGCACGCTTTTCCAGACGGTCCTGAGCCATCAGGGGTCCGATTCTGTATTAACTCGGAGTCATTGAAGTTTGTAGAATAATTTTTAAATCGAGGGGGTTTATGAAAGTGAACCTTTTGAAAAAAGGAGCCGTTCGTGTTGATTAAGCTGTTCGGTCATAAAGACTGCCATAAAACCAAGATTTACCATTCGTACTTGCAAGAAAAAGGGAGCCAGTTTGTTTTTTTGGATGTTCATGAAGACGACGCGGCTGCTGATGAACTGTGCTCCCTCTATTCGAACGGAAAGCTGAATTTCCCGACAATAGTGGTTGGGACAAAGAAGCTGAGAAACCCCAAGTTCAAGGACCTTGACAGGTGGTTGGAAGCTTCAATGAAATAATGAGTTTTTTAGAATTATTAATAACTTAATAAGCAGTAAGATCAATGATTACAGCAATTTTCCGCAGTTGTGTTACCAAGAAACATGCTGCGGAGTTTTAGCAAAGATACTTCATCAAGCTGGTGTTGGAAAACGTGGTCTTATCGTCGTTTGCACGGCGTGAGGAATGGGAGTGGCTTCAATTTTTGAAAGTTAGGTGAAAAATATGTCGGATCTAAAAATGAATAAAGAAGACGGTGTTGAAAGCTATGAATTTGCAACCCCTGAAGCAATCGAAGAAGCATTGAAAATCGGGAAGCTTAGTCAAACGGTTTTCGGCATGGGTTGCTTTTGGGGACCGGATTCTAATTTTGGAGGGACGCAGGGAGTAGTGCAAACACGTGTTGGCTACGCTGGAGCATCAACTCTGGATCCGAGTTACCGCAACATCAACGGACACGCCGAAGTCGTCAGAGTGATCTACGATAAAGACCAAATCAGCTACAGGGAACTTCTTGGAAGTTTTGAATCATGGTCTGTTCATGGTAGAAAGCAGGGCCAGTATCGCCAGATACTTTTTGTTTTTGATCTGGAGCAAAAACAAGTAGCTGAAGAACTGATTCAAGCGATTGGAAAGGAGAAATCTCCCGAGGTGATTGAGGCCGGAGAACAAAATGGTTATTTTTGGCCCGCCGAAGATTACCATCAAAAGCATCGTCTTCGCAGAAACAAACAGCTTGTAAGTCTTGCAGAAGTAGATTTCGGTCCTCGCTGGGATGAACATCTGTATTTTACTAAATTAAATAGTACCGATAGAAAAGGCTTCAGTCTCTCAAGCTGGCTAAAAAAGTTGTCTCCGGAAATGCAGAAAGCTTACCGAATCGGTTAATCTGAAATTGCAGCTGGCTAAAGAACTCTATTTTCTATATGTAAAGAATGTGACGATCTCCTTCACATGGAGTCCAAGAGAGCATAAAAAATCTGTGTAAGTCGCATTACCCATGTATTTGAAAGGAATAAATAATGCCAATATCAGACCAGCTTATCGACCGAAGCAAGACCTCAGTTTTTATGAGGTCTTGAGATCAGCGCAGCATGAACAGATCTCTTACAGTGTGGCGAACACACTGGTTTGATTGCGGCCTTGGGTTTTAGCTTTGTATAACATCTGATCGGCGACTTCGAGCAACTGCTTTTTGTCGTCAAATAAATCAGCGCTGGCCAAACCTATGCTGACCGTTAATTGTCGTAATAACCACTCATGGTTAGCCACTACCAGCCTTAACTTTTCCAGTGTTTTATTTGCGGACGCTGTGTCTGTGCCTGGCAGGATCAGCACAAACTCTTCACCACCATAACGGGCGAAAAAGTCATAGTTCCTGCTATGGCGCTGAAACAGAGCCGCGACTTGACTCAGTGCCTCATCTCCTGCGGCATGACCATAGCTGTCGTTAAAACTCTTAAAGTGATCAATATCAATCAATGCCAGTACAAAAGATTGTCCTGTTCTTTGCCAGCGAGCAAATTCAGCTTCAAACTTGAGGTCAAAAGCTCTTCTGTTGTTCACCCCTGTCAGCGCATCCGTCATGCTGGTATTATGTAATTGTTCGCCGACTTTTTTCAGCTCCAGTATGGCGATCACTTGTCTGGACAGAGCCTGCAAAGAGCTTATCTGCCGCTGGTTCAGCTGCTTAGGAACATGATCATAGACACAAATAGTACCAATCACTGCACCTTCGGGATCAATCAGCGGCGAGCCAGCATAAAATCGGTAGCCAGGTCCTGAAATCACCATAGCATTGGTACTGAATCTGTGATCTAAAGTAGCGTCAGGGACCACCATTACCGCATCAGGTGTTTCCATTGCATACACGCAAAAGGACTCTTTAATTAATACAGAGGTACGCGAAATACCAACTTTTGCAATTAGATTCAGCTTTGTGTCATCGGTTCGCGTCACCATAGCCACTGGTGCATCACAGATATAACACGCCAGTTCAGTGATATCCCGCAGGTTCTGATCTGCTTCAGCAGGTGCTTTTAGTGTGGTTTCTGCACTAGCTGTTTGAGCTAAACTAAAGGTCATGTACTTCTCCGTTTTTCTACTGCTTTTTTCAAAGATCCTGCATAGAAAAATGAATTAAATCGTTGATTTAACTCTAAATAGCTGTTCCGAATAGTAGATCACCGGAGGAAGGGAACTCAGTCCAGTTTGTGCGATCTGATTAGT
>NZ_JBMKHA010000035.1:0-29176 GCF_049238365.1 Enterobacter cloacae complex sp. IR53030
TGATGCTCGTGAATTAAACTTCGTAATGAATTACGTATGTTCACTCAGAGACTTGGTATTCATTTTTCGTCTTGCGACGTTAAGAATCCATGTCACTTTGAGTGCCCACACAGATTGTCTGATAAATTGTTAAAGAGCAGTTGCAACGCGGCTTTCGCTCACCGTTGCGAGGTGGCGTATATTACGCTTTCCTCTTTCAGAGTCAACCCGTAATTTCAGGATTTTTTCTCTTCAACCGACCGGGTTGTCTGTGAAGTGATTCACATCTGCCGTGTCGATGGAGGCGCATTATAGGGAGTTCTCCGCAGGCCGCAACCGCTAAATGACAGAAAAATGACTGACTGCTGCATTCCACAGCAAAACCCCACCTTATACCCTTTTACACACAGACTTATCCACAATGATACGAAAAAGTAAAAATGTGCGAGCGTTGCGCAAACGTTTTCGTTAAAATGCTCGCGCTTCACAAGGATGCCTCGTCAGGTGTGTTAGATGAGTTTTTCGCAGGAAAATTCATCTAACGCTCTCTGTAATCGTGAAATCCAGGGGATTTACCATGCAACAACGTCGTCCAGTCCGCCGCGCTCTGCTCAGTGTTTCTGATAAAGCCGGTATCGTCGAATTCGCTCAGGCACTTTCTGCACGCGGTGTGGAGCTGCTTTCTACAGGCGGCACCGCACGCCTGTTAGCAGATAAAGGTCTGCCGGTAACCGAAGTGTCCGATTACACCGGTTTCCCGGAGATGATGGATGGACGCGTCAAAACTCTGCATCCGAAAGTGCACGGCGGTATTCTTGGCCGTCGCGGCCAGGACGATGCCATTATGGAAAAGCATGATATTGCGCCAATCGACATGGTTGTCGTTAACCTCTACCCGTTTGCCCAGACCGTTGCCCGCGAAGGCTGCTCTCTGGAAGATGCGGTAGAAAATATTGATATCGGCGGCCCGACCATGGTGCGCTCTGCAGCCAAGAACCATAAAGATGTGGCCATCGTGGTGAAGAGCAGCGATTACAACACCATTATTAGCGAGATGGATGCCAACGAAGGGTCACTGACGCTCGACACGCGTTTCGACCTCGCTATCAAAGCCTTCGAACACACCGCTGCATACGACAGCATGATCGCCAACTACTTCGGTAGCCTGGTGCCGGCTTACCACGGTGAAAGCAACGATCCTTCTGGCCGCTTCCCGCGCACGCTGAACCTGAACTTCATCAAGAAGCAGGATATGCGTTACGGCGAGAACAGCCACCAGCAGGCTGCCTTCTATATAGAAGAAGAGATCAAAGAAGCCTCGGTTGCCACCGCTCAGCAGGTTCAGGGCAAGGCGCTCTCCTACAACAATATTGCTGACACCGACGCTGCGCTGGAATGCGTGAAGGAGTTCAGCGAGCCAGCCTGCGTTATCGTCAAGCACGCCAACCCTTGCGGTGTGGCGGTGAGCACCTCTATTCTGGACGCTTACGACCGTGCTTACAAAACCGACCCGACCTCCGCGTTTGGCGGCATTATCGCCTTCAACCGCGAGCTGGATGCCCAAACCGCGCAGGCCATCATCTCCCGACAGTTTGTTGAAGTGATCATTGCACCATCGGCATCCGAAGAAGCGCTGAAAATCACCGCGGCAAAACAGAATGTGCGCGTACTGATTTGCGGCCAGTGGGCAAATCGCGTGCCGGGTCTGGACTTCAAACGCGTGAACGGCGGCCTTCTGGTTCAGGATCGCGATCTGGGTATGGTGACAGAAGCTGACCTGCGCGTAGTGACCAAACGCCAGCCGAGCGAGCAGGAGCTGCGTGACGCGCTGTTCTGCTGGAAAGTGGCGAAGTTCGTCAAGTCCAACGCCATCGTCTACGCCAAAGAGAACATGACCATCGGAATAGGCGCAGGCCAGATGAGTCGTGTCTATTCTGCGAAAATTGCCGGGATCAAAGCAGGTGATGAAGGGCTGGAAGTGAAAGGTTCCGCCATGGCCTCTGATGCCTTCTTCCCGTTCCGTGACGGTATCGATGCGGCAGCCGCTGTAGGCATTACCTGCGTGATCCAGCCTGGTGGTTCTATCCGCGACGACGAAGTGATTGCCGCCGCCGACGAGCACGGTATCGCGATGATCTTCACCGACATGCGCCACTTCCGCCATTAATTCCTGGAGCAGAAAAATGAAAGTATTAGTGATTGGTAACGGCGGACGCGAGCACGCCCTGGCGTGGAAAGCGGCGCAGTCTCCGCGGGTGAAAACGGTCTTCGTGGCACCGGGTAATGCCGGTACTGCCCTGGAACCCGCTTTGCAGAACGTCGCCATCGGTGTGACCGATATCCCGGCCCTGCTGAACTTTGCCCAGAATGAGAAAATCGATCTGACCATTGTCGGCCCGGAAGCGCCCCTGGTGATTGGCGTAGTTGACGCGTTCCGCGCTGCTGGCCTGAAAATCTTCGGACCAACGGAAGGTGCTGCCCAGCTGGAAGGGTCTAAAGCCTTCACCAAAGATTTCCTGGCACGTCACAACATCCCGACGGCGGAATATCAGAACTTCACCGAAGTGGAGCCAGCTCTGGCTTACCTGCGTGAAAAAGGCGCGCCGATCGTTATTAAAGCCGACGGTCTGGCCGCCGGTAAAGGCGTTATCGTTGCGATGACCCTCGAAGAAGCGGAAGCCGCGGTTCAGGATATGCTGGCTGGCAATGCCTTTGGCGATGCAGGCCACCGTATCGTGATTGAAGAGTTCCTCGACGGCGAAGAAGCGAGCTTCATTGTCATGGTCGACGGCGAGCACGTTCTGCCGATGGCCACCAGCCAGGATCATAAACGCGTGGGTAATGGCGATACCGGTCCTAATACCGGCGGGATGGGCGCCTACTCCCCTGCCCCGGTGGTGACGGATGAAGTACATCAGCGCACCATGGACCGCATTATCTGGCCTACCGTGAAAGGCATGGCGGCGGAAGGGAATACCTACACCGGTTTCCTCTATGCAGGTCTGATGATCGACAAGCAGGGCAACCCTAAGGTTATCGAGTTCAACTGCCGCTTTGGCGATCCGGAAACTCAACCGATAATGCTGCGCATGAAATCGGACCTGGTCGATCTGTGTCTGGCGGCTTGCGAAGGCAAGCTGGACGAGAAAACCTCAGAGTGGGATGAACGTGCGTCTCTGGGCGTGGTGATTGCCGCGGGCGGTTATCCGGGTAACTACAACACCGGTGATGAAATCCACGGCCTGCCGCTGGAAGAGATTGACGGTGCGAAGGTATTCCACGCGGGTACGAAACTGTCTGACGACGAGCGCGTCCTGACCAACGGCGGCCGCGTCCTGTGTGCTACCGCACTGGGTCATACCGTTGCAGAAGCGCAGAAGCGTGCCTATGCGCTGATGGCGGATATTCACTGGAACGGTAGCTTTAGCCGTCAGGATATTGGTTATCGTGCGATTGCGCGCGAGCAGGGCGAGTAATTTTCCCCCTCACCCTAACCCTCTCCCTCAAGGGAGAGGGGATTTACGTCAAAAACTCTTCTCTGTCGGCTGCCACGTGCAGAAATCTTCGTTCGCCACCAGCAACAGCTGAGAGCCTTCCGGCGCCTCAAGCCACGCCACACTCACTTCCATTGATGAATGACGCTGACGGCGTTGAATATGTTCGGTCGCCCAGGATTCAAGCTCAGGCTTCACCGTCTGCCCTTCGCAGGTGGTTACCGTGCCATCGTTATGCCAGCGCCCCTGACGCAGCACCACACGTCCAAGACGAAGCGCATCGCTGGTCTGGCGGATTTGTTCAGCACGATAGCGGTAGAGGGCAATCTGATCGCTGGAAAGCTGCTGTTTTTGACCACTCACTTCACGCTGCATAAAGCTCAGCTCACCATGGTCGTCAAAACGCACTTTCACATGTTCGGGGGTTTTACTGTAGACGTTCAGTTCAATCAGCGACAGGTAATCACCCTGCCAGCGATACTCCGCGGTCGACGTATTGCCGTTATGCCACGGACTGAAAGCGGAGAGCAGATGCACTTCGCCGCCGGAATCTTTGCGCCATATCCTCACCGCACCCTGATTGTCAGCGTAGCCGCTGGCGGTAAACGGTGGCAGAGAGGTGTCGTGGCTGCAGGCAGACAGCAGAAGCACGCCTGCCAGCGCGAGCGTTCCACGCCAGAATGACAAAAGGGGCGTTGCCGCCCCTTCGCTAAAACTGTTCACTGCCACGCGTCTTACTTAACAGCGTCTTTCAGTGCTTTACCAGAAACAAATGCCGGCACGTTAGCTGCGGCGATTTTGATTTCTTTACCGGTCTGCGGGTTGCGGCCAGTACGCTCAGCGCGGTGGTTCACTTTGAAGGTACCGAAACCAACCAGTTGTACAGCATCGCCTTCTTTCAGAGACTCAGTAATAGCAGCCAGGGTAGATTCCAGAGCAGCTTTAGCCTGCACTTTAGACAGATCAGCCTTGTCCGCAATTACATCAATCAGTTGAGTCTTGTTCATAAGTTATCCTTTCAATGTGTTTATCGCTTGCTAAGCATCGAGTGCGACGAAAATGCCAAAAAAGCACTCTCCTGCATACACGCACCGATAGCCACTTTTTTTCGCCCCCCAAATGTAGACCAGACGGGGGGCAGAAGGGAAGAGTCGAGGTGCGACAAAACAGGCGTTAAATCACGTTTTGTTGTCTCATTGGTTAAAAATTATACCAATATTGCTCTCGCCCGACTCACGTAAGTCCGCACGCAGCCCTTTGATCAGCTCAATGTCACGTTCTTCACACTCTGCCAGCAGGCGGAAAATTTCCCACTGGATATCCCATTCCTGCTCAACCGCCGGGTTAGCTCGCAGCTCTTCGTCGGTCATTTCACGGCCTTCCTGGGTCATTTCGAGCATCGCAACGGTCGTAATGGATGCCTTACTGACTTCGATAGCATGCTCCAGGGTTTCGCCACTCAGACGGGAGTGGATCAGCTCACTTAATGCCACGCAGGCATCAATGGCCGGATAGACACCGTACAGATCAAAATCATCCGCGGCCGGGATCGCCTCTTCCAGCTTCTCCAGTTGGGAGTCGAAATTCACCTTTGCGTCTTTGACCGTCAGCGTTTCCCAGATCAAATCCAGAATGCGGCGGTAGATATGACCATCACCAAAGCCCGTCTGCTTACAGAACGCGGCATAGTTGGGATACATGCGCTCGCACAGGCAAGCCATAAAGGTGACGTGCTGCCAGCTTTCCAGCTTCTCAAGGCGCAGATGAATCGGGTTTTGTAACATGATGATGTCTCGAATCGAAAATTAGCCGCAGTTTACCTGAATCACGGCTGAATTTCCTGCCAACGAACAAAAGCCGGACGCGAGGAAGCGACGGCGTCCGCCCAGCGGGTTGGCTCCGGTAAACGGTAGCCCTTCATGCAGCGCTGAACCCACGCCAGTGCGCTGTCCATGCTCACCCGGTGACCGGTCGCGATAAACAGCGGATTACAGCGCGCTTTGCTGCGCCAGACCCACGCCAGTTGCTCGCCTTTATGGATAAGCGGCGCCAGCGCACCCGGCTCGGGGGAAAGTGGTTCAAACGCGCCACACAGGCGTTTTTTGGCAACGCCAATGGTCGGCACATCCACCAGCAGCCCAAAATGGCTGGCCACGCCTAAACGGCGCGGATGTGAGATACCGTGTCCATCCACAAACAGCAGGTCAGGTTTTTGCGAGAGCTGCTCCCATGCTGCCAGCAGCGCGGGATACTCGCGAAAGGAGAGGAAACCCGGAATGTACGGCATAGTGGTGGCGATACGCGCCACCTTGTACTCAACCAGCTCCAGCGAAGGATATTTCAGAACCACCATCGCCGCTCGCGTCACTTCACCACCCTGCTCAAATCCGACGTCCGCTCCGCCAATGTACTGCGGGGGATCCTTATCCAGGCGATCCTCGCGGATCACCGATGAAGCCAGTTCAATTTGCTGAGCGCGTAGCGACGCGAGATCCATAACCACTCCTTACTGGTGATACTGGGCAGAAAGCCGATGCACCGCCTCCACAAATACGCCTGCATGCTCTGGCGGAACATCCTGATGAATGCCGTGGCCGAGGTTAAAGACGTGGCCTTCCCCCTGGCCGAAACCAGAGAGTATAGTCGACACTTCTTCTTCAATGCGGGCTGGCGGTGCATAGAGCATGGACGGGTCCATATTGCCCTGCAGCGCCACTTTGTCGCCCACGCGACGGCGAGCATCAGCGATATCGGTCGTCCAGTCGAGACCCAATGCATCGCAGCCGGTCGCCGCCATCGCTTCCAGCCACTGACCGCCACCTTTGGTGAACAGCGTCACCGGCACGCGGCGGCCTTCGTTTTCACGCAGCAGGCCATCAACGATTTTGTGCATGTAATACAGGGAGAACTGCTGATAATCGCGCCCGGTCAGTACGCCACCCCAAGTATCGAAAATCATCACTGACTGCGCGCCCGCTTTAATCTGCGCGTTGAGATAGAGCGTGACGCTCTTCGCCAGCTTGTCCAGCAGCGCATGCAGAGCCATCGGCTCGGCGTACATCATTTTTTTGATCACGGTAAAAGCTTTGCTGCTGCCACCTTCAACCATGTAAGTTGCCAGCGTCCACGGGCTACCGGAGAAGCCAATCAGCGGCACTTCGCCTTTCAGCTCACGGCGAATGGTGCGCACGGCGTTCATCACATAGCCCAGTTCGCCTTCCGGATCGGGGATCGGCAGCTTATCCACGTCGGCTTTGCTTTTGATCGGGGAGGTAAAACGCGGGCCTTCGCCGGTTTCAAAGTACAGGCCAAGGCCCATTGCATCCGGAATGGTCAGAATGTCCGAAAAGAGAATGGCGGCATCCAGCGGGAAGCGGCGCAGCGGCTGGAGCGTCACTTCACAGGCCAGCTCAGCGTTTTTGCAAAGCGACATAAAATCACCTGCCTGCGCACGCGTGGCTTTGTACTCTGGCAGATAGCGTCCTGCCTGGCGCATCATCCACACCGGGGTGACATCAACGGGCTGGCGCAGCAGCGCACGCAGATAACGATCGTTCTTCAGTTCGGTCATTTTTGCAGTTCCTTAAGCGTCATGGCCTCAGTGTAACACTACTCATACTCGGCCCGACACATCGCCACGGTATCTTCTATCAGCCGACGCGCCACGGTGCCGGGTGGCGGTAACAGAGGCAAATCGTCATAACGATACCAGTTCGCGTCCAGCAGCTCTTTCTGATCGATAACGATCTCACCGCTGTCGTATTCCGCCATAAACGCCGTCATCAGGGACATCGGGAATGGCCACGGCTGAGACGTTACGTAGCGCAGGTTTTTCACCTTGATCCCGCTCTCTTCCATCACTTCACGCGCTACCGCCTGCTCCAGCGTTTCACCCACTTCGACGAAACCGGCAAGAACGGTATAAATGCCGTTGCGATGGCGGGTATGCTGCGCCAGCAGGATAGTATCCTCACGGCGAATGGCGACGATAATGCAGGGTGCAATCTGCGGATAGTAACGTTCACGGCAGTGGCCGCAGAGCATTGCCCACTCGGTTTTGCTCGGGTGCATGGTATGGCCGCAGTAGCCGCAGTATTTATGCGAGCGGTAAAACTCCGCCAGCTGGACGCCGCGCCCCGCCAACTGGAACAAGCCAACATCCTGATCCAGCACCTGACGAACCGATCCCATCTCCTGACGGCGAGGCTGTTGGATCAACCACACTGCATCCCCCTGCCATTCACCAATCTTCAGTGCTGGCTGGCCAACAAGATCGAACGCCTCTGCTGCGCCATAAGGGATCTCCCCGGCAGGAAGCCATAGTTTTTGTTCGTGACTGACGATCCACCAACCCAGATCTGATTTTTCAATAATACGATCCATATCTATTGCACTACCTTCGCTTCACTGACATGTTGTTAGCATTGTGGTTACATTTTGGATAAGCAGATTCAATTCTCAACCTTGCGGAGTCAACCATGTTAAACCAGCTAGAAAGCCTGACTGAGCGCGTTAGAGGAAGTAACAAACTGGTGGATCGCTGGCTACATGTACGCAAGCATCTACTCGTGGCTTATTACAATCTGGTCGGTATTAAGCCTGGCAAAGAATCGTTTATGCGGCTGAATGAAAAAGCGCTGGATGATTTTTGTCAGAGCCTGGTCGACTACCTGTCCGACGGACATTTCAATATTTATGAACGTATTATCCGCGAAATGGAAGGGACAACGCCGTATTTAGCGGCCAGTAAACTCTATCCGTTGCTGGAAGCCAACACCCAGCAGATCATGGATTACTACGATTCCACGCTCGAAAATGCCATCGATCACGACAATTATCTTGAGTTCCAGCAGGCGCTTTCCGATCTTGGCGAAGCGCTGGAAGAGCGATTCACGCTGGAAGACAGGCTGATCGCCCTCGTCCTGGATAACGGCCTGGATGTGAGTAACGAAGATAACATCGCGCGCCCTGCTTGAGTTCTTAATCGTTAACGAGTAATTTACAACCATTCGCCCCTCTGCGGAGGGGGATTTTTCTTGTCGGAGTGCCCAGCGCTTAAACGCGCGGGCTGAGACCGTTAATTCGGGATCCGCGGAACCTGATCAGGTTAATACCTGCGAAGGGAACAAGAGTCACACTGCTGTTGTATCGCCCCTGAGGCGATCTTCTCTTGCTTCATCCGTCGTCTGACAAGCCATGTCCTTCACTTCTGGAATGAGCTATGTCTACCACTAAACTGACCCGTCGCGAACAGCGCGAACACGCCCAACACTTCATCGATACCCTGGAAGGTACCGCTTTCCCGAACTCGAAGCGCATATACATCACCGGTTCACAGGCCGACATTCGCGTGCCGATGCGCGAAATCCAGCTTAGCCCGACGCTTATCGGCGGCAGCAAAGATAACCCGCAATATGAAGATAACGAAGCCGTCCCGGTGTATGACACCTCCGGCCCGTATGGCGATCCCTCTGTTGCCATCAATGTTCAGCGGGGTCTGGCAAAGCTGCGCCAGCCGTGGATTGACGCACGTAACGACTGTGAAGAACTCAACGAACAAAGCTCGTCGTACACCAAAGCGCGCCTGGCCGACGATGGTCTGGACGAATTGCGTTTCACCGGTCTGCTGACGCCAAAACGCGCCAGAGCGGGCAAACGCGTGACCCAGCTGCACTATGCGCGCCAGGGGATCGTCACACCGGAGATGGAGTTCATCGCCATTCGTGAAAACATGGGCCGCGAGCGTATCCGTAGCGAAGTGCTGCGCCACCAGCATCCAGGTGAAGGGTTTGGCGCTCGCCTGCCGGAAAACATCACGCCGGAGTTTGTGCGTGACGAAGTGGCCGCTGGCCGCGCGATTATCCCTGCCAACATCAACCACCCGGAATCCGAACCGATGATTATCGGCCGCAATTTCCTGGTGAAGGTTAATGCCAATATCGGTAACTCTGCCGTCACTTCCTCCATTGAAGAGGAGGTAGAAAAGCTGGTCTGGTCAACGCGCTGGGGCGCGGACACGGTAATGGACCTCTCAACTGGCCGTTATATTCACGAAACACGCGAGTGGATCCTGCGTAACAGCCCGGTCCCGATTGGTACCGTCCCGATTTATCAGGCGCTGGAGAAAGTGAACGGCATCGCCGAAAACCTCACCTGGGAAACCTTCCGCGACACGCTGCTGGAGCAGGCGGAACAGGGCGTGGACTACTTCACGATTCACGCTGGCGTGCTGCTGCGCTACGTGCCGATGACCGCAAAACGTCTGACCGGCATCGTCTCCCGCGGCGGATCCATCATGGCAAAATGGTGTCTGTCACATCATCAGGAAAACTTCCTCTACGAACACTTCCGCGAGATCTGCGAAATCTGCGCTGCCTATGACGTATCCCTGTCGCTGGGCGACGGCCTGCGTCCGGGCTCCATTCGCGATGCCAACGACGAAGCGCAGTTTGCCGAGCTGCACACGCTGGGCGAACTGACAAAAATTGCATGGGAGTATGACGTACAGGTAATGATTGAAGGCCCTGGACATGTGCCGATGCAGATGATCCGCCGCAATATGACCGAGGAGCTGGAGCACTGCCACGAAGCGCCGTTCTATACTCTGGGGCCCCTGACCACCGATATTGCACCGGGCTACGACCACTTCACCTCCGGGATTGGCGCAGCGATGATCGGCTGGTTCGGCTGCGCCATGCTCTGCTACGTCACGCCGAAAGAGCACCTGGGCCTGCCAAATAAAGAGGACGTGAAGCAAGGACTGATTACCTACAAGATTGCCGCTCATGCGGCGGATCTGGCGAAAGGCCACCCGGGGGCGCAAATCCGCGATAACGCCATGTCGAAGGCGCGCTTTGAATTCCGCTGGGAAGATCAGTTCAACCTGGCGCTGGACCCCTTCACCGCCCGCGCCTACCACGACGAAACCCTGCCACAGGAATCGGGCAAGGTGGCACACTTCTGCTCCATGTGCGGTCCAAAATTCTGCTCGATGAAAATCAGCCAGGAGGTACGCGACTACGCCGCCGCACAGACCATCGAAGTGGGTATGGCAGACATGTCAGAAACCTTCCGCGCGAAAGGCGGCGAGATCTACCTCAAAAAAGAGGAGGCCTAATGTACCAGCCTGATTTCCCCTCCGTGCCCTTCCGTTTAGGGCTCTATCCGGTGGTGGACAGCGTGGAGTGGATCCAACGCCTGCTGGAGGCAGGCGTTCGCACCCTCCAGCTGCGCATCAAGGATAAGCGCGATGAAGAAGTTGAGGCCGACGTTATCGCCGCCATCGCGCTGGGACGACGCTACCACGCTCGTCTGTTTATCAACGACTACTGGCGGCTGGCCATTAAGCACCAGGCGTACGGCGTCCATCTGGGTCAGGAAGATCTGGAAACTACCGATCTTAACGCTATCCGCAAAGCCGGGCTGCGGCTGGGAGTGTCGACACACGACGATATGGAAATTGACGTGGCACTAGCGGCGCGCCCCTCCTACATTGCCCTCGGCCACGTTTTTCCGACGCAAACCAAGCAGATGCCCTCCGCACCACAGGGTTTAACGCAGCTGGCGTTACACGTTAAGCGCCTGGCCGATTACCCCACCGTTGCCATTGGTGGGATAAGCCTTGAACGCGCCCCTGCGGTACTGGAAACCGGCGTCGGCAGTATCGCCGTCGTCAGCGCGATTACCCAGGCGGCGGACTGGCAGGCGGCCACGGCACGGCTTTTACAGCTGGCAGGAGCGGGCGATGAATGACCGCGATTTTATGCGCTACAGCCGTCAAATTCTGCTGGAGGATATCGCCATCGACGGGCAGCAAAAGCTGCTCGCCAGCCGGGTGTTGATTGTTGGTCTGGGCGGATTAGGCGCCCCCGCCGCGCTTTATCTGGCAGGCGGAGGTATCGGTACGCTGGTGCTGGCCGACGACGACGAGGTGCACCTCAGCAACCTGCAGCGACAAATCCTCTTCACGACAGAGGACATTAATCAACCCAAAGCGCAGATTACCCGCCAGAGGCTGAATCAGCTCAACCCGGACATCGAACTGATTGCACTCCAGACGCGGCTGAGCGATGAAAATCTGCACCGTGAGGTCGCCCTTGCCGACGTGGTGCTGGACTGCACTGACAACATGGCGACGCGTCAGGCGATCAACGCCGCCTGCGTGATCAATAACACGCCCCTGATCACCGCCAGCGCGGTGGGGTTCGGCGGACAGATGATGGTCCTGACGCCCCCCTGGGCGCAGGGCTGCTATCGCTGCCTGTGGCCGGACGATGCCGAGCCCGCACGCAACTGCCGCACGGCAGGCATTCTTGGCCCGGTAGTCGGAGTAATGGGCACCCTTCAGGCGCTTGAGGCCATCAAGCTGCTCAGCGGCATGGAGACGGAACGTAATACGCTGCGGCTGTTCGACGCTCGTTCAGGCGGCTGGCGCCATCTGGCCTTAAACCGCGCCAGCCACTGCCCGGTATGCGGAGGCCGCGATGCGCATTCTGTTTAACGATGAGCCGATAAGCTGCGACGACGGGCTGACCATTGCCGCCCTGCTCGATAAGTTACGTCAGCTCAAGCCGGGAACGGCGCTGGCACTCAATCAACAGATCCTACCGCGCGAACAGTGGGAACATCAGCAGGTCAATGACGGCGACCAGATCCTGCTGTTTCAGGTTATCGCAGGGGGCTGAGATGCTACATATTGCCGATAAAATCTTTGATTCACATCTGTTTACCGGAACCGGAAAGTTCGCCTCTCCACAGCTGATGGTAGAGGCCATCCGTGAAAGTGGCAGCCAGCTGGTGACGCTGGCGATGAAACGCGTGGATCTGCGCCAGCACAACGATGCCATTCTTGCGCCTTTGCTGGAGGCAGGCGTTACGCTCTTGCCCAACACCTCCGGTGCAAAAACGGCGGAAGAAGCAATTTTCGCCGCACAGCTGGCACGTGAAGCGCTCGGTACCCACTGGCTGAAGCTGGAAATTCATCCGGATGCCCGCTGGCTGCTGCCGGACCCGATTGAAACGCTGAAAGCAGCAGAAAATCTTGTGCAGCAAGGGTTTACCGTCCTGCCTTACTGCGGGGCGGACCCTGTGCTGTGTAAGCGTCTGGAAGAGGTCGGCTGTGCCGCCGTGATGCCGCTGGGTGCGCCAATTGGCTCTAATCAGGGTCTCGAAACTCGCGCGATGCTGGAGATCATCATTGAACAAGCCACCGTGCCGGTGGTGGTCGATGCGGGGATTGGCGTACCAAGCCATGCCGCGCAGGCGCTGGAGATGGGGGCCGACGCGGTACTGGTCAATACGGCGATTGCGGTGGCTGACGATCCGGTCATGATGGCGCGCGCGTTCCGCATGGCCGTAGAGGCCGGCTTGCTGGCAAGAGGATCCGGCCCTGGCTCGCGCAGTTTTCAGGCGCAGGCCACCAGCCCGCTGACCGGTTTTCTGGAGGCTCTCTCATGAGCACGTTTACCGAACGCTGGCGTCAGCTCAACTGGGACGATATCGCCCTGCGTATCAACAGCAAAACGGCGGCTGACGTGGAGCGTGCCCTGAATGCCCGTCATCTGACCCGTGAGGACCTGATGGCCCTGCTCTCTCCGGCGGCCAGCGCGTACCTTGAACCGATGGCGCAGCGCGCTCAGCGCCTTACCCGCCAGCGTTTTGGCAACACGGTAAGCTTCTACGTTCCACTTTATCTCTCGAACCTGTGCGCCAATGACTGCACCTATTGCGGTTTCTCCATGAGCAACCGCATCAAGCGGAAAACCCTTGATGAAGATGAGATCGCACGTGAGTGCGCCGCCATTCGTGAAATGGGGTTCGAACATCTTCTGCTGGTCACGGGCGAGCATCAGGGAAAAGTGGGAATGGACTATTTCCGTCAGCACCTTCCGGCGATACGTCGCGAGTTTGCGTCGTTGCAGATGGAGGTACAGCCCCTGTCGCAGGATGAGTACGCGGAGTTAAAATCGCTCGGGCTGGATGGGGTCATGGTTTACCAGGAAACCTACCACGAGGCAACGTACGCCCGGCACCACCTGAAGGGGAAGAAACAGGATTTCTTCTTCCGGCTGGAGACACCGGACAGGCTGGGCCGCGCCGGGATCGATAAAATCGGTCTCGGGGCGCTGATTGGGCTCTCCGACAGCTGGCGGGTCGATTGCTACATGGTGGCAGAGCATTTGCTGTGGCTCCAGCAGCACTACTGGCAGAGCCGCTATTCTATCTCTTTCCCCCGCCTGCGCCCCTGCGCAGGCGGAATAGAACCGGCATCGCTGATGGATGAGCGTCAGCTGGTGCAGACTATCTGCGCGTTTCGCCTGCTCGCCCCGGAGGTTGAATTATCGCTTTCAACGCGTGAGTCCCCGGCGTTTCGCGATCGCATGATCCCGCTGGCAATTAACAACGTCAGCGCGTTTTCCAAAACACAGCCGGGCGGTTACGCCGACGATCACCCGGAGCTGGAACAGTTTGCACCGCATGACGGGCGACGTCCGGAGGCAGTCGCCGCCGCCCTGACGGCACAGGGCCTACAGCCGGTCTGGAAAGACTGGGACAGCTGGCTGGGAAGAGCCTCGCAATAACGTTGAAACACGCTGCAATACGTTAAAAAAGTGTCGAGACACTACGGAAAGATAAAACCGGACGATTGTCAGCGATCGTCCGGTTTTTTATTGTCATCCGGTCAGCAAGGGATGCTGGCCAGGGCGAAAAGCTTCTTCCTCGTTTCGCCCTGCCTCCGATTTCTTGCATAAATGGGGCAGCAAAAACATGGATAAGGAATTTCTTAGTGATTCTTAAGATAAATCATCTTGCCGAAAATCGTGTTCCGTATAATTCACCGCGAACCGCAGGACAGCGACTATGCTGAGAGGATATCGGCAGACAAAAAGTATTCACCATCAGGATCGATGTACAACTCATGGCACTTCACAGCAAAAAGCTCTCTTTTACCCGGCCAATCATGCTCAGCTTCGCGGGGATCTTGTGCAGTTTTGCGCTGATCGCGGTCGTGGTCTCTCTTTCGCAAAGAAAGGATTTCCTTGAGGATTATCACAAGATTAACAGTAACTTCACGCATAACCTGGCGGTTAACTATACCGAATCAATCCTGCGTGAAAACGACTATATCCTTGGTCGCTCTGCGATGTACTTTGCCCGCAGCGAGATACTGAATGAGACGCTCAACGTCAACCCGACGCAAGGGCTGCAGATGTTGATGCATTTGCAAAACCTGATGCCGACCGTGTCATCCATCTCGCTGGCCGATACAGAGGGACATTATTTACACGCACCAGAAGCGCCTCCCACGGAAAAGAGTAAAAACGTCGATCCGCGGACGCGCCCGTGGTTTGTCGCGCACGCAGAAGCCAGTATTTTCAGCCATTATACCCACCATTATACGGACTACTTTACCGGGCATCCGACAGTTACGCTTTATAAGCCATTGATTTCAACAGAAGGCAGACTCAAGGGAACCCTCGCTTTTCATCTTGATTTGACGTCGATGGGGTATACCCTTCGACAAATGGTGGCCCCCGTACAAGGGGAATTCTTCGTCGTCGAACGCGACGGGACCGTCGTGCTGCACCCAGATACAGGCGCACTGTTCAAAAAGTACGTGAGCGAAGCGCTGATGGACAAAATGACCAGCGGCGAAGGCCATCTTTACGACCGGAAAACCAATGCCTGGTATTACTACTACTCTTTCACGAACCCGGACTGGTTTGTTATCTATCGGGTATCTGGCGCGACGCTTACCGATATCACCCGCCACGAAACCACTATCGTTGGCTGGGGCTTCGCGCTGGCAGCCATCATCATCATTCTCTTCGGTCTTTATCTGCGTCATGCCTCGCGTACCGTATTGATGACCATTATCAATGCGATCAAAACGGGCGATGTCAGCCAGGCACCGCGTCTGGAAGCAATGCTGAGCCACACGATTCAGTCCAATAAAGAGCGGGAGATGGCGTATGTTCGCCAGGCGACTCACGATGCGTTGACCGGCTGCAAAAACCGCCGCGCGTTTGACAATGATGTGGATGAACTGCTGACCGCCCACCAGCCTTTCGCACTGGCGCTGATTGATATCGATAACTTCAAATCGATTAACGACACATGGGGACATCTGAGTGGTGACATTGTCCTGCGTAATGTGGCGCGCGAAGGGATCCAGATAATGCAGCCACACAACATCTCGGTCTATCGTTACGGTGGAGAAGAGTTCGCGGTGATCTTCCAGGCCGAGCAGATCGCTGCCGCATTCTCATTGCTTGACGCCTGGCGCACCGCCGTTGAAAGGCGCGTCTGGCGGGAAGAAAACCTGCACGTTACGTTCAGTGCGGGTCTGGGGGAATGGCACTTCGAACCGCTGGAACACCTGGTGGGAAGTGTCGATAACGCGCTTTATAGCGCTAAACAGCAGGGAAAAAACCGCATTGTTCGAACAACCGTCGGCTAATTTTATCTCCACCCGTCAGAATTGTAACCGGTTTCAGGAAAATGCCGTTTTCTTTGTGATGCCTGACACACAATCGCGGTAAAGCGGTTGTTGAAGCGGTCTGCACGGGATAATTATCAATAAACACATGTAGATCGAGGCTGATTATGAAGAACATCGTTTTATGCTGTGCAGCGGGAATGTCAACCAGCATGCTGGTTCAACGTATGAAAGATGCCGCGCAGAAAAAAGGGGTTGAAGTCACCATTAAAGCCGTTCCGGTTGCGGAGTTTAAAGACAACATCGCGACGGCCGACATCGTATTGCTGGGGCCACAGGTTAAATACGAGCAGGCAAAACTGCAGGCACAGGCTGACCCACTAGGCAAAAAAGTCGCGGTGATCGACATGATGGACTACGGCATGATGAAAGGCGATGCCGTACTGGAAAAAGCCCTCAAACTGCTGGAGTGACCTCATGGAAGATTTAGAGACAACGATCATGGAACTGCTGGTCAACGCCGGGGCGGCGCGAAGTGCCGCGCTTACGGCATTACAAATGGCCCGCAAAGGTGAGTTCGACGAAGCCGAAAAAGCAATGGAAGAGTCTCGCGAATATGTGAAGCATGCGCATACGATCCAGACACAGCTTATCGGTCTTGACGAAGGAACCGGCAAGCTCCCGGTCAACCTGATAACCGTTCACTCTCAGGACCACCTGATGAACGCCATGGTGATTCAGGATCTGGCAGGCGACATGATTGAGCTTTATCGACGGATCCCGTTAGTGAATTGAAAACATGCAGATGTAAAAAAACCCGCCGAGGCGGGTTTTTTATTTACGGCATCAACGATTACTCGTTGTCGGAACCGCCCAGACCTGCGTTCAGCAGTTCTGCCAGGCTCGCGGATGCATCTTCAGCAGTCACCTGCGGTGCAGCTGGCAGTTCGCCCGCAGCACGACGACGCATACGATCCTGATGGTATGCATAACCGGTACCCGCTGGGATCAGACGACCCACGATAACGTTCTCTTTCAGACCTCGCAGTTCATCACGTTTACCTGCAACAGCCGCTTCGGTCAGGACACGAGTCGTTTCCTGGAACGATGCTGCAGAGATGAAGGACTCGGTTGCCAGAGACGCTTTGGTGATACCCAGCAGATCGCGCGCGTAAGTCGCACCGATTTTGCCATTCGCTTCCAGGTCGCGGTTAGCGATCTTGACGCGTGAGTATTCAACCTGCTCGCCTTCGAGGAACTCAGAGCTGCCTGCGTTTTCGATGGTTGCTTTACGCAGCATCTGACGAACGATAACTTCGATGTGTTTATCGTTAATCTTAACGCCCTGCAGGCGGTATACGTCCTGTACTTCGTTAACAATGTAACGGGTAACAGCATGTACACCACGCAGACGCAGGATGTCGTGCGGCGCTTCTGGACCGTCGGAAACAACGTCACCACGTTCTACACGTTCACCTTCGAACACGTTGAGCTGACGCCACTTAGGAATCATCTCTTCGTACGGCTCGCTGCCATCTACTGGAGTGATAACCAGACGGCGCTTACCTTTGGTCTCTTTACCGAAGGAAATGATACCGCTGATCTCAGCCAGGATTGCCGGCTCTTTCGGACGACGTGCTTCGAACAGGTCTGCAACGCGTGGCAGACCACCGGTGATGTCCTTGGTACCGCCGGATTCCTGAGGAATACGCGCCAGGGTGTCACCAGAGCTGATCTGTACGCCATCTTCCAGCTGTACAATCGCTTTACCCGGCAGGAAGTACTGCGCAGGCATATCGGTACCCGGGATCAGAACGTCATTACCCTGAGCATCAACGATTTTCAGTGCAGGACGCAGATCTTTACCACCAGTAGTACGTTCAGCAGAATCCAGAACCACCAGAGAAGACAGACCGGTCAGCTCGTCGGTCTGACGCGTAATGGTCTGGCCGTCGATCATGTCAGTAAAGCGGATGAAACCACTTACTTCGGTGATAACCGGCATGGTGTGTGGATCCCAGTTTGCAACGGTTTCACCGCCGGCAACCTGCTCGCCATCACCTTTCGCCATAACCGCACCGTAAGGTACTTTATAGCTCTCTTTGGTACGACCGAATTCGTCGATCAGCTTCAGCTCGGTGTTACGAGAGGTCACAACCAGCTTGCCTGCGGAGTTAACAACCGACTTCGCATTGCTGAGCTTGATGCTACCTTTGTTTTTCACCTGAATGCTGGATTCAGCAGCCGCACGAGATGCCGCACCACCGATGTGGAACGTACGCATCGTCAGCTGTGTACCTGGCTCACCGATGGACTGTGCCGCGATAACGCCGATAGCTTCACCTTTGTTGATGATGTGGCCACGCGCCAGGTCACGACCATAGCAGTGCGCACAAACACCAAAGTCGGTGTCACAGGATACAACGGAACGCACTTTCACGGAGTCAACAGAGTTCGCTTCCAGCAGGTCACACCACTGTTCGTGCAGCAGCGTGTTGCGTGGAACCAGAATGTCTGCGGTACCCGGCTTCAGAATGTCTTCCGCGGTTACACGACCCAGTACGCGATCGCGCAGTGGCTCTTTAACATCACCACCCTCGATAACCGGGGTCATGGTGATACCTTCGAGGGTGCCACAATCGTCTTCAGTTACGACCAGATCCTGTGCAACGTCAACCAGACGACGCGTCAGATAACCGGAGTTCGCTGTTTTCAGTGCGGTATCCGCCAGACCTTTACGCGCACCGTGCGTGGAGATGAAGTACTGGAGTACGTTCAGACCTTCACGGAAGTTCGCGGTGATTGGCGTTTCGATGATGGAGCCATCTGGCTTCGCCATCAGACCACGCATACCTGCCAGCTGACGAATCTGTGCTGCAGAACCACGCGCACCGGAGTCGGCCATCATGTAGATGCTGTTGAAGGAAACCTGCTGCTCTTCTACGCCGTCACGGTTAATCACGGTTTCGGTCTGCAGGTTATCCATCATCGCCTTGGATACACGATCGTTCGCCGCAGCCCAGATATCGATAACTTTGTTATAGCGTTCGCCCGCGGTTACCAGACCAGACTGGAACTGCTCCTGGATCTCAGCAACTTCAGCTTCCGCTTCAGAGATGATCTCGTGTTTCTTCTCTGGGATGACCATGTCATCGATACCAACAGATGCACCTGAACGCGCTGCATAAGCAAAGCCGGTGTACATTGTCTGGTCAGCGAAGATAACGGTCGGCTTCAGACCCAGAATGCGGTAACAGGTGTTCAGCATTTTGGAGATCGCTTTCTTACCCAGCGCCTGGTTGACGATGGAGAAAGGCAGACCTTTCGGTACGATCATCCACAGAATGGCACGGCCAACGGTCGTGTCTTTCAGGCTGGTGTGCGCAACGAATTCGCCGCTTGCATCTTTTTCGTATTCAGTGATACGCACTTTAACGCGCGCATGCAGAGAGGCCAGGCCAGCGCGATAAATACGCTCAGCTTCTTTAGGGCCAGTCAGCACCATGCCTTCGCCTTTGGCGTTAACACAGTCACGGGTCATGTAGTACAGACCCAGTACAACGTCCTGAGAAGGAACAATGATTGGCTCACCGTTCGCTGGGGACAGGATGTTGTTGGTAGACATCATCAGCGCACGCGCTTCCAGCTGGGCTTCCAGCGTCAGCGGTACGTGAACAGCCATCTGGTCACCATCGAAGTCGGCGTTATACGCCGCACAAACCAGCGGGTGCAACTGGATAGCTTTACCTTCGATCAGTACTGGCTCAAATGCCTGGATACCCAGACGGTGCAGGGTTGGTGCACGGTTCAGCAGTACCGGGTGTTCGCGGATCACTTCGTCCAGGATATCCCAAACGACAGCTTCTTCACGCTCAACCATTTTCTTCGCGGCTTTGATGGTGGTGGCCAGGCCACGCAGTTCCAGTTTGCCGTAGATGAATGGTTTGAACAGCTCCAGTGCCATTTTCTTCGGCAGACCGCACTGATGCAGACGCAGGTATGGACCTACGGTGATAACAGAACGACCGGAGTAGTCAACACGCTTACCGAGCAGGTTCTGACGGAAACGACCCTGTTTACCTTTGATCATATCGGCCAAAGATTTCAGAGGACGCTTGTTAGAACCGGTGATCGCACGACCGCGACGACCGTTATCCAGCAGGGCATCTACCGCTTCCTGCAGCATACGTTTTTCGTTGCGTACGATGATGTCCGGCGCAGCCAGATCCAGCAGACGTTTCAGACGGTTGTTACGGTTAATGACGCGACGATACAGATCGTTCAGGTCAGACGTCGCGAAACGACCACCATCCAGTGGAACCAGCGGACGCAGATCTGGCGGCAGAACCGGCAGAACGGTCAGGATCATCCACTCTGGTTTGTTACCAGACTGAACGAACGCTTCCAGCAGTTTGATACGCTTGGTCAGCTTTTTACGCTTGGTTTCGGAGTTGGTTTCGTTCAGCTCTTCACGCAGCTGCTCGCACTCTTGCTCCAGATCCATGCTCTTCAGCAGGGCCTGGATAGCTTCCGCACCCATTTTCGCGTCGAATTCGTCACCGAACTCTTCCAGCGCGTCCAGATACTGCTCTTCAGTCAGGATCTGGTGACGTTCCAGATTCGTCATACCGCCTTCGATAACCACATAAGATTCGAAGTACAGTACGCGTTCGATATCACGCAGCGGCATATCCAGCAGCAGACCGATACGGGACGGCAGAGATTTCAGGAACCAGATGTGCGCAGTCGGAGACGCCAGCTCGATGTGGCCCATGCGCTCACGACGCACTTTGGTCTGGGTCACTTCAACGCCACACTTCTCACAGATCACACCACGGTGTTTCAGGCGCTTGTACTTACCGCACAGGCACTCGTAGTCTTTTACTGGCCCGAAAATACGCGCACAGAAAAGGCCGTCACGCTCAGGCTTGAACGTACGGTAGTTGATGGTTTCCGGCTTTTTAACTTCACCGAAAGACCATGAACGGATCATGTCTGGCGAAGCCAGAGCAATTTTGATCGCATCAAACTCTTCGGTTTTAGTCTGCGCTTTCAGAAACTTTAATAAATCTTTCACGGATTTGCTCCCGTCGGAGTTAGCACAATCCGGTGCCGGGAGTTAACCCGGCACCAGTGACCTGTTTGAGCGAGAATTACTCGTCTTCCAGTTCGATGTTGATACCCAGCGAACGAATCTCTTTCAACAGTACGTTGAAGGACTCTGGCATGCCCGGTTCCATCTGATGGTTGCCGTCCACGATGTTTTTATACATCTTGGTACGACCGTTCACGTCATCAGACTTAACGGTGAGCATTTCCTGCAGGGTGTATGCCGCGCCGTATGCTTCCAGCGCCCACACTTCCATCTCCCCGAAGCGCTGACCACCGAACTGTGCCTTACCACCCAGCGGCTGCTGAGTAACCAGGCTGTAAGAACCGGTAGAACGAGCGTGCATTTTGTCGTCGACCAGGTGGTTCAGTTTCAGCATGTACATGTAACCTACGGTTACCGGACGCTCAAACTGTTCACCGGTACGGCCGTCAAACAGCGTAATCTGACCAGACGTTGGCAGACCACCCAGTTGCAGCAGCTCTTTAATTTCAGCTTCTTTTGCACCGTCGAAGACCGGCGTTGCAATTGGCATACCTTTGCGCAGGTTCTCTGCCAGACGCAGCACTTCTTCATCGCTGAAGGTGTTCAGGTCGACTTTCTGACGAACGTCGGTACCCAGATCGTAGGCACGCTGGATGAATTCGCGCAGTTTCGCGACTTCCTGCTGCTGTTTCAGCATGGCGTTGATCTTGTCGCCGATACCTTTCGCAGCCATACCCAGGTGGGTTTCCAGAATCTGACCGATGTTCATACGAGACGGTACGCCCAGTGGGTTCAGTACGATATCTACCGGAGTACCGTTAGCATCGTGCGGCATATCTTCGATCGGGTTGATCTTAGAGATAACACCCTTGTTACCGTGACGACCTGCCATCTTATCACCAGGCTGGATCTGACGTTTAACGGCCAGATACACCTTAACAATCTTCAGCACGCCTGGTGCCAGATCGTCGCCCTGAGTGATTTTGCGGCGTTTCGCTTCGAGTTTTTTCTCGAACTCGTGTTTCAGTTCGTCATACTGCTCAGCCAGCTGTTCCAGCTGATTCTGTTTCTCTTCGTCGGTCAGGCCCAGTTCCAGCCAGCGATCGCGTGGCAGTTTGTCGAGCTTCTCAGCTTCAACGCCACCGGCAACCAGCACCGCATAAATACGGCTGAACAAACCTGCTTCGAGGATCTGCAGTTCTTCAGACAGGTCTTTCTTGGCCTGCTTGAGCTGCATCTCTTCGATTTCCAGCGCACGCTTATCTTTCTCAACGCCATCACGGGTGAAGACCTGAACGTCGATAACCGTACCGGAAACACCGTTTGGTACGCGCAGAGAAGAGTCTTTAACGTCAGACGCTTTCTCACCGAAGATGGCACGCAGCAGTTTCTCTTCTGGCGTCAGCTGGGTTTCACCTTTCGGCGTCACCTTACCAACCAGAATGTCACCGCCGGTCACTTCCGCACCGATGTAAACAATACCGGATTCATCCAGTTTGGAGAGCGCTGCTTCACCCACGTTAGGGATATCGGCCGTGATCTCTTCTGGCCCCAGCTTGGTGTCACGGGACACACATGCCAGTTCCTGAATGTGGATGGTGGTGAAACGATCTTCCTGAACCACACGCTCGGAGACGAGGATGGAGTCTTCGAAGTTGTAACCGTTCCACGGCATGAACGCTACGCGCATGTTCTGACCGAGCGCCAGTTCACCGAGGTCGGTGGACGGACCGTCTGCCAGCACGTCGCCGCGCTCAACTGGCTCACCCAGAGATACACAAGGCATCTGGTTGATACAGGTGTTCTGGTTAGAACGGGTGTATTTGGTCAGGTTGTAGATGTCGATACCCGCTTCGCCCGGATACATCTCGTCTTCGTTAACTTTGATAACGATACGGGATGCGTCAACGTACTGAACGGTACCGCCACGCTTAGCAACTGCAGTAACACCGGAGTCAACGGCAACAGCACGTTCCATACCGGTACCAACCAGCGGCTTATCAGCACGCAGAGTTGGAACGGCCTGACGTTGCATGTTCGCACCCATCAATGCACGGTTGGCGTCATCGTGTTCCAGGAACGGGATCAGGGACGCACCGACGGATACCACCTGCTGGGTGGATACGTCCATGTAGTCAACCTGGTCGCGGCTGAACAAGCTGGATTCGCCTTTGCTACGGCAGGTAACCAGATCTTCTACAAAGTGGCCTTCGTCATCCAGGTTGGAGTTCGCCTGAGCGATAACGTAGTTGCCTTCTTCGATAGCAGACAGGTAATGAATTTCGTCGGTTACAACACCGTCGGTCACTTTACGATACGGCGTTTCGAGGAAACCGTATTCGTTTGTCTGTGCGTACACGGACAGGGAGTTGATCAGACCGATGTTTGGACCTTCAGGCGTTTCGATTGGACATACGCGACCATAGTGAGTCGGGTGTACGTCTCGAACTTCGAAGCCTGCACGTTCACGGGTCAGACCGCCTGGGCCGAGTGCAGAGATACGACGTTTGTGCGTAATCTCAGACAGCGGGTTGTTCTGGTCCATGAACTGAGACAGCTGGCTGGAACCGAAGAACTCTTTCACTGCCGCAGAAATCGGCTTGGCGTTGATCATATCCTGAGGCATCAGGGTATCCAGATCGCCCAGAGACAGACGCTCTTTAACCGCACGCTCAACACGTACCAGGCCAACGCGGAACTGGTTTTCCGCCATTTCGCCTACGGAACGGATACGACGGTTGCCGAGGTGGTCGATATCGTCCACTTCGCCTTTACCGTTACGGATATCGATGAGCTTCTTCATCACTTCGATGATGTCGTCTTTGCTCAGGATACCGGAACCTTCGATCTCATCACGCAGCAGAGAACGGTTGAACTTCATACGACCTACCGCGGACAAATCGTAGCGGTCTTCGGAGAAGAACAGGTTCTCGAACAGGCTTTCAGCCGCTTCGCGAGTTGGTGGCTCACCAGGACGCATCATGCGGTAGATTTCAACCAGCGCGCTCAGACGATCGGTCGTTGGGTCGACGCGGATAGTCTCAGAGATATAAGGACCGTGGTCCAGATCGTTGGTGAACAGCGTTTCGATACGTTTGTGGCCAGACTGGCTCAGCTTAGCCAGCAGATCCAGGCTCAGCTCCATGTTAGCCGGACAGATCAGCTCGCCAGTTGATTCATCAACGTAATCTTTCGCGGCTACTTTTCCTGCAATGTACTCAACCGGAACTTCGATGTGTTTGATATCATCTTTTTCCAGCTGGCGGATGTGGCGCGCGGTGATACGGCGACCTTTTTCCACATACACTTTGCCGTCGGCTTCGATGTCGAACGACGCGGTCTCACCACGCAGACGTTCCGGCACCAGCTCCATCTGCAGCTTGTTGTCGCGGATTTCAAAGATCACTTTCTCAAAGAACAGGTCCAGGATCTGCTCAGTGGTATATTGCAGCGCACGCAGAATGATGGTTGCAGGCAGCTTACGACGACGGTCGATACGGACAAACAGGTTGTCTTTTGGATCGAACTCGAAGTCAAGCCATGAACCACGGTAAGGAATGATGCGTGCGTTATACAGTACTTTACCGGAAGAGTGTGTTTTACCTTTATCGCTGTCGAAGAAGACGCCCGGGCTACGATGCAGCTGGGAAACGATAACACGCTCAGTACCGTTGATAACGAAAGTACCGTTGTCTGTCATGAGTGGAATTTCACCCATGTAGACTTCTTGTTCTTTAATGTCTTTTACGGTGCCTTCCGGCGCTTCGCGCTCGTAGATCACCAGACGCAGTTTTACGCGCAGCGGTGCGGAATAGGTCACGCCACGGATCTGACATTCCTGAACGTCAAACACCGGTTCGCCAAGGCGGTAGCTGACGTACTGCAGCTCGGAGTTACCGCTGTAGCTCTGAATCGGGAACACGGAACGGAAGGCGGCTTCCAGACCGTACTGCCCTTCAGGATCTTGCTCGATAAACTTCTGGAACGAGTCAAGCTGGATAGAAAGGAGATATGGAATGTCCAGAACTTGTGGACGTTTACCAAAATCCTTACGAATACGTTTTTTCTCGGTATAGGAGTAAACCATAGGGTTCCTCAGCTCGCTGACAAGTCGACCCATCTGTCCGACGAAGGGACAGTTTGTGCAACACCATTTTGTGGACCGGAAAATTGAATACTTTCCGCAATACCTGTTGCTATCACGCTTAAATCATTTCGTCGCGATTTACACAGAGCGAGCACCCTGTCGCAATATATTAAGTCGTCGATAGAAACATGCATTGTCAGGACAATCAGCAGTCAAACAGTGTGAAATGCTACTGATGCCTTACAGCGCAAAAAGGCTGGTGACTAAAAAGTCACCAGCCATCAGCCTAATTGCTTAGGCTGCAACCAGAAGGGTTGGCTTATTTAACTTCAACTTCAGCGCCAGCTTCTTCCAGAGATTTTTTCAGTGCTTCTGCGTCGTCTTTGCTCACGCCTTCTTTCAGCGCAGCTGGAGCAGATTCTACCAGGTCTTTAGCTTCTTTCAGACCCAGGCCAGTTGCGCCACGTACTGCTTTGATAACAGCAACTTTGTTAGCGCCTGCAGCTTTCAGAATTACGTCGAATTCAGTTTTTTCTTCAGCAGCGTCAGCAGCTGGGCCAGCAGCAACAGCTACAGCGGCAGCAGCAGAAACACCGAATTTTTCTTCCATTGCAGAAATCAGTTCTACAACGTCCATTACGGACATAGCGGCAACTGCTTCAATGATTTGATCTTTAGTGATAGACATTTAAATTGTTCCTGAAAATCAGAATAAGTTTATACGTAAGCAAATGCTTTATAAAGATAACTGCGATTAAGCAGCTTCTTTTGCATCGCGAACAGCAGCCAGAGTGCGAACCAGTTTGCCAGCCGAAGCTTCTTTCATGGTTGCCATCAGGCGTGCAATTGCTTCTTCGTAGGTCGGCAGGGTTGCCAGGCGATCGATTTGCGATGCCGGGATCAACTCACCTTCAAAGGCTGCAGCTTTGACCTCAAATTTTGCATTCGCTTTCGCGAACTCTTTGAACAGACGAGCAGCAGCGCCCGGGTGTTCCATAGAGTATGCAATCAGGGTCGGACCAACAAACGTGTCTTTCAGGCACTCGAAAGGAGTACCTTCAACTACGCGACGCAGCAGGGTGTTACGAACAACACGCATGTATACGCCAGCTTCACGACCTGCTTTACGCAGTTCAGTCATTTTGTCTACAGTAACGCCACGGGAATCCGCAACTACTGCAGACAGCGCGCCTTTGGCTACTTCGCTGACTTCAGCAACAATCGCTTGTTTGTCTTGAAGATTTAAAGCCATTAGCTTTGCTCCTGGATGTTTGCCGGAACTCATGTTCCGGAACTCACTTCACTCTCCCAAACGGAAAGAGCGTCTTAATACGGTGAGCAGAAACAAGCCAGAATATCCAAAAATAATCTTAGCGTTCTGTCACCGTCTACGCAGGGGATTAAGTCTCTTGCGAAACACCTGCGGTCTTCGACGGAGGCCTGGATTAGGCCAGGCTCCAACGAACAATTCTTTTAGCCGCTAACTTTTGTTAGCAAACGTGGGGGTAAGATTGTAGACAAAATCACCGCCCACGTAAAGGCATTAGTTTGCAGCAGCGCTCAGGCCAGCCTGGTCAACTGCAACACCTGCACCCATGGTGGTGGAGATGCTAACTTTCTTGATGTACACGCCTTTCGCCTGAGTTGGTTTTGCTTTTTTCAGCGCAACCAGCAGAGCTTCCAGGTTTTCTTTCAGTTTGTCAGCGTCAAAGTCCACTTTACCGATGGTGGTATGGATGATGCCGTTTTTGTCGTTACGATAACGAACCTGACCTGCTTTAGCGTTCTTAACCGCTTCAGCAACGTTAGGCGTTACAGTACCCACTTTCGGGTTTGGCATCAGGCCACGTGGACCCAGAACCTGGCCCAGCTGGCCAACAACGCGCATTGCATCTGGAGATGCGATAACAACGTCGAAGTTCATTTCGCCTTTCTTGATCTGGTCAGCCAGATCTTCCATACCTACCAGTTCAGCGCCAGCAGCTTTAGCAGCTTCTGCGTTAGCACCCTGAGTAAATACAGCTACGCGAACGGAACGGCCAGTACCGTGTGGCAGTACAGTTGCACCACGAACGTTCTGATCAGATTTACGAGCATCGATGCCCAGGTTAACAGCAACGTCAACGCTTTCAACGAACTTAGCAGTAGCCAGTTCTTTCAGCAGAGCGATAGCTTCGTTGATGTCGTACTGTTTGGTCGCATCAACTTTGTCACGGATCACGGACATGCGCTTGGTCAGTTTAGCCATTTCTTAGTCCTCCACTACCAGGCCCATGGAACGTGCAGTACCTTCGATGGAGCGAGTCATCGCTTCAATGTCGGCACCAGTCATGTCGGCAGCTTTGGTCTGCGCGATTTCCTGCAGCTGAGCGCGGGAAATTTTACCCACTTTGTCTTTGTTCGGTTTACCGGAACCAGACTTGATACCCGCCGCTTTCTTCAGCAGAACTGCTGCTGGAGGGGTTTTGGTAACGAAAGTGAAAGAACGGTCAGCGTAAACAGTGATTACAACTGGGATTGGCAGACCTTTTTCCAGGGATTCGGTTTTGGCGTTGAACGCTTTACAGAATTCCATGATGTTCACACCCTGCTGACCCAGAGCTGGACCAACTGGTGGACTTGGGTTCGCCATACCAGCTGCAACCTGCAGCTTGACGTAGGCTTGTACTTTCTTAGCCATTCTAAAATCCTCTGATTGGGTAATAGCGCCTCAGGGAGGCTCCCCGTGAATAAAATTCGCTTTACGGGCCGAGACCCATAAAAACAAAAGGCGCGAAATTGTATTCCAATCTCGCGCCTTGTGCAACGATTAAATCGTCGCTTTTTTGATCGCTGCTTAGGCTTTCTCTACCTGAGCAAAGTCCAGTTCTACCGGGGTCGCACGACCGAAGATAGAGACGGAGACTTTCAGGCGGGACTTCTCGTAGTCCACTTCTTCAACCACACCATTAAAGTCAGCAAACGGACCGTCATTAACACGAACCATTTCACCCGGCTCAAACAGCGTTTTCGGACGCGGCTTATCACCCACCTGCTGCAGGCGGTTCATAATCGCATCAACTTCTTTGTCGCTGATTGGCGCCGGACGGTCAGACGTGCCGCCGATAAAGCCCATCACGCGCGGTACGCTGCGCACCAGGTGCCAGCTCGCGTCGTTCATAACCATCTGAACCAGCACGTAACCCGGGAAGAATTTGCGCTCGCTTTTGCGACGCTGGCCGCCACGGATCTCAACCACTTCTTCGGTCGGAACCATAACTTCGCCAAATAACTCTTCCATGTTGTGTAATTTGATATGCTCACGCAGCGACGTTGCTACGCGGCCTTCAAAACCGGAAAACGCCTGAACGACGTACCAGCGCTTTTTAGGGGCTTCAGACATCTCAGAACCTCAGGCCAGTGATAAAGGATACCAGGCGAACCAGAATACCATCCAGTCCCCACAGGATCAGTGACATTACAGCGGTAACCGCCGCTACAATCAGCGTGGTGTGCAATGTTTCCTGGCGAGTCGGCCAAATCACCTTGCGGACTTCGGTACGCGCTTCGCGTGCAAAAGCGACAGTCGCTTTGCCTTTCGTCGTCAACAGCGCGACACCACCCGCTGCAGCAATCAGAATTACCACTGCAAGCGCGCGTAGCGGCAGCATAATGTCACGATAAAGGTAGTTGCCGACAATCGCTACGATCAGCAGAACGGCTACCACTACCCATTTCATCGCTTCCAGGCCGCGCCCGCTCCCTTGAGCTTCGGTATTCGCACTCATAAACCAACCTGTCAGAAGTATTCTACAAACATTTTCACCCCGCGATTGCGAGGCAAACCAAATCGAAATGCTCATTCGCTTTTCGGATTATACGCTCTCTGCAGAGCCTGTCTCAGCAATGATTATGACAAAAATAATCACTGATGAGCCAGGTTCTGATCTGAAAGCGTGCAAAAAGGGCATCAAATGATGCCCTTTTATTGCGCATTGCGTCAAATGTTATCAGCAATTAGCCGAGAACTTTAGCAACCACGCCCGCGCCAACGGTACGGCCACCTTCACGGATTGCGAAACGCAGACCGTCATCCATCGCGA